>NZ_JBEXEV010000028.1:0-99476 GCF_040606435.1 Micromonospora sp. NPDC005413
GCCCCGCGCCCCGCGCCCCGCGCCCCGCGCCCCGCGCCCCGCGCCCCGCGCCGAAGATCGTGCTCGATCCAGGATGTAGTGGTCTACCGACGCGCTGATGCCACTCGATCCTGGATCGAGCACGATCTTGACCGCTAGCCCTGGGTGAACACGAGGCCAGGAAGGCGTTTAGCCCGATTTATCACCCAGCAACCACCGATCACCGGAGCCTGCGCGCGGCGCGGACCGCGCGGCGAGCGCCGGCCGCGCGGCGAGCGCCGAGCAGGAGCACCACCAGGAGCAGGGCGGTCATCGCCAGGGCGCCGGGGGCCTTCGTGAAGCGGGCCAGGTTGGTGCCGTCGGGCAGGGCGAGGAAGGCCGCCGCCGAGGCCGGCAGCACGAACCACGTCGTCCGGGACGCGGTGAGCGCGAGCAGCGCCAGGGGCCAGGTCGCATACCAGGGGTGGAAGACCGGGGACAGGACGACGGTGGCGACCAGCGCCAGCGCCGCGCCGTGCAGCGCCACCCGTGGGCCGGTCGCCTCGATCCGGGGCGTCCGCTGCCGGACGTCGGTCAACGCGCCCAACGTCCGCCAGGCCCGCCACCAGAACACCACCAGCACGCCGACGAGCAGCAGCAGCGCGACCGCCCGGACCACCGGCACCGCCTGCGGGTCCCGGCCGACCAGCGCGCCGGCGTAGTCCACCACCAGCCCGACGGCGGTGGGGGGCGAGGTCCACTGCTCGGAGTCGCCGCTGTGGGTCAGCCCGCCCACCCAGCCGAACCCGAGGCCGGACAGCGCCGAGGTGACCAGCAACGAGGCGAGCAGCCCGCCGGCCAGCCAGCCACCGTCGCGCAGCAGCGCCCGTACGGTGTAGCGGCCGTGCACCGCGGCCAGCGCGGCGAACGGCACCACCACGACAGCACTGGCCTTCACCATCACGGCCAGCCCGAGCAGCGCCCCGGCGAACAGCAACGCCGACGGCCGGCCCGGTCGGCGGACCACGATCAGCAGCCCGTACAGCAGCAGGCCCAGCATCAGCGCGTCATTGTGCGCCCCGGCCACCAGGTGCACCCCGACCAACGGGCACGCCAGAGCCAGCCAGGCCGCCCGCCGGGTCGGCACCCCGGCCGCCCGGGCCAACCCGGGCACGCAGAGTACGGCCAGCAGCAGCCCCGCCACAGCGATCACGCGCAGCAGCACGACCGTGCCGATCAGCCCGCCGCCGAGGCCCACCGCGAGCGCCGCGAGCAGCACGAAGACCGGCCCGTACGGTGCCGGAGTGTCCCGCCAGATCGGCGCCACGGCGTCCAGCCACGGGCAGCCCGCCGCCGCCCCGCCCACCGTGTACGGGTCGACGCCGTGCGCGTACGTCCAGCCCTGGCAGGCGTACGAGTAGACGTCCCGGCTGCCCAGCGGCGGCGCGACCAGCAGCGGCAGCGCCCACAGCCCTGCGGTGGCGTACGCCCAGCGGGTCGACGGAGCGCCTTCGCGCAACGACCACCACGCGCCGACCAGCAGCGCGGTGCCGACCAGCCAGCAGGTCAGCGTGGCCGGGCCGCCCGGGGCTCGCCAGATCGACACCGGCGTCGCGCCCAGCGGGGCGTCGGGCAGTGCCCCGCCGAGGTACCCGGCCACGGCGAGCAGGACCGCGCCGGCCAGGCCGACGTACCGCACAGCCGATGCCGCCGCCGACGAAACGGGCGGCAGCAGACCGGGCGGCGGAGCAGGCGGCGGGCCGGGCGGCGGGCCAGGCGGCGGAGCAGGCGGCGGGCCGGGCGGCGGCGGAGCAGGCGGAGGGCCAGACCCCGGCGGAACAGGTTGCTGGGGTGCGCCGGGAGCGGTCACCGGCG
This sequence comes from Micromonospora sp. NPDC005413, assembly GCF_040606435.1. Classification (NCBI taxonomy): domain Bacteria; kingdom Bacillati; phylum Actinomycetota; class Actinomycetes; order Micromonosporales; family Micromonosporaceae; genus Micromonospora; species Micromonospora sp. NPDC005413. Next base: position 1,834 of record NZ_JBEXEV010000028.1, read on the forward strand.
CACCTTCCCTCAGTCGGCGGCGACCGGCTGACGGGCCGCCCGAGCCGACCGTACCAACCGGATGACCAGCACGATCACCAACAGCGTCATCAACGGCGCACCGACCGACTTGGTGAACCGAGGCAGGCCGGTGCCGTCGGGCAGCACCAGGAACGACGAGAACAGGGCTACCACGGTGAACCATCGGGTCCGCCGGGCCGTGGCCGCCAGCACGGCCAGCGGCCAGATCCAGTACCAGGGGTGGAACAGCGGCGCGAGGGCGACCGTGGCGGCCAGCGCCAGGGCGGCGTACCACAGCGGTTCCCGGGTGCGGGCCCGCCACCAGAGCCAGACCAGCAGCAGGGCCAGCACGGCCATGCCGATCCCCCGGGTCACCGGCAGCGCGTCGATGTGCCCGCCGAAGGGCACCGCCAGGTAGCCGATGGTCTGCCCGACGGCGGTGGACGGCGAGGTCCAGGCGATCACGTCGCCGCCGCGGGCCAGCCCACCGACCCAGCCGAAGTCCAGCCCGGCCGCGAAGGTCACCCCGGCCACGACGGCGACCGCGCCGCCGACCACCCACCCGCCCTGCCGGATCAGCGCACGGACCGAGTATCCGCCGACGATCGCGGCCAACGCGGCGAACGGCACCACGACCAGCGCGGTCACCTTGATCGCGGCGGCGAGGCCGAGCAGCACGCCACCGGCGAGCAGCGGCCCGGGGCGGCCGGGCCGGGAGGCGATCACCGCCAGCCCGGAGACCAGCAGGCCGACCATCAGCGCGTCGTTGTGCGCGCCGGAGACGAGGTGCACGGCGACCAGCGGGCAGCCCAGCGCCAACCAGATCGCCCGTCCGGCGGGTACGCCTGCACGCCGGGCCAACACCGGCAGGCTGAGAGCGGTCAGCGCCACTCCGGCCACCGCGATCAGCCGGAACGCCACGATCGCGCCGGTGAGCGAGCCGGTGGCCTTCACCACGGCGCCGGACAGCACCACGAACAGCGGCCCGTACGGTGCAGGGGTGTCCCGCCAGATGTAGGAGATGGTGTCCAGCCAGGGGCAGGGCAGCGCGGAGACACCCTGCTCGTACGGGTTGATCCCGGCCGCGTAGCTGGCACCCTGGCACGCGTACGCGTAGACGTCGCGGCTCGCCAGCGGCGGCGCGATCAGCACCGGTAGCAGCCAGAGCCCGACGGTGATCAGCGCCCAGCGGGTCGACGGCACGTTGTCGCGCAGCGACCACCAGGCGTAGGCCATCAGCGCGGTGCCGATCAGCCAGGCGGCGATGACCAGCGGCCCGTTCGGGCCCTGCCAGATGCTGACCGGGGTGGGGCGCAGGGGTGACCCGGGCAGGGCGCCGCCGAGGAACGCGGCGACGGCGAGCAGCGCCGAACCCGCCAGTCCGATCCAACGCGCGAGGTGGTGAGGCACGCCGGACATGCTGCCAGTACGGTGGTCGCGGTACGGAGGTGGGCATGCGGCGCAGTCGGGTGGTGGCGGTGGCCACCGGTTCCGCCGTCGTGCTCGGCGTGCTCTGGCTGGCCCTGCCGTTGATGGGCTCGGACCTCGCCGCGCAGGTCGCCAGGGCGGACTTCTTCGCCGCCCACGGTGCGACGCCGGTGGATCTGCGCTGGTACGGCGGGGTGCAGCAGTTCGGCTACAGCCTGCTGTCCCAGCCGATCATGGCGCTGCTCGGCGTGCGGGTGACCGGTGCGCTGGCGCTGGTGGCGTCGGCCGCCGCGCTGGCCGCGCTGCTGGTCCGCAGCGACGTGCCCCGGCCACTGCTGGGCAGCCTGGTAGGGGTGGTCACGCTGGCCGGCAACCTGGTCTCCGGCCGGGTCACCTACGCCCTGGGTGTGGCGTTCGGGCTGGCCGCGCTGCTCGCGTTGAGTCGGGGCGTACCCCCGGGCCGAAGGCCGTGGTGGCGGCTCGGTCTCGCGGCGGGCTGCGCCCTGCTGGCCTCGGCCACGAGCCCGGTGGCGGGTCTCTTCGTCGGTCTCGCGGGCACCGCGCTGCTGCTCAGCCGCCGGTACGCCGACGGTCTGACACTCGGGGTCGCGGCGGCCGTGCCGCTCGCGGCGACGGCGCTGTTCTTCGGCGACGGCGGTTGGATGAACATCAGCCGCACCGACACACTGCGCGCGACGCTGACCAGTCTGGTGGTGGCGGCGTTGGTGGCGTACCGGCCGGTGCGGTTCGGCGCGCTGCTCGCCGCGGCGGGGGTGCTCGCCGCCGCCCTGGTGCACACTCCGGTCGGGTTGAACGCGACCCGGCTGGTGACGATGTTCGCGCTGCCGGTGTTGGCCGCCGCCGCCCACCCGCCGGCCTGGCTCTCCGAACGGTTGGCCCGCCGGGCGGCACGCCCCACCCGAGCCCGGCTGGTCGGCGGTGTCGGCCTGGCCGCGCTGCTGGTGACGGTCTGCGTCTGGCAGCCGCCGGTGGTCCCCGCCGACCTGCGCGGCATCGGCGACCCGACCAGCGCGCCCGGCTATTACGCGCCGCTGCGTGCGTTCCTGGCCGGGCACCAGCTCACCGGCCGGGTCGAGGTGCCACCGACGCGCAACTACTGGGAGGCGGCGCGGCTGGGTGAGGTGCCGCTGGCCCGGGGCTGGCTGCGACAGGCCGACATCGACCGCAACCCGCTGTTCTTCACAACCGTGCCAGGTGCGGCCGGCACCGGCGTACCGCTGACCCCGTCCACCTACCGGGCCTGGCTGGCAGAGAACGCCGTGCAGTTCGTGGCGGTGCCGGACGCCCCCCTGTCCTGGGTGGGGCGCGCCGAGGCGGAGCTGGTCGAGGGCGGGTTGCCGTATCTGACGCCGGTCTGGTCCGGCCCGCACTGGCGGGTCTGGGCGGTGGCCGACCCGACGCCGCTGGTCGCCGCGCCCGCCGAGCTGGTCCGCGCCGACGGCGCGGCGGTGACCTTCCGGGCACCGACCGCCGGCCCGGTCGCGGTCCGGGTCCGGCACAGCCGCTGGCTGGCCGCGTCCGGCGGCGCCACAGTCACCGCCGACGGCGACTGGACCACCGTCACGGTCCCCCGCCCGGGCGAGTACACCCTCGGCAGCTGAAAGGCCCCTTACGCCTCCAGGACGCGCTGGGCGGCGGCGCGGGAGCGGCGGCCGATCCGCAGGTACTCGTCGAGGAACTCCCCCGGGTCGTCCCGACCGAGCAGCCGAACCACCCCGGCCAGCTCCACCCCGTGCCGGGGCAGCTGGTCGCCGGCCCGGCCCCGTACCAGCATCAACGCGTTGCGCACCTGCGCGGCCAGGGACCAGCCGGCGGCCATCTCGGCGGCGTCCGCCGGGTCGACCAGGCCGGCCCGCTCGGCGGCCGCGAGGGCGTCGAGGGTACGCGTGCCGCGCAGCGCCGGGATCGCGCCGGCGTGCCGGAGCTGGACGAGCTGCACCGCCCACTCCACATCGGCCAGCCCACCGCGACCCAGCTTGGTGTGGGTGGCCGGGTCGGCGCCGCGGGGCAGCCGCTCGGTCTCCACCCGGGCCTTGATCCGGCGGATCTCGACGACCTGCTCGCGGGTCAGTCCGTCGGCCGGGTACCGCACCGGGTCGATCATCGCCTCGAATTCGGCGCCCAGGTCGGCGTCGCCGCAGACGAACCGGGCGCGCAGCAGCGCCTGCGCCTCCCACACCCGCGACCAGCGGGCGTAGTACTGCGCGTAGGCGGCGAGGCTGCGTACCAGCGGACCCTGCCGGCCCTCGGGGCGCAGGTCGGCGTCGACGCCGAGCGGCGGGTCGGGGGCGGGCACGCCGAGCAGTCGGCGTAGCTCCTCGGCGATCGCGTGTGCGGCGGTGCTGGCCGCGCTGTCGCCGCTGCCGGTGGGCGAGTCGTAGACGAAGAGCACGTCGGCGTCGGACAGGTAGTTCGACTCGTACCCGCCGAGCCGTCCCACGCCGATCACCGCGAACCGCAGCCCGGGTGGCGCCGGCTGGCTGGCCCGGGCGGCGCGCAGGGCGGCAGCCAGGGTGGCGTCGGTGACGTCGGCGAGCGCCGTACCGACCTCGGTGATGTCGGCCAGCCCGGGTGCTCGCTTCGCGCCGTCGGGCCGGGTGGGGGTGGGTGCGAGCGCCCCTGCCCGGCAGAGCACGTCGGCGCACGCCACCCGGACCAGCTCCCGGCGCCGCAGTGCGCGCACCGCGCGGGTCGCCTCGACCGGGTCGGTGTGCCGGGCCGCCGCCGCGAGGAACCCGTCCCGGAGCACCTCGCTGGATCGCGGCGCCAGCTCGTTCTCCTCGGCCAGGAGCCGCAGCGCCTCCGGGTCCCGGGCGAGCAGGTCGGCGACGTAGCGGGACAGGGCGAGCACCCGGGCCAGCCGACGGGCGACCGGGCCGCCGTCGCGCAGCAGCCGCAGATACCAGGGGGTGCTGCCCAGCTTGTCGGAGACCTTCCGGTAGTTGAGCAACCCCCGGTCCGGCTCCGGCGCGTCGGCGAACTCGCTGAGCAGCACCGGCAGCAGCGTCCGCTGGATGGCCGCCGTGCGACTCACCCCGCCGATGAGCGCCTGCAGGTGGCGCAGCGCCCCGGCCGGGTCGGCGAAGCCGAGGATCTCCAGCCGATGCCGGGCCGCCTCCGGGGTGAGCCGCAGCCCGTCGGCCGGCACGCGGGCCACCGACTCCAGCAGCGGCCGGTAGAGCAGCTTGGCGTGCAGCCGGCGTACCTCGGCGGCGTGGGTGACCCACTCGGCCCGGAAGCTCTCCACGGCGCTGCGCCCCGGCGCTGCCGTGAAGCCCAGCGCGGCGGCGAGCCAGCGCAGCGCGCCCGGCTCGGTGGGCACCGTGTGCGTACGGCGTAGGCCCTGCAGTTGGAGCCGGTGCTCGACGCTGCGCAGGAAGCGGTAGCCGCGCAGCAGCGCCTCGCCGTCGGCCCGGCCGACGTAGCCCCCGGCGACGAGCGCGCGCAGCGCCGGGATGGTGCCGGGTTCCCGCAGCGTCTCGTCACCGCGGCCGTGCACGAGTTGCAGCAACTGGACGGCGAATTCGATGTCGCGCAGCCCGCCCGGGCCGCGCTTGATTTCGCGCTCCAACTCCTTCGGCGGGATGTGGTCGATGATCCGGCGTCGCATCGCGCGGACGTCCTCGACCGCCTCGGGCCGTTCGGCCGCCCGCCAGACCAGCGGCGCGAGCTGGTCGATCCACTCCTGAGCCAGCGGCAGGTCACCGGCGGCCGGGCGGGCCTTGAGTAGCGCCTGGAACTCCCAGGTGCGCGCCCACCGGCGGTAGTAGGCCAGGTGGCTGGCAAGGGTCCGCACCAGCGGGCCCCGGCTGCCCTCCGGGCGCAGCGCGGCGTCCACCGGCCACGCGACGAGCCCGCAGATGTAGATCAGCCGGGTCGCCACCAGGGTCGCGGCGGCCAGGTCGGCGTCCTCGGCCGCCACGAAGATCACGTCGACGTCGGAGACGTAGTTCAGCTCACCGCCGCCGCACTTGCCCATCGCCACCACCGCGAGCCGGGGCCGCTCGGTGCCCTCCGCCAGCTCCGCGACGGCGATCTCGTACGCCGCGGCCAGCGTCGCGTCGGCCAGCGCGGAGAGCGCGGCCATGGTCTGCTCCAGGCCGCGCCCGCCGGTCAGGTCCGCCGCCGCGATCCGCAGCAGGGCCAGCCGGTACGCGCTTCGCAGCACCGCCACGGGGTTACCGTCGCCGTCCTGCTCCAGCCGCCCCTCGGCGATCGGCGCGAGCCCGTCCGGGGCGGTACGCAGCGCCGTGCAGTGCTCGGGATGAGCCACCAGGTGATCGCCGAGCGCCGCCGAGGCACCGAGCACCGCGATCAGCCGCCGCCGCAGCCCGGGGTCGGTGTGCAACTCCGCGAGCAGGGCCGATTCGGCGGTGCCGCCATTCGTGCGGCGTTCGGCCTCGACGATGCGGTGCAGTTGACGCAGCGCCAGGTCCGGGTCGGCGGCCCGGGACAGCGCGGCGAGCAGCTCCCCGGCCGGCTCGTCGACGGGCTCCTGCTCGACCGGTCGCCACAGCCGCAGCCCGTCCGGGCCGAGCAGGTCGGCGGCGCGCGCCCCGCCGTCGCCCTCGGCGGTGCCGAAGCCGTACCGGGCGAGCCAGCCCGTCGCCCTGGTCGGCCGGCTCATCAGTGCCCGAGCAGCGGCAGACCGCGCCGCGTCGTACTGTCGTCCAGCTCGCCGAGGGCCAGCGCGGCGAACCGGGCGGCGAACGGCTGCCAGACCTCCTCGACGTCGACCAGCACCGAGGCGCAGGCCGCGACCACCAGCTCCGGGTCGTAGCCCAGCTCGGCGAGTTGGGTCGAGTCGCTGGCCCAGTCGGCGATCATCGCGGCGTCGCACTCGATGTGGAACTGCAACCCCCACGCCCGGTCGCCGAGCCGGAACGCCTGGTGCGGGTAGCGGGTGGACGCGGCCAGCAGCGTGGCGCCCCGGGGCAGCTCGGTGATCTCATCGGAGTGCCACTGGAGCACGTCCGGGATCAGCGGCACGTAGCGGAACAGCGGGTCGCCCTCGGCGGCGTCGCGCCGGCCGACCACGCCGGGGCCGATCTCCGGCCCGGAAGGGCTCCGCTCGACCAGCCCGGCGTGCGCGGTGGCGAGCAGCTGCGCGCCCAGGCAGACCGCCAGGGTGGGCACCCGGTAGCGGACCGCCTTGCGCAGCAGACCCTCCACGGCGGGAAACCAGGGTGCGCCGGGCGAGCCGTCCGGCAGCGGGTACGCCTGTTGGTCGCCGCCGAGCACCACCAGCGCCGCGTACCCCTCCAGGTCGGCGGGGAGCTCGTCGCCGGCGTGCGGGCGAACCACCCACAGCTCCAGCCCAGCCTCGGTCAGCCACTCACCCAGCCGGCGCGCGTCGTCCGTCGGGTCGTTCTCGATCACCAGCGCGGTTGCCACCCGTCGAGGCTAGCCGGTGGGCCGGGTGCGCCACGCCCCGCCACAGGCCCGCTCAGAAGAGTGCCGGTGATCGGACCTACAGCGGCTCGTTGACCCGCAGCGCGTCGATCAACCGGGACAGCGCGGCCTGGGTGGCGACGAGGTCGGCCGGGTCTGCCGATCCGGCCAGCCAGAGCGCGGCCTCGTTCATCGCACCGGAGAGCAGGTGGGACAGGGGTGCCACCGGCTGTGGGGCGATCACGCCCGCCGTGATGAGGTCGGCGAGCGCGTCGGCCAGGTGTCGGCCGGAGGTGGCCTCGTCCAGGGCCCGCCACTCGTGCCAGCCGAGCACGGCGGGCCCGTCGACCAGCATGATCCGCTGCAAGTCGGGATCGGCGCTGGCACTGAGGAACGCCTGGCAGCCGGCGGTGAGCCGAGACCACGGGTCAGGTTGGGCATCGGCGATGGCGGCGACCCGACCGCCCACCTCCTGCTGCACCTGGGTCAGCACCGCCCGGAACAGCTCAACCTTGCTGGCGAAGTGGTGGTAGAGCGCGCCCTTGGTCACCCCGGCCGCGCCCACGATCTCTGCCAGGCCGACGGCCTGGTAGCCGCGTGTCGCGAAGAGATGCCGGCTCTGCAGCAGCAGTGTCCGCCGGGTCTGCTCCCGCTGCTCCTCACGCACTCCCCGGCCCATCACGCCTCCATTGACATACCAGCGGTACGCGAAATACGGTCATTGACATACCGATGGTACGCGAAGGAGTCCCGATGAATGTCACCAGCTTCTACCCGGTCATCTGCACCACCAAGTTGGCCGAGTGCCACGAGTTCTACCGGCGCTTCCTTGAGTTCGAGACGACCTTCGAAGCGGACTGGTACGTGAGCCTGCGCCGCCCCGGCCCTCCGGCCCACGAACTGGCACTGCTCGACCACCGGCACCCATCGGTCCCGGAGGCATACCGAAAGCCGGCGCAAGGGCTGCTGCTGAACGTGGAGGTCACCGACGTCGACGCGGAATGGGAGCGGCTGATCGTCCGCGGCGGGCTCCGCCCTGAGTTGACACTGCGCGACGAGGACTTCGGGCAGCGACACTTCATCGTCGCCGACCCCGCAGGCGTCCTGATCGACGTGATCACGCCCATTCCGCCGGCACCCGACTGGGCCGAGCGGTACGCCGACCAGTGACCCGCCGACCCGGCTAAGCTCTGCCGCTGTGCCCGACCACCGTGCCGTGAACTCCGTCGTCCGCCCGCCCGTACTGCAGCACGGCGACACGGTTCTGCTGGTGTCACCGTCCGGGCCGACCTCGCCGGAGCGGGTGGCCCGTGGGGTGGAGCTGCTGACCGGCTGGGGTCTGCGGCCGGTGCTGGCGCCGAACGCGTACGCCCGGCACGGCTACCTGGCCGGCGCGGACGATCTGCGCGCCGCCGACCTGAACGCGGCGTTCGCCGACCCGCAGGTGCGCGGGGTGATCTGCACCCGGGGCGGGTACGGCGTCCAGCGGATCGTGGACGCCATCGACATGGCCGCCGTCCGCCGCGACCCGAAGGTGGTGGCCGGCTTCTCGGACATCACCGCGTTGCAGTTCGCGCTGTGGCGGGGTGCCCGGCTGGCCGGAGTGCACGGCCCGGGGGCGGCCTGGCGCGACGAGCGGACCCCACTGCGCTCCGCCGAATCCCTGCACGCGGCGCTGATGACGACCGAGCCGGTGTCGGTCGCCGCGGTGCCCGCCGAGGACACCTTCGGCGTACGCGTCCCGGGTCGCGCCACCGGCACCCTGCTCGGCGGCAACCTGTGCATGATCGCCGCGTCGATCGGCACGCCGGACCTGCCCGACCTGACCGGGGCGGTGCTGTTGATCGAGGACGTGCAGGAGCCCCCGTACAAGGTCGACCGGATGCTCACCCAGCTGCGCCGGGCCGGTGCGCTGGACGGGTTGGCCGGGGTGGCGGTCGGGCAGTTCACCGATTGCGCCGACAGTTGGGACACCACGGTCGCCGACGTGCTCACCGAAGGTCTCGGTGACCTCGGCGTGCCGGTGCTCGGCGGGCTGCCGATCGGCCACGGCCCCGGCCAGCTCACCGTCCCCGTCGGCACCCCGGCCACCCTCGACACCGACGCCGGCACCCTCACGGTCCAACCGGCAGTCGCCTGACCCGCAGGACGGTGGGAGTCGGGGTCAGGGGGTGAGTTGGGCCAGGCGGCCGATTTCCAGGGCGGCGTGGACGGTGCCGTCAGGGGTGACGGTGAGACCGTGCGGCTCGGATTTCGGAGTGGGCAGCTCGTAGGTGTCGACCCGGCCGGCCGGGTCGACGTGGCCGATCCGGTTGCCGGCCCACTCGGTGAACCAGGCGCCGCCGGCCGGGTCGGCGACGATGGCGTGCGGCCGTGCCGTCCGGTCCGGCAGCGGGTACTCCTCGATCCGGCCGTCCGGGGTGATCCGCCCGACCTGACCGGCGGCGATCTCCACGAACCAGAACGCTCCGTCCACACCCGCGGTGATACCCACCGGCGCGGCACCCTCGGTGGGAAGCGGGTGCACGCGCACCGCCCCGTCCATGCCGACCCGGGCGATCGCGTTCGCCTGGTTGAGCGTGCACCAGACGGCGTCGTCCGGCCCGGCCGCCACCATCGAGGCGAACGCCCCGGAGGTTGGTAGCCGCACCTCGGTGACCACGCCGTCGGTGCTGACCCGGCCGACGGTGTCGGAGCTCATCCCGGCGTACCAGAGGGCGCCGTCCGGGCCCGCGGCGATGCCGCCCGGGCCGGTGCCCGCCGGCAGAACGACCTCGCTCTGCTCTCCGTCGGTCGTGATCCGGCCGATCCGGTCGTCCCCGGAGCGGGTGAACCAGAGCGCACCGTCCGGGCCGGGCGTGACGATCAGTGGCCGACTACCCGGGCCACCGGCCGGCCAGCGGCGCACCGAACCGTCCACGTCCATACGGGCGATCTCGCCGGCGTGGACCAGAGTCAGCCAGAGCGCCGCGTCGGGGCCGGTCGTGATGCCGTACGGCCCGGCCTGCGGGTCGACGAGCGGGAGTTCCCTGATCACGGTGGACGTCACGAGAGCTGCCTTCCGTCGATGGACCCGGCCGACCCCACGTAGCGCGGCCAGCGGGCACGGAGAGCAACCACCTTCGCCCACCGGACGCGCCGAAGCAACAGGTTTGTCCCATTTCTCGACCCGGATTGCCAGCCGGCGGACAGGTTCGGCACGGCTTACACCCAGCCCCCGTGGTCACAGTCGGTTACGACATCGCAACACCACCGAGTTACCTGGAGGAGAGCATGTCCCGCACCATCCGCAAGAAGCACCTGCTGGCCGGCCTGGCCACCGCTGGCGTCCTCAGCGTGGGGATCGCCGCTCCGACGATGGCGTTCGCCGCGGACGGCGACACGCCGACCCCGAGCGCCAGCAGCACCACCGAGAAGCAGGGCTCGAAGGCCGACCGGCAGGGCGAGTTCGCCGAGGCGCTCGCCACGGAGCTGGGCGTCTCCACCGACAAGGTGACCGCCGCGCTGGAGAAGGTCCGCGAGCAGCACAAGCCGGCCGACCGGCCGGAGCGCCCGTCCGCCGAGGACCGTCAGGCCGCGCTCAAGGAGCGGCTGGACAAGGCGGTCGAGGACGGCAAGCTCACCCAGGAGCAGGCCGACGCCATCACCAAGGCCGTCGAGGCCGGCGTCTTCCCCGGCGGTCACGACGGTCCGGGCGGCAAGGGTGGCCCGGGCGAGAAGGGTGGCCACGGTGACAAGGGTGGCGCCGGTGACAAGGGCGACAAGGGTGGCCCCGACGGTCAGGGTGGCCCGAAGGGCTCCGACCAGCCGGACGCTCCCGAGGCCACGCCCAGCGAGTGACCCCGACGGGCTGACCCGGACCTGTGCCGGCGCCGGCCCGGCTTGATCCACTCCGTTTCGCCGATGTGGCGGTGTCCAGGCATATGGACACCGCCACATCGGCGATCTGGAGTCGATCACCGTCCCGACACGCGCCGACCGGCCCTGCTTGGCGCGTCAGACCTGCTTGACGCGTCAGACCTGCTTGACGCGTCAGACCTGCTTGACGCGTCAGACCTGCTTGACGCGTCAGACCTGCTTGACGCGTCAGACCTGCTTGGCGCGTCAGACCTGCTTGGCGCGTCAGACCTGCTTGGCGCATCAGACCTGCTTGGCCCGGTCAGCCCTGGGCGGGTGGGGGCGTGAACACACCCAGGTGGTTCCCGGCCGGGTCGAGCAGGTGGGCCAACGTGAGCCCGCTCGGGGCCGTACGCGCCGGCACCAGCACCTTGCCGCCGGCCGCCTCGGCCCGGCGGCAGGTCCCCGCCACGTCGGCGACTTCGGCGTAGAACACCGCGTAGTTCGGCGACGTCCCGTCGGTGCCCCGGATCGCTCCGCCGATCCCGGTGTCGCCACCGGCACCGGTGACGCGGTAGGACCCGCCGGGCCCGCCCTGCTCCTCGAAGGTCCAGCCGAACAGCTCGCCGTAGAAGCGCTCCGCCTCCTCCGGCCGGTCGGTGCCGATCTCGAACCAGGTGATGGGCGTCGTGGACATCTGCTGCCTCCAGAGGTTTCCCGTGCCGGCCGTTCGGCCGTCGTCTGGAGCAGTCTCGGGGGCGTCCGCGACACCGTCCTGTCGGTGTTTCCGGATCAGCCGACGGGGTTCGTACCGACCGTGCCATGCGCTGACGCGAGACTGCCGCGCTGCGGCGTCTCAGACCAGGCTCAGTGGGCGGACCCGGTCGTGGGGGATGTCGAGATCCGTCGGGTGGAATTCCCGGGCCACCATCTCGGGCAACGCCCGAACGCTCCGGATCCGGTCGGTGCGAAAGCAGCGCAGCTCATCGCGCAGCCGGCACCAGGCGAGCAGATACCAGTGTCGCGGGTTGCCCAGGTAGCCGAGCGGCTCGACGTCGCGTAGTGATTCGGTGCCGTCGCGGTCGGCGTACCGGATGCGCAGCACCCGCCGCGCGGCGACCGCGTCGGCGACGATGGCCGGGACGGGCGTGGCCGGCCCGTCGCCGACCAGGTGCACCCGACCGGCGAGCCGGTGCGCCTCGGCCGCGTCGGCGGCCGGCAGCACCGCCACCAGCTTGCGCAGCGCCGTGGCGCCCGACCCGGCGAACGGCGTGCCGGCGAGCCGGTGCAGCGCGACGGCCATCGCCACCGCCTCGGCGGCGGTCAGGTTGACCGGCGGCAGGGTGCGGGCGCGGTCCAGCACGTAGCCGCCGGTGCGCCCGGGCTCGGCCCAGATCGGCACGCCGGACTCCTGCAACGCACCTAGGTCGCGCTCGATGGTCCGGCTGCTGACCTCGAAGCGCGCGGCCAGCCAGCGGGCGCTGCGCGGCCGTGGCGACACCGCCCGCAGCTCCTCGACCAGGGCGTAGAGGCGGTCCGTGCGGTTCATGCCCGGCACGCTACGGCCGGGGTACGACGACCGCGCTCAGGCGATGCAGGCGCACACGATCAGCGCGGCGCCGAAGTGGGTGGCGGCGCTGACCCGGGCCGCCGGGTGCGGCTCGGGCGAGCAGATGACCTCGCCGAGCTTGCCCGGGGTGAGCAGATCGAGCACGAAGAAGGCCAGCGCCATGATGGCCAACCCGACCAGCCCGAACACCACGGTGGAGGCGAGCCCCTTCCCGAAGTCGCTGTAGCTGGTCAGGATCGCGGTGAAGACGATCCCGGCGATGCCGAGCTGGTTGGCGGCGAGCAGCAACCCCGCGTTGGTGTTGCGGTCGACCCAGATCAGGTCCCGCAACCGACCTGGCGTGAGCAGGTCGACCAGCACGAAGCCGGCCGCCATCAGCCCCACGCCGACGATCCCGAACACGACGCTCTGCCAGACACCGCTGAGCAGATCCTCCAGCACCGACTGCCTCCCGAACTCTCCGCCCGGAGGGGTACCGGCGCGGTGATCGAGACGATAGCGGCAGCGCGCAAACGCGTCAGCCCCAGCGGCTACAGCGCCAGGTAGCGCTGCCGCTCGTACGGGGTGACCTCGCGGCGGTACTGCTCCCACTCGGCCCGCTTGTTGCGCAGGAAGAAGTCGAAGACATGCTCGCCGAGCACCTCGGCGACCAGCTCGGAGCCGGCCATCACGTCGATCGCCTCGGCCAGGTTCTCCGGCAGGGCCTCGTACCCCATGGCACGTCGCTCGGCGCTGGTCAGCGACCAGACGTCGTCCTCGGCGCCCGGCGGCAGCTCGTACCCCTCCTCGATGCCCTTCATGCCGGCGCCGAGCAGCACCGCGAAGGCGAGGTACGGGTTGGCCGCCGAGTCCGGTGAGCGGACCTCGACGCGGGCCGAGTTGGGCTTGCCGTACGCGGGCACCCGGACCAACGCGGACCGGTTGAGGTGACCCCAGCAGACGTACGCCGGGCTCTCGGTGATCCGGTCGGGCAGGGCCTGCGGGAAGAGCCGCTTGTACGAGTTGACCCACTGGTTGGTGACCGCGGTGTACTCCCGGGCGTGCACCAGCAGGCCGGCGATGAAGGACTTCGCCACCTTGGACAGTTTCATCGGGTCGCCGGCGTCGTGGAAGGCGTTGCGCTCCCCCTCGAACAGCGACAGGTGGGTGTGCATCCCGCTGCCCGGCTGATCGGTGAACGGCTTCGGCATGAAGCTGGCCTGCACGCCGGTGGAGAGCGCCACCTCCTTGACCACGTGCCGGAAGGTCATGATGTTGTCGGCGGTGGTGAGCGCGTCGGCGTAGCGCAGGTCGATCTCCTGCTGGCCGGGCGCGACCTCGTGGTGGCTGAACTCCACCGAGATGCCGATCCGCTCCAGCGCCAGCACGCCCTGGCGACGGAAGTCCCGAGCCACGGCGTGGGTGGTGTGCTCGAAGTAGCCACCGGTGTCGACCGGAATGGGCACCGAGCCGTCCTGCGGGCCGTTCTCCAGCAGGAAGAACTCGATCTCGGGGTGGGTGTAGAAGGTGAAGCCCTTCTCGGCGGCCTTGGACAGCGCGCGGCGCAGCACGTGCCGGGGGTCGGCCCAGGAGGGCCCGCCGTCGGGCAGCAGGATGTCGCAGAACATCCGGGCGCTCTCGCCGCTGACCCCGCCCTCGAAGGGGAAGACCTGGAAGGTGGTCGGGTCGGGCATGGCCACCATGTCCGATTCGAAGACGCGGGCGAAGCCCTCGATCGCCGAGCCGTCGAAGCCGATGCCCTCCTCGAAGGCCGCTTCCAGCTCGGCGGGCGCCACCGAGACGCTCTTGAGCGTGCCCAGCACGTCGGTGAACCACAGACGGACGAACCGGATGTCCCGCTCTTCCAGCGTCCGGAGGACGAACTCCTGCTGACGGTCCACTTCCCCAACCCCTCGCGACACTTTGCTGTCCGCCTTGGCCGGGCTGCACCCGACCTGATCGCCCAGTGTTCCCGGGCCTGGTTACGCAGACGTTACGCGAACTGCCGCCGGCCGTCCGCTCGCGTCCCGCCCGGCGAGCACGTGCCCTGCCGTCCGGCGAGCGCGGGCCGCGGCAGCGTGGCCGCCATCTCGTCCGAGGGTACGGATTCTGCCGAGCAGGCTGGGGCAAGATGAGGACATGCCCACCCTGCGTCTCGCCCTGTCCCAGGTCAATCCGAGCGTCGGCGACCTCGCCGGAAACGCCGACCTGGTCCGCAGCTGGACTCGCCAGGCCGCCGAAGCCGGTGCCCAGTTGGTGCTCTTTCCGGAGATGATGGTGACCGGCTACCCGGTCGAGGACCTGGTCTTCCGGCGCTCCTTCGTCGCCGCGTCCCGGGCCGCCGTGGAGCGACTCGCGGCCGACCTCGCCGCCGACGGCCTCGGCGACCTGCCGGTCGTGGTCGGCTACCTGGACGCCGACGGGCCGCCACAGGTCAGCGGGGACGCCGAGCCGGGCCGGGGCGCCCGCAACGCCGCCGCGCTGCTGCACCGGGGTGCCGTTGCCGCCCGCTACTTCAAGCACCACCTGCCCAACTACGGGGTCTTCGACGAGGACCGCTACTTCGTCTCCGGCGACACCCTGACCGTGGTGCGGATCGGCGGCGTGGACGTCGCGCTGACCATCTGCGAAGACCTGTGGCAGGCCGGCGGCCCGTTCGCCGCCGCCCGGCAGGCCGGCGTCGGCCTCGTGGTCAACATCAACGGCTCGCCGTACGAGCTGAACAAGGACGACGTCCGGCTGCCGCTGGTCCGCCGCCGGGCCGCCGAGGCGGGTGCCGCCATCGCGTACGTGAACATGATCGGCGGCCAGGACGAGCTGGTCTTCGAGGGCGACTCGATGATCGTGAGCGCCGACGGCGAGCTGCTCACCCGGGCCCCGCAGTTCGTCGAGCACCTCCTCGTGCACGACGTCGAACTGCCGGCCGCCACCACGACGCCGCCAGCGGAGGCCGTCGCGGACAACATGCGGGTGGTGCACACCACGCTGGACGGCATTCCGCCCACGCCGTCCGGCCCGGCCGCCACCGGCGGGCTCATCGAGCCGGTGGCCGACGAGGCCGAGGTGTGGCAGGCGCTGGTGCTCGGCCTGCGCGACTACGTCAACAAGAACCGGTTCCCGTCGGTGGTGCTCGGCCTGTCCGGCGGCATCGACTCGGCGGTGGTGGCCGCGCTGGCCGTGGACGCGCTGGGCCCGGACCGGGTGGTCGGGGTGTCGCTGCCGAGCCAGCACTCCTCCGAGCACTCCCGGGAGGACGCCGCCGACCTGGCCAAGCGCACCGGCCTGGATTACCGCGTCGAGCCGATCCAGCCGATGGTGGACGGCTTCCTGGCCAACCTGTCGCTGTCCGGGGTGGCCGTGGAGAACCTGCAGGCCCGGGTTCGTGGCGTGATCCTGATGGCGCTGTCGAACCAGGAGGGCCACCTGGTGCTGACCACCGGAAACAAGAGCGAGCTGGCGGTCGGCTACTCCACGCTGTACGGCGACTCGGTGGGTGGCTTCAACCCCGTCAAGGACGTCTGGAAGACGCTGATCTGGCGACTCGCGAAGTGGCGCAACACGGACGCGGATCGGCGCGGTGAGACCGCCCCGATCCCGGAGAACTCGATCGGCAAGCCACCGAGCGCCGAACTGAGCCCGGGCCAACTGGACAGCGACAGCCTGCCCGACTACGACGTACTGGACCCGATCCTGATCGGCTACGTCGACGGCGACCTCGGCCGTGACGGGCTGGTCGAGTCGGGTCACGACCCGGCGGTGGTGGACAAGGTGCTGCGGCTGGTGGATACCGCCGAGTACAAGCGACGGCAGTCCGCGCCGGGCGCGAAGATCTCCATGAAGGCGTTCGGCCGGGACCGCCGTCTGCCGATCACCAACCGGTGGCGCGAGCGCGGCTGAGCCGTACACCTGGGGGTGCCGGGTCGGTGGCACGGCCCGGCACCGCCTCGCGGCGCTGTGCGCGGCGCGGCCTCGCGGCGCTGCTCGCGGGCGCGGCCTCGCGGCGCTGTGCGCGGGCTGCTTAGCGGCGCTGCTCGCGGCGGCTTCGCGGCGCTGCTCAAGGCGGTGGAGTGACATCTTGCACTGGGCCCTGCCGTCACCCCGTCTCGCGGTGCGACGATCGCGGCGGAACCCGGGGACCGCGCAGGCGGCCTCGAGGAAGGGAGACAGAGATGGTGGAGTCCACTCCGAACGAGGTGACCGCGCTGTACGGCGGCCCGGCCACACGACGGGTCCGCACCCGCGACCTGATGGCCGCCAAGGAGCGCGGCGAACGGTGGCCGATGCTCACCTCGTACGACCAGTACACGGCGTCGATCTTCGACCAGGCCGGCGTCCCGGTGCTGCTGGTCGGTGACTCGGCAGCGAACAACGTGTTCGGCTACGAGACGACCCTGCCGGTCACCGCCGACGAGCTGCTCCCGCTGGTACGGGCCGTGGTGCGGGCGACCCGGCAGGCGCTGGTCGTCGGTGACCTGCCGTTCGGCTCGTACGAGGAGGGCCCGGCCCAGGCGCTGCGCACCGCCGTCCGGTTCATGAAGGAGGGTGGCTGCCACGCGGTGAAGCTGGAGGGTGGCCGCCGCTGTGCCGCGCAGATCGCCGCGATCGTCGGCGCCGGCATTCCGGTGATGGCGCACATCGGCTTCACCCCGCAGAGCGAACACACCCTGGGCGGCTACCGCGTGCAGGGTCGGGGCGACGCGGCCGACGAGGTGCTCGCCGACGCGCGGGCGGTGACGGAGGCCGGCGCGTTCGCGGTGGTGCTGGAAATGGTGCCCGGTGAGGTCGCCAAGCGGATCACCCACGAACTGCCGATCCCGACGGTGGGCATCGGCGCCGGCCCGGACACCGACGCGCAGGTGCTGGTCTGGCAGGACATGGCAGGCTTGCGTACCGGCAAGGCGCCACGCTTCGTCAAGCGGTACGCGGACCTGGCCGGCACCCTCACCGACGCCACCCGCCGTTTCGCCGACGAGGTCCGAGGCGGCGATTTCCCGGCCACCGAACACACCTTCTAGAGCGGCCCACGGCCCGACAGTCCGTGGGCCATGCCGGCATTGCCTATGGCGGCGGGGTCGGCCGGTACGGAGTTTCCGTCCGCCAGCCGGCCCCGCCGACCAGCCTGGGACCGCCAACGAATCAATCGATCATGACAAATGAAGGTGTCGTACACCTGTTCTAGTGTCGAGTCATGGTTGAGGAGTTGGCCCAGGCAGAGAGTGCGGTCGCGGCCTGCGCCGCCGCCGCCACCTGGGCGCTGCACGAGGACGAGCTGGTCGCGGCGCTCGACGCCGCGCACCGCCTCGAGCAACGCCTCGCCGCAGTCAAGCTCGCCCTGGTCCGCGAGATCAACGGCCGCGGCACGCCCCACGCCCAGGGCGCCTCCTCCACCCCGGTCTGGCTCCGCGAACGGCTACGCCTCACCATCCCCGCCGCCCGCCGGCTCGTCGACCTCGCCACCGCATTGGACACCGGCAACCCGGGGGTCCGACAGGCGCTCGCCGATGGGCACATCAGCCTCGAACAGGCCCGGGTCATCGCCGACACCGTCGACACCGTGCAGGCCGCCGCCGGCGCCGAGGCGGCCGACAAGGCGGTCGGTGTGCTCACCGAGTGGGCCGGGCAGTTCGACCCCACCCTGCTGCGCAAGCTGGGCACCCGGATCCTCGACCACGTCGCACCCGAGGCCGCCGAAGCCGCCGCCCAGGCGGCATTGGAGGCCGAGGCACGCCGAGCCCGCCGCGACCGTCATGTCACTGTGTCGGCGCTGCAGGACGGCCGTCTGCGGCTAACCGGCACCCTGGACGCCGAGGCAGCCGGCCTGCTCCGCGCCGCCATCGACCCACTGACCGCACCCACCGGCCCCGACGACACCCGCTCCCCCGGGCAACGCCGACACGACGCCCTCGCCGACCTCTGCCGACTCACCCTGCGCACCGGCGAACTACCCGACCACGGCGGCGACCCCGCCCAACTCGTCGTCACCACCAACTACGACAACCTGACCCGGCAACTCAACGCCGGCACCCTCGACACCGGCCTCGAACTCACCCCCGAAACAGTCCGCCGCCTCGCCTGCGACGCCACCATCCTGCCCGCCGTCCTCGGCAGCACCGGCCAAGTCCTCGACGTCGGCAGACAACGCCGCCTCATCACCGGCCCCCTCCGACGCGCCCTGCTCCTCCGCGACCGCGGCTGCACCTTCCCCGGCTGCGACCGCCCACCCCGCTGGTGCGACGCCCACCACATCCAACACTGGGCCGACAACGGCGACACAGCCCTACACAACGCGGCACTGCTCTGCACCCACCACCACCGACACATCCACCACAGCGACTGGCAGGTGCGGTTAGCCGGCGACGGCCACCCCGAATTCATCCCACCAACCTGGCTCGACCCCAACCAACTCCCCCGCCGCAACCAGTACCACCGACGCACGTGAGCACACTCAAGGCCGCCAGGCGTGCCTACAGCCGCGCCGATCGGTACCTGTCGACGTCTCGAAGGCGGGCCGGCATGCGCAAGGTCAGGCCGACGCGCCTATCGCAGGTCAAGACGCCCTGGCACGTCAGCAAACCCTGCCGATCGGCGCACCATGGCAGGTCGGCACACCCTGTCAGGTCAGCGCGGCAGATCAGCTCACCAACGCAGGGCCCGCGCTCCAAGGCCGACCCAGCATCGGGTCGACCCAGCATCGGTCAGAGCACCAACGCAGGGCGCCGCGCTCGAAGGCCGACGAGCGTCGGGCCGACCCAGCATCGGGCCGACCCAGCACCGGTCAGCGCACTTGAAGGTCGGGTGAGCTGGTCACAGGTCAGTTACGCGGATGCCGGCGTGTGCCTTGTAGCGCTTGTTGATGGCGATCAGGTTGGCGGTGAACGCCTCGATCTGGTGGGCGTTGCGCAGCCGGCCGGCGTAGATGCCGCGCATCCCCGGGATCCGGGCGGCGAGCGCGCCGACCACGTCGACCAGCTCGCGTTCCTCGGTGCAGATCAGCACGTCCAGGTCGATCCGGTCGACTTCGGGGTCGGCCAGCAGCGGGGCACTGACGTGGTTGAACGCCGCGCAGACCCGGGATTCGGGCAGCAACGCAGCCGCCTGCTGCACGGCGCTGCCCTCGGCGACGGTCAGCGCGTACGGGCCCTGCTTGTCGAAGCCGAGCGGGTTGACACAGTCGACGACGATCCGCCCGGCGAGCGGCTCGGCGAGAGCGGCGACGGTGGCGGCGTGCCCGTCCCATGGCACCGCGATGATCACCACGTCGCTACGCCGGGCTACCTCATCGTTGGCCGCACCAGTGACGCTGACGTCGGCCGGCATCCTGGGTAGGGCGGCGATCTCGGCCGCGGACTCGACGGCCCGCCCAGCGGACCGAGAGCCGATCAGCACCGTCTGCCCGGCCCGCGCGAACCGGTAGGCGAGGCCCCGTCCCTGGTCGCCGGTGCCACCGATGATGCCGACCGTCAGCCCGGACACGTCGGGCAGCGTGCTCGCGTCGTATGCCATGGGTTCATCCTCGCAAACCGCCCGGTCCGACTGCAGCGCCGAGCGCTGTGACAATCCCCGCTGCCTCCAGGTAGCCCGCATCCCGCCCAGCGACGAGCCGCCAGCCCGAGGCAGCAGGCCAACGGGCAAGCCCGAGGCAGCGGCCAGTCCGCCCGAGGCAGTCGGCCCGCCGAGGCAGCAGGCCAACCCGAGACAACAGGCCAGCCCTAGGCAGCTGGCCAGCCCTAGGCAGCTGGCCAACCCGAGGCAGCGGGTTTGCGGCCGGCAGCCGGGTCAGGCCAGCTCGAACAGGACCGTGCGGGCGGTCGGGTCGGCGGTGACGAGTCGGACTCGGACCCGTTCGCCGAGCGGCAGTTGGCCGAGGCAGCGGCCGCGTACCGGCGGGGCGTCCAGCGCGACCGTGCCGCCGGGCGGTCGGGTGCGGGCTCGGCCGTTGGGCGGGGCGTCCACGTCGAGCACGGCCGCGTCGAAGGTCTCGCCCACCCGGTGCGCCAGCAACACCGCCTCGGCCAGCTCGACGGCACCTCGCGTGGCAGTCGAAGCGGTCCGGTCGGTGCTCGCCATTACCTCGGGCAGCCGGGGCAGCGCGGCGCGGGCCCAGTCGGGCACCGCCCGGCCCGTGTGCAGGGCCAGGCAGACCTCGGTGGCGTACCGGTCGGCCAGGCGCCGCAATGGCGCCGTGACGTGGGCGTACGCGGCTGCCACACCGCCGTGCTCCGGCTGCTCCGGCAGCGCCCCGTCGAAGGCGGTGTACGCGGCGCCGCGCATCAACTCGGCCGCCTGGTCGATGAACGCGGCGGCGCGCGGCTGGGCGGCGTCCAAACCGGCGATCACCTGACCCGGGCCTACATCGTCCGGCCAGTGCACGCCCAGCGGCGCGGCGGCGGCCCGCAGCCGCTGCACCGCCTCCGGTTTCGGCGCCGGCATGGTACGCAGCACGCCGACCCGGCCGGCCAGCATGATATCGGCGGCGGCCATCCCGGTCAGCAGGGAGATCTGGGCGTTGTGCTCTTCCATGGGCACCGGCGCACGAAGCACCAGCCGCCAACCGTCGCCGTCGGGCTCCAGATCCTGCTCGGGCAGCGGCAGGTTGATGGCACCGCGACGCAACCCTCGGGCGGTCAGCCGGTCGCCGATCTCGGGCAGTAGCGCGATCGGGTCGGGCAGTCGCCCACCGTCGGCTGCCGCCTGCACCCCGGAGTAGTCGAGTTTGGCCCGGCTGCGAACCAGGGCGCGTTCCAGCTCGACGGCCACGGTGGCACCGTCGGCGTCCAGGTCGATGGTCCAGATCACCGCGGCCCGGTCGTCGTCGGGCAGCAGACTGGCCGCACCCTCGCTGAGCGTCCGCGGGTGCAGCGGCACGTTTCCGTCGGGCAGGTAGATGGTCTGCCCTCGCCGCCAGGTCTCCGCCTCCAACGCGCCGCCCGGGCTGACGTGCGCGGCGACGTCGGCGATCGCGTACCGCACCCGGTAGCCGCCACCCGGACGGCGGGCGAGGTGCATCGCCTGGTCCAGGTCGCGGGAGGAGGCCGGGTCAACCGTGACGAACGGAACGTCGGTGCGGTCGACGGGCGGCTGCGGCGGTGCGGCAGTCGCCTCGTCGGCCTCGCGCTGAGCGTCAGCCGGGAAATCCTCGGACAGGCCGAGCTCGCGGCGCAGCGCGCCGAAGTCGATACGGGGCGCGAGTACGCGTCGAATGACCACGGGTCAATCCTGACAGCGCCGCGCGTGATCCGCTTCCGGTGACCGGCCCAAAAATGCGCCCGTTCCCAGCCGACGAGTCTCGCGAGCGCCCACTGAACGAACTGCGCCACACCGAACCGCCTCAAGCGCCGGAAGTACCGCCTCAGGCACGGCTGAACGAACCGGCTCAGGCACACCCGGACGAACCCCGTCACACCACCCGGCCGGGCGACCTGCACACAGCCGGCCGGGCCGCCTGCACTCAGCCGGTCGCCTTTCGAGCGGTGCTGCGCGTACCCCGGGGGGCAGTGGCCCGTGCGGCGGCCGGGCGTGCCGGCGACTTGCGGGCGGTCACCTTGCGGGCCGGAGCCTTGGCCGCGACGGTCTTCTTTGCCGGGGCCTTCTTCGCCGCCGCCTTACGCGCGGTGGTCGACGAGGTGCCTGTCGCCTTGGCGGCTGGGGCCTTCTTCGCCGGAGCCTTGCGGGCGCCGCCGCTGGGGCGGGTGGACACGGTCTTCTTCGCCGCCGTCTTCCTCGCCGGTGCCTTCTTGGCAGTCGTCTTCGTCGGGGCCGTCTTCTTGGCCGCTGTCTTCTTGACGGCGGACGCCTTGGTCGCGGTCTTGCGCGCCGGCGCCTTCGCCGCGGCAGTGGTCTTCTTCGCCGCCGAGGTGGTGGTCTTCCTCGCCGCGCTCACCGTCTTCTTCGCCGTACCGGTGGTCTTCTTCGCGGCGGCGGTTGTCTTCCTCGCCGCGGGCGCCGGGGTCCGCTTGGCGGCGGTGGTCGTCTTGCGGGTGGCGGTCGAGGTCTTCGCCGGCGCCTTCTTGGCCGCAGTGGACGCCTTGGTGGTGGCCTTGGTCGTGGCCTTCTTCGCGGGGGCCTTCTTGGCCGCCGTGGTGGTCTTCGTGGCCGGGGCGCGCCCCGCGCCGCCGGCTGCCTTCCTGGCCGGGGCCTTCGCCGCAGCCGCACTTGCGGTGGACTTGCGGACGGGGGTGGTCCGGCTCGCCGCCGTGTTCCGCTCCGCCGCGGCGGTCTTCTTCGCGGTGGTGCGTCGGGCGGCCGGGCGGGTGGTGGCCTGCTGTGTCTCGGCCATCGTGGTTCCCTCCTTGGGGACGTGCTCTCGCGTGCGTCCTCGCGGAGCACGAAATACCTCGGCGCGGGCCGTCCCGCGCCGCCTACTTGTCCTCCCCGGCCCAACGAGCGTCCTCGGCATCCCACGCCTCGTTCCGCTCCTGCACTCGTTGCAGGGCGTTCTCCGCGTCGGCCGCCGAGTCGTACGGGCCGAGGACGTGCTTCGCCGGGCACACGTTGGCGTCCGTCTCGACCCGGTGGTGCCGGGTGCACCAGTAGAACTGCCCACTACGTCCGCTGTCGCTCATGGGAATCACTGTGCACCGCGAACCGACCGGCCGCCACCGGATCGCACAAGTCGCCGACCCTCTCCACAGTAGAGCTGGTTATGGCGTCTCGGGCCGGAACACCGAAAGAAGCCCAGGTAGGGATACTTCACCCGCCGCTGGCCGTCGGCTGAGCGGCCAGT
The DNA here is from genome assembly GCF_040606435.1 of Micromonospora sp. NPDC005413. NCBI lineage: Bacteria > Bacillati > Actinomycetota > Actinomycetes > Micromonosporales > Micromonosporaceae > Micromonospora > Micromonospora sp. NPDC005413. Next base: position 24,783 of record NZ_JBEXEV010000028.1, read on the forward strand.
TCCGGACACTGTCGGTCCGTGCCGGGGCGTCGCTGTTCGCCCCCCATCCACCGACCGGACTGCGCCGCCGGATGCTCGCCGGCCGACCGTGGCAGGACCCCTCGGTGGTGCTCACCGAGACTCGCATGGAACGGATCGACGCTGAACTCGCCAAGGAGTACGAGGGCTTCCGCCGTACCGTCAGCTGGTCGGCCTGACGCCCGACGCGGGGTGGCGGGACGGCGCTGGCCAGTGGGGTCGCGGCCTATGATCGCCGGATGGCGACACCGGACTACATCGTGGGGATCCGCAAGCACGTCGGTCACGACCTGCTCTGGCTGCCCAGCGTCAGCGCCGTGGTCCGCAACGACGCCGGTGAGCTGTTGCTCGGCCAGCGCGCCGACGACGGGCGCTGGTCGGTGATCAGCGGATTCGTCGAGCCGGGCGAGCAGCCGGCCACCGCGCTGGTCCGCGAGGTGCGGGAGGAGACCGGTCTGGACGTCGCGCCGGTACGGCTGTCCAGTGCCGTCTCGCACCCGCACACCTACCCCAATGGGGACCGCTGCGAGTACCTCAACCTGGGCTTCCTGTGCAGGGTGGTGGCCGGCACCGCCCGGGTCAACGACGACGAGTCGCTGGCCGTGCGGTGGTTCCCATTGGACCGGCTGCCCGAGCTGGACAAGCACGCCCTGCTGGTCATCGCGTACGCGTTGCGCGAGAACCAGTTGACCGGGTACCTGGAGCCGGGCACGACCTGGGACGACGTACCCAGCTGAGCCGCATGGCTCAGACCGGGGTCGGGGTTGGCGCGAGGGCGACCGGCGCGGTGGGCGCCGACCGGGCCGCCCGAATGGTGTACGCGAGCGCGCAGACGAGCGGGGACAGCAGCAACGCGGCCGCGGTACGGCGGGCCCGCCGATGCATCATGCTGCGGTCGACGAGCGGGGCGCCGGCCCGACTGACGGCGAGGCTCACCGCGAAGCCGACCATCTTCGTCCGGCGGCCGCTCTCGGCGAGCACGTGCAACTCGGCGGCCCACTCCCGGCGCAGGTCGTCGCGGATGTCGACTGGCCAGCGGCGAGCGGCCATCTCCAGCAGCAGCTCGGCGGCCCGGCGGCTCACCATGCCGGCGCCCCGGGGGGCTCGGTGCCGCCCCACGAAGAGCGACCATCGGGGATGGCGGCGCGCAGCTCGGCGAGCGCGCTCCGGGCGTGGGCCACGCCTTCGGCGGTGAGCCGGTAGTAGCGGCGGGCCGGCCGCCCGGCCACGACGGGGTCGATCGCCTCCCAGTCGGCGGCCAGCCAGCCGGCCCCCCTCAGCCGGTGCAGCACCGGATAGAGGGTGCCGCTGGGTAGGCCGGTCAAACGCATCAGATCCAGCCCGTAGCGCTGCGCGTCAGGTTCGGCGAGCAGCGCCGCGAGCACCTTCGCGACCGGAATGGTCATCCGCATCCGGCAACTGTATCGGAACACTACATAGGGGTAGAGACCCGTTCGACGGGGATCCACAACTCGGCGTCCGCCGTGGTGCCGTCCGCGGACACCCGGACCCGGGAAATCTCCGGTCCCGGTCGGCTGCGGTACGGGTTGGACGGAAACCACTGGGTGAACACGTCGCGCCACAGGTACTGCACCGCCTGCGGGAACGCGCCGGAGGTGGTGAACACCGCCCACGTCCCGGCCTGCACCGGCAGCGCGTCCAGGTCCTCCGGCGGGGCTGCGCCGGTCACCACCCCGTGCCAGTAGTCCAGCTCGGTGCCCTCCTCCCGGCTGTCGGCGAGGTTGTCGCTGACGTTGACGATCCCGGCCGGCTCCTGATCGGAGAGCGCCTCGATCCGCCCGGTCGTCTCCTTGTCGATGCTCCGGATGAACGCGACGATCGCCGGGTTCATCCCCTCGTGCACCAGCGGGACCCGGGCCTTGCGCCCCACCAGCGTGAACACGTCCTTGCTGACGATTCGGTACTCCATGCTGCCGCTCCCTTCGACGGTGAGTCGGAAGGACATCCGAGGCTGGGCGCGCAGCGCTGCCCCCGTACGCCGAGCCTCTCCGGGCCCCACGCCGTGCACGGCGTGGAACGCCCGGGCGAACGCCTCGGCCGAGCTGTAGCCGTAGCGCACCGCGACGTCGAGCAACGTCCGCTCACCCGCCAGGACGTCCGCGCCGGCGACGGTGAGCCGACGCCGACGGATGTACTCCGACAGCGGGATGCCGGCCAGCGCGGAGAACAGCCGCCGGAAGTGGTACTCCGACGTCAGCGCGATCCGCGCCAGCTCAGCGACCTCGATCCGCTGGTCGAGGTGCCGCTCGATGTACGCCATGGCCTCGTTGAGCCGCTCCAGCACCCGGGCCTCCTTCCCTTTCGAGCAGTGACGCTAGGTGGCGGGGCCGGTGGCGCACCCGACATCCGGTGCCCGCAACGGTCGGGTGGGGCCGCACCGATCGTCCTGTCGTATCCTGGCGGACTTTGCTTCGTCGGGAGGTTGCCGTGGCCGAGTACCCGCAGGACGTCGTGCAGCGCTTCCACGGCACGCCCGAACAGGTCGACGCCGGCCTGCTGGGCGAGCCACCACAGACGTGGGAGTCCGTCGTCATCGAGGAGTACGACCCGGACTGGGCACAACGGTTCAGAGCCGTCCGCGCGTCGCTCTCCGACGCGTTGGGTGGCCAGATCATCGGTGTGGAACACGTCGGGTCCACCGCGGTGCCAGGGTTGGCGGCCAAGCCCATCATCGATGTCGACCTCATCATCGAGGACGCAGCGGAGGAGCCCACGTATCTCCCCGCCCTGGAAGGGCTCGGGTACCGACTCGTCCTCCGGGAGCCCTGGTGGCACGGGCACCGGATGCTTCTCAGCGCCGCCGAGGACGTCAACCTGCACGTCTGGCCGCAGGGTGCGCCGGAACCCGTCCGGCACCGGCTCTTCCGCGACTGGCTGCGCTCGCATCCGCAGGACCGGGAGCTTTACGCCGCGACCAAGCGGCGCCTCGCGCGCGACACCGCGGACCGGCCCCGCGACTACAGTCTGGCGAAGAACGACGTCATCGACGAGATCTACGAGCGCATCTTCGCCGCTTGATGGCCTCACGTCACCGGCAATCCGCGCAGATCTTGGACAGTTTCCGTTAGCTCGCCCTCCTAACGGGAGATGTCCAAGATCTGGCTCTCAGCGGGTCGACTGTTGCATGATCCAGGTGGGCACCGGCTCCGACAGGGAGCCCACCACCTCCCAGCCGGCCCGGCGGTACAGCTCGACGTTGCCCGGGTTGCTGGTCTCCAGGATCGCCGGCAGGCCATCGGCGGCGGCGCGGTCCAGCCCGGCCCTCATGACGGCGCGACCCCAACCACGTCCGGCGCTGTCGGGGTGCGTGCCCAGGACGCCGAGATACCAGAACGGGAACGTCGGCAGGGCGGCGTGCACAGTGTCGTCGTAGCCCTGCACCCGGGCCAGCACGTCGGCCGGATAAGGAGCTTCCTTCGGCGCCCCGTGCCCGGCAGCCGGCACGTCAGCCGGTTGCCGAGCCGGCGGCTCCCAGATGGCGACGGACGCACCGCCACCGATCGTCCAGATCGACGACCGGTGCACCCGCTTGTCGAAGAGGTGCCCGAAGAAGGCGGCGGCGTAGCGCGGGTAGGTCTCCTCGTCGGGGAACAGGTACCGCAGGACGGGATCCTTGACGAACGCGGCGACCAGCGAACCGACCACCGCATCGCGGTCGGCTGGGCTGGCGACGGTGATCTCAGGCGTTGTCACAGCAATCGACACTATCCGGGAATGGCGCCTTGACCCTGACACGGTGGCGGGCCGGAGACTGGTCCCATGGACCTCGATGACTACCGGAGACACTCCCCCTACAGCGACCCCGGTCGGCACGGCGGACTCCTCGACGCCGTGGCGACCGACATCCCCACCGTGGCGGCGACCGCGCGCAATGTGATCGTTCACTACCGGGCCGGCGGCGTCGAGCTGCCCGGCGACCGGCTGGACGAGGTGAACTGCCGCTGGGTGGACCGCATCCTCGACATCGACCAGTCCCGATTTCCCCTGCCCTCACGACCGGGCGTCTGACAGCCGAACGGGTGGCGGGCTGCTGCCGGGACCACACACTGCTGTCGGTCGCGATCCTCCGTCAGCACGGCATTCCCAGCCGCAGCCGGGTCGGCTTCGCCTCCTACTTCACCCCCGGCTGGCATCACGATCACGTACTGGTCGAGTACTGGGACGGCCACCGCTGGGTCTGGGCGGACCCGGAGCTCGACCCGGCTGGTGACTGGCAGTTCGACGGCTACGACCTCGACCCCGAGGCCGGGCTCTTTGACTCGGCAGCGCGGGTGTGGTCGGCCTACCGGGCCGGGACGATCGATCCCGACGTCTACGGCGTGGCCCCCGACCTGCCGGTCCACGGCGCCTGGTTCATCTACAACTACGTCCTGCACGAACTGGCCCATCGGCAGAAGGACGAACTGCTGCTGTGGGACAGTTTCGGCGCGATGACCGACGACCTCGCCGACGCCGACCTCACGCTCGCCGACGAGATCGCCGCGCTGCTGCTCCAGGCCGACGACGGCGACGAGGCCGCGGAGAAGGCGCTCGCTGACCGGTACGCCACCGACAACCGTCTGCGTCCCGGCGCTCGGGTACGCAGCTTCTCACCGGTCTCCGACACGGTGAGCAGTGTCGATCTGCGCGTCAGCCGAAGGTGAAGGCGTAGGCCTCGGCGCCGGGCTCGCCGAACGTGATCTCCAGGGTTCGCTCACGGACCGCGCCGTGCTGGCGTACGAGCTGGTAGAGGCGACCGTCCTGGAGTACGCCGATGCCGTCTTCGTCGACGTCGACCCCGTGTGACGGGCCCGGAGCGTCGCCGTCGAGGAGCACGCGGAACGGGATCGACTGTCGCGTCCCGGGAGCCAGCACGAGATGCGCGTCGCGTGCGTGGAACCGGACGGCGATGCTGCCGCCGGCCCGGTCGACCACGACGTTCTCCGCCCCGATCGTCCACTCACCCGCCAGGGCCCACTGGTTGAGGCCCAGGCGCTCCGGCACCTCGTAGGCGCGGCGTTCGTCGGGCGCGGCGCCGTTCGGCGACGCGAAGTGTTCGCCGCGACTGAAACCGAGGTACGTCTCCGGCGTACGCAGGTTGTCCCAGTCGGCCGCTGCCTCCGGGCCGAGACCCTCGACGGGAACGGGTTCGCGCTCGATGCCGAGCAACTGCTGGAGAACGCGCTCGGACTGCTCGTAGCGCCCCTCGCCGAAGTGCTCGTCGCGGATGACCCCGTCGGTGTCGACGAAGTAGAGCGCCGGCCAGTAGTGATTGTCGAAGGCGCCCCAGATCGCGTAGTCGTTGTCGACCGCGACCGGGTAGTCGATCGACCGCGCCGCGACCGCCCGTCTGACCCGCTCGACCTCGTGCTCGAACGAGAACTCCGGCGTGTGCACCCCGACGACGACGAGCCCATCGTCGCGGTAGGCCTGTGACCAGGCACGGACGTACGGCTCCTGACGCAGCCAGTTGATGCACGTCAGCGTCCAGAAGTTCACCAGGACGACGCGGCCACGCAGGTTGGTGGGGCCGAGTGGCTCGGTGTTGAGCCACTCGGCCGCCCCGTCGAGCGGAGGCAGGTGCGGCCGCCCGAACACGGCCATCTAGCGAAGCGACCGGAAGGCGGTGCGAAGCTCTTCGGAGAAAATCTTCGGCTGTTCCCAGGCCGCGAAGTGCCCGCCCATGTCGAGCTTGTTGTAGTAGATGAGGTTGGGGTACGCCTGCTCGGCCCAACTCTGCGGGGCCTCGTACAGTTCATCGGGAAAGACGCTCACCGCGACCGGGACGTTCACGCCCTTGGTGGCGAAGAACGAGAGCTTGTTCTCCGCATACAGACGAGACGCGGAAATCGCCGTGTTCGTCAGCCAGTAGAGCGAGATGTTGTCCAGGATGTCGTCGCGGGTGAGGCCTGCGTTGGCTCCGTCGAAGACCTGCGCGATCAGGGCCAGACTTTTCGCGTCATGGTCGAGCAGGAAGGCCGCCAGGCCGACCGGAGAATCCGCCAGCCCGGTCAGCGTCTGCGGACGCGTCGCCATCATGAGGGCATAGGCGACGTGCTTCCAGACGTAGTCCAACTCCGTGGCCGCACGCATCTCGTCGTCGGACAGACCGGATGGCAGCGAACCCATCGCGTTGTTCGCTCCAGTGGTGTCGCCCTGGAACAAGTTGTCGATCTCAGGTGGGACCGCACCCGCCATGTTGGTGTGAATGCCGAGCAGTTCCGGAGGCGCCTGCACACCCATCTGATCCACGACGACCGCACCCCAGTCGCCGCCCTGCGCGACGAACCGCGTGTAGCCGAGACGCCTCATCAGCTCGGTCCAGGCGGTCGCGATCTTTTCGGGGTTCCAGCCCGACGAGGTCGGCTTGCCCGAGAAGCCGTGGCCGGGCAGCGAGGGGATCACCAGGTGGAAGGCGTCCGACGCGCTCCCGCCGTGCGCCGTGGGATCGGTGAGCGGTTCAATGATCTTCATCTGCTCGATCACAGAGCCGGGCCACCCGTGCGTGACGATGAGTGGCAGCGCATCCTCGTGCTTCGAGCGGACGTGGATGAAGTGGATGTCCACGCCGTCGATGGCGGTCATGAACTGCGGTAGGGCGTTCAGCCGCGCCTCGACCTTGCGCCAGTCGTACTCGTTCTCCCAATAGCGGGCAACGGCCTGAATCGTCGCGAGTGGCACGCCCTGCGACTGGTCGTCAACGGTTTCCTTTTCCGGCCAGCGGGTGGCCCCGATGCGCCTCCGCAGGTCGTCAAGGTCCGCCTGAGGGATTTCGACAGTGAACGGCCGAATCTCCGTGGTGCCTGGACGTGCTGTGGTTTTGACAGCCATGCGTGCTTCCTCTCCGTCTGAGTTCGCGCCTCGCAAGGGGAATCATGGGGTGAAGACACCGCCGGGCCTTATGTGCCACCGTCGAAATGGGCACGCCGCCGCCATATCTCGGAGCCTAGAACGCCGCGCCCCGGGCCCGTGGCGATACGAGTAGTCGAGCAGACCATCTACCGCTGGTGGCCGTCCAAGGGGCGCGGTCCGCTCGACGGCTTTGCGCTTCCGCAGCATCGTGCGGCAACATCAGGCGCCGTGACGGCACCAGACACGGGCCCGGAGAACGACACCCCGGCCGGCGACAACGGCACGCCCCGGTCGAATCGGCGGGTCAGACACTGGTTGGCCGGTGCGGGGGTGACAGCCCTGGCGGCCGTACTCGGCATCACCCTCGCCGTACGTTCCGGTGCCACCCCGGCCTGCGCCGCGCCACCGACCGGAAACACCGTCCACAAGGGAAAGGCCAGCTTCTACGACGCGGGCCGCTCGGGCGGCAACTGCTCCTTCCCGAGCCCTGCGGCGGACCGGCTCTACGTGGCCCTCGGCTCATCCGAGTACTCCGGGGCGGCGGCCTGCGGCAGTTACCTGGACGTGAGCGGCCCGAAGGGCACGGTCCGGGTCCTGGTCATGGACCAGTGCGGCGGATGCCCACCCGGCAAGATCGACCTCTCGAACCAGGCGTTCGACCGAATCGCCGACCGGGCGCAGGGCGTGGTGCCGGTGACGTACCGGGCGGTGGTGAACCCACCGCTCGACGGAGGGCTCACCTTCCGGATGAAGGGGGGCGCCTCGCAGTGGTGGTTCGCGGTGCAGGTCGGCAACCACGGCAACCCGCTCCGCTCGGTCGAGGCGAAGGGGCCTGGCGGCGGCTTCCGCAAGGCGGCCCGCCAGAGCGACAACTACTGGACCGTCGAGGGCGGGCTCGGCCCCGGGCCCTACAGCATCAGAATCACCGACGTGTACGGGCACCAGGCGACCGCCACCGACATCCGGATGGTCACCAAGCAGCTCCAAGGCAGCACGGTCACCCTCGTCGACCCCGCCGCCGCCGTTACGCCCAGCGGTTCACCCTCGGCTCCGCCGACCCCCACGGCCAGTGCCGCCCCGCCGACGCCGACGCCGGCTGAGTCGATCGCGCCAACGACGACCGTCGAAGCGCTCGTCGGCGCCGCCCCGCTCGGCGGCTCCCACTGCTGACCCAGCCCTCGCTACGCGACGACGGAACCTCAGAGTCGAGGTGACCGGCGAGGCCAGCGGGCCAGGGACAACCGCCCGAGGAACCTGGCGTGCATCGCGGGCGAGCTCGGGCGCAGCCCCAGGCCGTACACGTCGTCGATTGCCTCGTGCATCGACGCGGCAAGATAGAACGCCAGCGCGATCGAATGGCCGTAAAACTCGGCAATGAGGTCAAGCTGAGCGGGGCTGCACGGCCAGGGCGCGGCGCAGTTGCGGCACAGCCACACCGGGCGCATCGGCAGGTGCGGGCGCGGGCGGGCGGTCATCCGACCCGCACCGGAACCCGACGGACGGGCCGACGCTTGGCGGGCTTCGGCAGTGCGGCGGGCAGTGCCTGCAACCGCACGCCCGCACGCATCACGAACAACTCTCGGCGCGCCACCGCGTCGCCTGCCGCGTTCAGCTCGTATCCCTCAATCCACACCCACCCGTCGTACGTGTGCCGCTCAGGCAGCTCGCGGATGACGCGCACGAAGATCGGGCGAAGGAACTGCACGCTTGCCGCGGTGGCCAGGTGGACCACGTCGCCAGCCTTCATCTCCCCGATCACTGCGACACCCACCGGTACGCGCGGGCGCGGTTCGCGCCCGGACGTCGGAAGGGCGGAACGATCGTCCTCGGCGGCCACGGGTCGTAAGAGGCAGTCGGCGTATCCGGGTTCGCGGGCGGCGGGCTCGCCGCCTTGGGCTTGGACTTCTCGGGCCTGTCGTCGGGCACAGTCTCCCCCTGGTGCCGTTGGGAAGGGACCGCTCCCGTGAGTGCTCGCCCGTCGGGAGCGGCCCCGCTACGAACGCGACCGCCGGGTCTCGTGCCCCTACCAGTCACGCCGCCTGGTGACACTCTGATGTGGAGACCACTACGCTCGGAAGGTGCCTCGGGCATCCGGGATGAGCTGGCAGAACAGGCTCCAGACGTGTGGCGCCTCGGGTAGTCGATCTTCAATTTGAGGAGCGTTGCATGGCTGACGTGCCAGGCCCGATGTCGGCGTTCATCGTTGGCGAGATCCGCCGCGCCCGAGGGGCTTCCGGCATGACGCAAGAGTCATTCGGCCGAGCTGCCGGCTTCAGTGCCTCGCACGTCAGCGCCGTAGAGGGCGGCACCCGAGCGCTGACGACTGACTTCATCAAGGGCGCCGATCGGGCACTGAACAACGGCGGACTATTCGAGCGCTTGGCGACGAAGTTCGGCGCACCGTCGTGGTTCCTGCCCTGGCTGGACGCGGAGCGCGGAGCGACACAGCTTCGCTACTTCGAGCCCAATCTGATCCCCGGCCTACTACAGGTGGAGCACTACGCCCGCACCGTCCTGCGAACAGTCGAAAGCCTCACCGATGACGAGGTTGAGCAGCGCGTGGAAGGGCGCATGAGCCGGCAAGCGATCCTGACTGGAGAGCGCCGGCCACAGTTTGTCGCCGTGCTGGACGAAGCCGCGATACGGCGCACGGGTGATGGTCTCGGCGGGATCATGGCCCAACAGGTCGCCCACCTGGTCACGATGGCCGAGCTTCCGCACGTTCACGTCCACGTCATCCCGATAGCCAGCGGCCTACACATCGGGCTGTCCGGGCCGCTCGCGCTGGCTCGGTCCAGCGAGGGCGTCTGGGTTGGACACCTCGAAAACCAGCTTGGCGGGGACGTCATCGACAAGAACGATGAGGTAGCTACGCTTCAGGCAAGGTGGGAGAGCGTCCGAAACGAGGCGCTCCCACGCCGGCAGTCCATCGACCTGCTGAAGGAAGTTGAGAGCCATCATGGACCTCAGTAACGCCCGGTGGCGTAAGTCCACCCGCAGCGGCGCAAGCGGTGGGAACTGCGTCGAGGTGGCGAGCAACATGCGCGGCGTTGTGGCCATCCGCGACTCGAAAGATGTAGCCGGTCCGGCATTGACCTTCGCCCCAACAACCTGGGCCGCGTTCGTCGCCCAGGTCCCCGAGCGGCCGTAACCGACGACAGCCGCGCGGAGGCGCCTGTCCCCCGTGCGGGCGGGGCGCGATGCGGTGGGCTGGCGTGGCCCCGTTCGCGCAACGCCAGCGTTATCCGTTACGCACATGCGTGTCGCTGCATCAGTCGATGGAGGCACTGGCCGGCCACATGTGTGAGCACGGTGACTAGACGAAGGCAGTGACGCCTTCGTATTCCGCCACGGGGGCGACGCCGACACGCTCGTACTCCAGCAGCAGCAGACCGTTCGCCGTTACCTCGTGGCGAACGAGTCGCAGACCGACGGGTGCGCTTGGGCGGTCGAGCAGCCGCCGCCCGGAACCAATCACGGTGGGAGCCACGACGAGTCGGAGTGTGTCGACGAGGCCGGCCGACAACAGGGCGTTTCCGAGTCGTGCACTCCCGTGGATCTGGAGTTCCCGTCCTGGCTGCTCCTTGAGCTTCCCGACGGTCTGGATCGGGTTGCCGTGGAGCACGGTCGACGGGTGCCAACTACCCTCCGTGAGGGTGTTGGTCACGACGTACTTCGGTAGTGAGTTCATCCGTTCGGTGAACGGGTCGTCCACGTCGGTGATCTGCGGCCAGTCGCGAGCGAACGCCTCGTAGGTCCGCCGCCCCAGCAGCAGACCGTCGGCGAGCCCCAGCCATTCAGAGGTGCGCTGGACAAAGAGCTTGTCCAGGTAGGGCACAAGCCAGCCGCCCCGGGTGAAGTCGTCGCTCGTATCCTCGGTCGGCGAGCCGGGACCCTGGCTGACCCCGTCGAGGGTTACGAACTCGGTAAGGGCGATCTTCATCGCGCGCCCTGGCTTTCGGTGACCCCGGCGAGTTGCTCGGTGACCGAGCTCCAGCCTTCCCCGAAGCCGAGTTCCTGGTGACGGGCGCGAGCAGCGGGATCACCATGGCGGACGATGATCCGGTAGTCCGTGCCATCCGGGTGATCGCTCAGGGTGATCTCGGCGGTCATGCGGACCGGGGCAGGGTCCGCGGGCCGCCAGGCGCTGTCGATCGCGTTCGTGAACACGATCCGCTCGAACTCGTCGACGACGAGGAAGGTCGCGTCGACGTGCGGGACGAACTCCACCCCGTCGTCGCTTAGTCGTGTCACGAGCGCGCCGCCGGGCCGGACGTCCAAGCGGTCGACGCGGCACAGGGTCGGAGCCGGGACCCACCACTTCTCGAAGCGGGACGGGTCGGTCCACGCGCTCCACAGGGCGGCACGGGGGGCGCGGATCACCCGCTCCAGGGTCAGATCCAGGTCGGGATTCACTGTCGGTTCTCCTCGGGGTCGGTGACGAGGTGTTCGAGGCGATCGGTGCGCTCTTCCCAGATGCGGCGCTGCTCCGCGAGCCAGTCATCGATGACGGCGAGGCCTTCACGGCTGAGCACACAGGTACGCACCCGACCGGACTTCGCCGTGCGGATCAGCCCACTGGACTCAAGCGTCCGTACGTGCTTCATGAACGAGGGAAGGGTCATCGGAAACTCGCTGGCGAGATCGCCGACGCTCGCCGGGCCGTGGCCGAGGCGCCGGATTACCCCGCGCCGGGTCGGGTCGGCGAGGGCGACGAACACATCGTCGAGCTGCGCCGAATACTGTGCCATGCGGCTAAGCATGGCTTGCAACGACACTTAGCGCAAGGGCAAAGTATTGGCGTCGCACCAAGCTGGTGGGCGACGGACGAGTCGACCTGTACGCCGGATTCTGTGCGCGGCGCGTACCCCGGAGGGTTTGCGCCGGCGGCGGCCATCCATCTCGGCCTGCCGTTGCCGGCAGGCTCCAGCGGCCTACCCGCAGACATCGGGCGGGCAGCCCTCAAGCGTCTGCGCCGGGTCGTCATCTTGCGGTGACGGCCCTTGCTTGGCCTTGCTCCGGGTGGGGTTTACCGAGCCACCCCGGTCACCCGGGGTGCTGGTGGGCTCTTACCCCACCGTTTCACCCTTACCGTCCCCGCATGGGGTCGGCGGTCTGTTTTCTGTGGCACTGTCCCGCGGGTCGCCCCGGGTTGCCGTTAACAACCACCCTGCCCTGTGGAGTCCGGACGTTCCTCGGCGGCGGGCCGAAGCCCGCCGACGCGGCCGCCCGGTCGACTCGTCCGTCGCGCTCCTATCCTAACGACGAGCGTGCTGCCGGTATTGCCGCCCCGCCTGAGCAAGATCGCGCAGCTCAAGGGCGGTCGGCGAATCCGCTCCGCGAGGCGACGGCTAGCCTCGTGGGGCTATGGATCTCTCCCACGCCGCGCTGCTGCTCGCCGCCGGTCTCGCCGCTGGCACGGTCAACGCGGTGGCCGGTGGTGGCTCGTTGATCACCTTCCCGGCGATGATCGCGGTCGGGTTGCCCCCGGTACCGGCGAACGTCAGCAACTCGGTCGCCGTGTTCCCCGGTTATCTGGCCAGCGTGGCGGGCAGCCGGGCGGACCTGCCGCGCCCCCGCGCGCTGGCCACGCTGGTGCCCACCACCATCGTCGGCACGATCCTCGGGGCGATGCTGCTGCTGGCCACCCCGGCCCGCGCGTTCGAGCTGGTCGTACCCTTTCTGGTCCTCGGCGCGACCGCGGTCCTGGCCTTCCAGGACCCGCTGCGCCGGTTGGTCGGCCACCCCCGGGACATGTCGCCGCGCCAGCGGACGATCGCGGTGCAGACGATGGTCGCGCTCGGCGCGGTGTACGGCGGGTACTTCGGCGCGGCGCTCGGGGTGATGCTGGTCGCCGGGCTGGCCCTGGTGCTGGACGCGACGCTGGCGCGGGTGAGCGCGATCAAGAATCTGCTTTCCGCGGTGGTGGGGTGCACGACGCTGGTGGTGTTCGCCCTGTTCGGCCCGGTGAACTGGACGGCCGTCGCGGTGGTCGCGCCGGCCACGCTGATCGGTGGGTACGCGGGCGCCCGGCTGGTCCGCCGGCTGCCGCCGGTGCTGCTCAAAACGGTGATCGTGGTGTTCGGCACGACGATCGGCCTCTACCTGCTCTGGCGTGCCCTGAGCTGACCCCGCAACGGCGATCAGTACGTCTCGCCGACCGGCTCGTGCTCGGTGCTGGAGGCGGCTCGGTTCCGGCGGGACCAGAGCACCCGCTCGCCGTATCCGGCGGCCATCAGGTGCGCGAAGGCCAGGTAGACCAGGACGCCGACGGCGAGCACCCCGAAGCCGACCCAGAACGGCAGCGACAGCGAGTGCTCAGCGAGCTTGCCGGAGATGATCGGTGCCGGCGCGGCGGCGCCCCACCGGACCAGGTTGAACGCACCGGTGGCGACCCGGCGGTCGCTGGAGCCGAGGCCGAGCGCCAGGTCGGTGAGGTTGGCGTTTGCCAGCCCCATGCACAGGCCGGAGAGCACCAGCACCACGAGCGCCTCGGCGGTGCTGGTGGAGGTGGCGAAGAGGACCATGCAGACCAGCAGCCCGGCGATGGCCACGCCGACGGTCTGCACGGCACCGATCCGGTGGGCCAGTCGGTGGCCGATCACCAGGATGCCGGCGGCCAGGCCGAGCCCCCAGCCGGTGAACGCCAGCCCGAGCGGGATGACGTCCAGGCCCAGGAAGAGTGGCGTGTAGCCGAGCACCACGAAGAACACGAAGTTGTACGTGCCGGTCACCACGCAGAGCGCGATGAACGCCGGCCGGCGATAGGTGGCGAAGATCTGGCCGACGCGTACCGGGGCCTGCCGATTGGTGGGCTCGCGGAGCTTGCGGGTGGCCACGCCGAGGGCGAGGACCATGAACACGCCGCAAACGAAGAACGGCAGCCGCCAGCTGATCCCGCCGAGCAGGCCGCCGATCAGCGGGCCGACGGCGAAGCCGAGACCAAGGGCGGTCTCGAAGAGGCCGACCACCCATTCCCGGTCGACGGCCAGGTTGACCAGCACCACCATGGCGGTGGCGAAGAACATCGCGTTGCCCAGCCCCCAGACGCCGCGCAGCACGGACAGCTGCACGATGTTGTTGCTGAACGAGGCGAGGATCGCGGCCAGGCCGACCACGGAGACGCCGGTGAGGAGCACCGGCTTGAACCGAACCGGCCGCTGGCCAGCGTCGCCGGGATCATGCCGAGGGCCATGACCGCGATGTACGCGGTGAAGAGCAGCTCGACCTGCCAGGCGGTGACCCCGATGGCGTCGCCGATGGCCGGCAGGATCGGGTCGACGACGGCGATGCCGGCGATGGCGAGGAAGGCCACCAGCGTGGTGGCGTAGATGGCACTGCGGTTCGGTTCGGAACGCCGATCCACTTCGACTCCCCAGTTAGCTGTATCATGCAGGCACTTATCCTGTATCGTACAGCTATGGACGACGACCAGGAGATCACCCTCGGCCGCATCGAGACCGAGGTGGCCCTGCTGATGCGCTTCGGCGAGGCCACCCGGCGGGCCACCGGCACCGCCGAGCACCGGGTGCTCGACCGGGCGGCGTACGTGATCCTGCGCCACCTGGACACCGCCGGCCCGCAGAACGTCTCCGCGCTCGCCGCCCGGCTCAACCTGGACGGCTCGACCGTGACCCGGCAGGTCTCCGCACTCCAGCGCGACGGCCTGATCACCCGCAACCCGGACCCGACCGACGGACGGGGCACGGTCATCTCCCCCACCGCCGCCGGCCTGCAACGGATGGCCGCGGTGCGGGCCGCGCGGACGCGGCTCTACGGCGAGATGCTCGGCGACTGGCCCGCCGATGACCGGGAGACCCTAGCGGTGCTGCTACACCGCCTCAACAAGGCCCTAGAGTCCCGCAACCGCCCCCGCTAACCACCCCACCCCACCCGCACCCGCGTCCCCACGCCCACGCCCGCGCCCCGCGCCCCCACCCGCGCCCCGCGTCCCGCGCCCCCACCCCCGTCGATCTAGGGCAAATCGCTGCTCGCGGAGATCAACTAGCGACTATCTGCCCTAGATCGACGGGGGCGGGGGGCGGGGCGGCGGGGCGGCGGCGGAGGGCGGGGGCGGGGGCGGCGGGGTGGGGGGCGGGGTGGCGGGGTGGGGACGCGGGTGGGGGCAGGGGTGGGGTGGGGTGGGGTCAGGCGACCGGTTCGCGGGCCGGGTCTGCGTTGCTCTCGGTGCCGGGGGTGACCCGGGGGTCGCCCTCGTCGGCGAAGTAATCGTCGGGCGTGGTGCCGTCGACGCCCTCGGCCACCTTCGCGGCCCGCAGCGCCAGCGTCACCAGCGCCGCGACGGCCAGGTTGACCACCACCGCCACGATGCCGACGTAGATCGTCCTGGTGGTGTCGAAGCCGAACTCCGACAGCGGGAACGCCGAGCCGCCGAAGTGCTTCCGGGTCGGGCTGGCCACCTGGTAGAGCATCCACATGCCCAGCCCCATACCGAAGGCCCAGCCGACGATCAGCCCGGTGCGGTGGAACCAGCGGGTGTAGAGGCCCAGCGCCACCGCCGGCAGGGTCTGCAGGATGATCACGCCACCGATCAGCTGAAGGTCGATGGAGAACTGCGGGTCGAGGAAGACGATGCAGGCCACGGCGCCGACCTTCACCACCAGCGAGGTGATCTTCGAGACGTTGGCCTCCTGGGCCGGGGAGGCGTCCCGCTTCAGGTACTCCTTGTAGATGTTGCGGGTGAACAGGTTCGCCGCCGCGATCGACATGATCGCCGCCGGCACCAGCGCGCCGATGCCGATCGCCGCGTACGCCACACCGGCGAACCAGTCCGGGAACTGCTGGTCGAAGAGCAGCGGCACGATGGTGTTGTTGTCCACGCTGCCGGCTGACGCCCCCGGCAGGGGCTTCACGCCCGCCGCGATGGCCATGTAACCCAACAGCGCGATCAGCCCGAGCAGCAGGCTGTACGCCGGCAGCGCCGACATGTTCCGCTTGATCACGTCGCGGTTCCGGCTGGCCAGCACACCGGTGATGCTGTGCGGGTAGAGGAAGAGCGCCAACGCCGACCCGAGCGCCAACGTGACGTACTGGAGCTGGTTGTTGCCGTTGAGCAGGATGCCGTCGTTCGGGTTGGGCGAGGCATCGAACTTCGCGTCCGCGGCGGCGAAGATGTCACCCCAGCCGCCCAGCTTGTACGGCAGGTAGATGATCGCCACCAGGATGACGATGTAGATCAGGATGTCCTTGACGAACGCGATCAGCGCCGGCGCGCGCAGCCCCGACTGGTACGTGTAGGCGGCCAGGATGGCGAACGCGATGATGATCGGCAGGTGCCGGGCCAGCGTGTTGTCGCCGGTGACCCCCATCGTCTTGAGCACCGCCTCGATGCCGACCAACTGCAACGCGATGTACGGCATGGTGGCGACGATGCCGGTGATCGCGATCAGCAGCGCCAGCACCGGCGAGTCGAACCGCTTGCGGACGAAGTCGGCCGGCGTGACGAACCCGTGCCGGTGCGACACCGACCAGAGCCGGACCAACACCAGGAAGACCAACGGATAGATGACGATGGTGTACGGCACGGCGAAGAACCCGGCCGCCCCGGCTCCGAACATCAGCGCCGGCACCGCCACGAAGGTGTACGCGGTGTAGAGGTCACCGCCAACCAGGAACCAGGTGATCCAGCCGCCGAAGCTGCGCCCGCCCAGCCCCCACTCGTCCAGGTGCGCCATGTCCTTCGGTGCCCGCCAGCGGGCGGCCACGAAGCCCATCCCGCTGACCAGGAGGAACAGCAGGGAGAAGACGATGATCTCGGTGAGATGGTCCCGCCACATCACTGCACCACCTTCGTTCGCGACTGCGGGGCTCGCAGACCCGGCTCACTCCTCGCGCTCACCGGCACCACCTTCGTTCGCGACTGCGGGGCTCGCAGACCCGGCTCACTCCTCGCGCTCACTGGCCACCCCGCTTCTTCGTCATCTGGTAGACCAGCGTCGTGGTGGTGACGCCGAGCAGGATGTACGCCAGTTGCAGCCAGTAGTAGCGCGGGAACCCGAAGATCTGGGGCGAGTCGCCGTTGAAGAAGGCCGGGATCAGCGGCACCACGATGGGGATGAAGAGCAACCAGTTCCAGGGGCTGTGGTCCTTCGCCCTGGTTGGCGCCGTGGTCGGCGCCTCCGGTTCCGGTGCAGCCATCTGACACACCTCCGGGGAGTCGTGGCTCTCGATGTAACGGCCGGAGGCTACGACTTTGTGACGGCCGTCACGCGGCCCGGAAGGCGAATTGTGCGCCGAGCGGTGATTACGGTGCGCCGAACGACGAGCCGCCGGGGCAGCAGGCCCGGCCGACGGAGGACGGGACGAGCCGGTGGACCTCATCCACCGCCAGCAGCGATCAGAGCGCGGCGAGGTGGGCGGTGTCGTTGACCGTGCGGACGGCGACGCCGCCGTCGGGCCACATGTCGAGCAGCGAGATGCCGGCCGCGTCCAGGAAGAGCCGATGCAGGAACCCGTCGCCGGCGGCGAGCGCGTCACGCAGCACCAGCTTGATCGGCGAGACGTGCGAGACGACCACCACGGTCTCGCCGGGGTACGCGGTGAGCAGCCCGGCTATCACGCGGTGGGCGCGTTCGGCGACGTGGGTGAACGACTCTCCGTCCGGCGGGGCGATCCGGGGTGAGGCGAGCCAGGCGTCCATCTCACCCGGCCACTGCTGGCGCACCTCGGCGAAGCTGCGCCCCTCCCACTGGCCGAAGTCGCACTCGATCAGGTCGTCCTCGGTGCGGACCGGCACGTCACCGAGAGCACCGGCAATCGCCGCTGCGGTAGCCGTACACCGGGACAGCGGTGAGCTGAGCACGGCCGCGACGGACGGGGCCAACTCGGCCACCCGGGCGCCGGTGGCCCGGGCCTGGGCTCGGCCACTCTCGGAGAGCGGCACGTCGCCGCGGCCGGAGTAGCGCCGCTGCTCGGTGTACTCGGTCTCGCCGTGCCGGACCAGGATCAGCCGGGTGGCGGTGAAGCTCGGTCGCGGCTCCCACGAGGCCGGCGCGGTCGCCGGGTCGCTGCCGAGGGCCGGAGCCGCCGGAGCCTGGCCGGTGGCCGGAGCCGCAGGGCGGCCGAGGGCCGGGGCCGCCGGGGGGCGACCGGCGGCGGCGTCCATCGCGGCGTTGGCCAACGCGTCGGCGTGCCGGTTGTGCTCGCGGGGGATCCAGGTGAACCGGACCGCGGTGAACCGGCCCACCAGCCCGGCGGCCTGGGCGGCGAGGGGTCGCAGGCCGGGGTGTTTGATCTGCCACCGGCCGCTCATCTGCTCGACCACCAGCTTGGAGTCCATCCGGACGTCCACCTCGGCGGCACCCAGCTCGGCGGCGGCGGTCAGCCCGGCGATCAGTCCCTGGTACTCGGCGACGTTGTTGGTCGCCGTGCCGAGCGACTCGGAGCGCTCGCCGAGCACCTCACCGGTCTCCGGGTCGCGCACGACCGCGCCGTAGCCGGCCGGGCCCGGGTTGCCCCGGGACCCGCCGTCGGCCTCGATGACGACCACGCGCGGCGCCACGACCTACAGACCCGACTCGTTGGTGCGGACCATGATCCGTCGGCAGTCCTCGCAGCGGACCACGTCGTCCGGGGCGGTCTTGCGAATCCGGGCCAGGTCGGCACCGGAGAGCTCCAACCGGCACCCGCCGCAGCGGCCCGTGGTGAGCAGCGCGGCACCCAGCCCGGTGTCCTCACGGATCTTTTCGTAGAGGTTGACCAGGTCACCCGGAAGGTCGGCGGCGAGCGGCTGACGGGCCCCCCGCTTGAACTCCTCCTCCTTGGCGATCTCGGCCATCGCGGCGTCGCGCCGCTGCTCGGTCGCGGCCCGCTTGTCCCGGGTGTCGGCCAGCCGCTGCTCCACACCGTCCAGTACGCCCTGCGCGGTCTCCCGTTGCTCCATCAGCTCCAGCTCGGCGTCCTCCAGGTCGCCCTGGCGCCGGTTCAGCGAGACCAGCTCGTGCTGGAGCGCCTCCAGCTCCCGGGCCGGGCCGGTGCCGGCTGCCAGCCGGTTCTGGTCCTTCTCCTTACGGGCCCGGACCTGCTCGACGTCCTTCTCCAGTCGGGTGATGTCCCGGTCCAGGTCGTCGACCGCCACCTGGGCGCGGACGCGCTCGTCCTCCAGTGACGACAACTCCCGGGCCAGCGACTCCAGCTCGGCCCGCTCGGGCAGCGAACGCCGACGGTGGGCGAGCTGGGCGAGGTTGGTGTCGATCGCCTGGAGGTCGAGCAGGCGGCGCTGCACCTGAGGGTCAGCCTTCACGGTCGGGCTCCTTGTCGTCCACAACGGGTGCGGCGGCGTGCACGGTCCACGGGTCGGTGTCCAGGTCGGACACCAGCGTCTCGACGCCCAGTGCCTCCCGTAGGAGGGCGGCCAGGTCGTCCAGCCACGGTCGTTCGGTCGCCCAGTGGGCGGCGTCGATCAGGGCGGGACCATCGGCGGCGAGGTGCTCGCCGGCCGGGTGGTGCCGCAGGTCGGCGGTGAGGAACGCGTCCACCCCGGCGGCGGTCGCGGCGCCGAGGAAGCTGTCCCCCGACCCGCCGCTGACGGCGAGGGTACGAACCATACGCCCGGGGTCCCCCGCGGCGCGAACTCCCCAGGACGTGACGGGGAGCACGGCGGCGGCGTGCCGGGTCAGCTCGGCGAGGGTCATCGGCTGGGGCAGCTCGCCGATCCGACCGAACCCCCGGTCGTCGCCGTGGGCGGGTGAGGAGGGCGCGGGCCGCTGCAGCGGGCGCAGCCCGGTCAGCCCGAACCGGGCGGCGAGGGCGTCGGAGACGCCTGGGGAGGCCACGTCGGCGTTGGTGTGCGCCGCGTAGAGCGCCACCCCGGCCCGGATGAGCTGGTGGATGATCCGCCCTTTGAAGGTCGTCGGAGCGACCGACGAGACCCCGCGCAGCAGCAGCGGGTGATGCGAAACGATCATGTCCACGTCGGCGGCCAGCGCTTCGGCGACCGTCTCGGGCACCACGTCGACCACACAGAGCACCCGGCGGACCGGAGCGGCCGGCTCGCCGAGCACCAGACCCACGCGGTCCCACTCCTCGGCCCAGACCGGCGGATAGCGCCGTTCCAGCTCCGCGACCACGTCGGTCACCGTGGGGGCGGATCGGCTTATGCTCACGGCGGGCCAGCTTACCGGCGCGGGGGCCGCCGAGCGGTGACGCCCGGCCCGGCCGCGCCGGGTGGAAGCCCGGTCGCGAGCGCTAAGCCGCGCTCCAGGAGACGGTTTGCAGCGCGGCCAGGGGCATCGCCCACGGGAAGGCGTGCAGGTGCTGCTCCCCCGTTCCCGGCGGATGCAGGGCGATCACGTGATCACCGAAGAGCACCGTGACGCCCCACTCGGCCAGCCGGGCCATCCCGGCACGGAACGCCGGGTGGGAGGCCATCGCGGCGTTGGTGTACGGCACCGCCACGATAGGGACGCCCTTGCCCTGCGCCTCGACCAGCAGCCCGAGCGCGAGGGTGTCGGTTATCCCGGCCGCCCACTTGTTGACCGTGTTGACGGTGGCCGGGCAGACGATCATGGCGTCGGCGGACGGCAACACGTCGGGGTCACCGGGATTCTTGTAGTGCGTCCGCACCGGGTGGCCGGTCTGCCGGATCAGGGCCGACTGGTCGATGAACTTGACCCCGTCCGGCGTGGTGACCACGCAGACGTCCCAACCATCCTGTTGGGCAAGGTCGACCAGACGACCGACGTGCCGTGCCAGCGGCGAACCGCAGGCGATGACGTAGAGCACCTCGCGATGCCCGCTGCTGTGCGGTGAACCGGCCATCAAACCGGCTCCGCGCTCATACCCCTACTCCCATGTGCTCAGCCAACTCCGCTACCGGCGAAGGCGGCGCACCACGTGTGCGACGGAGGATGTCCGACATCACCTCGTGCGCGATCGGCCGGCAACGGATCTCCGACGGAGCGAGCCGATCACCAAGCAGCAGCATCTCGCCGGCGTTCGCCACGTCGCCGATCTGGGCGTACCCGCGGGCGATGTCGAGCAGGTGGTGGGCGCGGCGTTCGGGCAACAGCGCGTTGAACGAGTGCTCCGCGATGCGCAGCTGGTGCACCTCCACGGCCCGGCCCCCGTCGCCCAACTCCACCGCTGCGGCGGCCCGGTGCAGCTCGACATTGGTCGGGCCGAACGACGTCCAGTAATGGTTGTGGTCACCGCCGAGCAGAGTGGCGGCCTCCTGCGCACAGTTGATCAGGTCATCGACGCTGGCCGAGTCGCCGATGCGGGACGCGGCCATCGCGCCCTGGAGCAGCAGCATTCCGTAGACGGAGAGCCGAGCCGGGGAGATCTCGTTGCTCCCGCCCGGTGCCAGCCGGTTGGCGATCTGGACGTTCAGCTCCAGTGCGGGACGGGCCCGACCCATCGCGACCAGGGCGTTGCACACCCGGGTGGTGGCGATGCCGGCCAGCAGCGGGTCGTCGGCCCGCTGGGCCACCGCCATCGACCGGTCCGCGGCCAACCAGGCCAGCTCGCACTCGCCGAGCTTGCGCAGCACCGAGGAGGCGATCTGGTAGACCTGCCCGAGCAGGTGCGCCGCCTCGGCGGCCTGCTCACCGCCGTACGCGGCGTCGGCCGCCTGGGCGTCGCGCAGCAGCTTGGGCAACGCCCGGGTGAGCATCCCGTAGCGGCCGTACTGGTAGGTGAGCCAGGCGTGGTTGACGGCCTTGCGCATGCCGTCCAGCGGCGGCGGGCAGGGTGCCGCGTCGAAGTACGCGCTCATCGAGTCGTAGCGTTCCAGCGCCGCCCGGATCTCCTGCACCTCGACCTGGTCGATGCAGTTCAGCGCGTCGGTGCGGCGCTCTGGATCCTTGCCCATGAGGAGTTGCACGTCTACCTGGAGGATGTCGGCGATCTCGTAGAGGACCGAGAACTTGTCCAACCGGCGGACGCCGCGTTCGACCTTGTCCACCCAGCTCTTGGACTTGCCCAACCGATCGGCGAAGACCTGCTGCGACATCTTGCGGCGCCCCCGCCAATAGGCCACTCGCCGTCCTATGGGTAGCTCGTCCATCTCCCCATCCCTCCCCTGCCGCCGGCGACCCATCGGGTCGGGGCGATCTCCGCGGGTGCGGCGGCCGTCGTTCGTCTTCAGGTTTTCGCTGGTCGCACACGATGTACGTCAGCCGTACAGCCAGTCCTCGTACTTTTCGTGCAAGTTGCACGGGCCGTTCGTCAACCTCAACGATCGTGGGTTACGGCAGTGACGGTGCTCGAACTGCGACCTGGCGTTCGCCGGGCCACACGAGGGGAGATGGCACACATGTGGGGGAACGTCGCACCGCGCGTCGCCGAACTGTCGCCGCTGGAACGGGTCCGGCTGCGCCGGGTCGCCATGCGGTACGCCGCACACGGTTGGGAGGTCACCCCGGGGGCCTGTCTGGCCCGCAGCCGCTTCGTCTGCGGGCGGGCCGGCTGTCCCACCGTGGGTTGCCACCCCGCCCTGGAGAACTGGGAGTTGGCTGCCAGCGCCGACCCGGCCCGGGTGGCCACCTGGTGGCGCAACCGTCCACACGGGGTGCTGCTGCCCACCGGCCGGGCCTTCGACGTGCTGGAGGTGCCCGCCCACCTCGGCCGGCACGTGCTCGACGCGGTGCAGATCCACCCGGCCGGCACCGGCGTACGCGGCCCGGTGCTGGTCACCCCCACCGGGCGGTGGATGTTCCTGGTCCGCCCCGGCGATCCGCTCCGGCCCGAGCTGGAGCACTGCTTCCACGTGGTCCGGCACGGGCCGGGCTCGTGGATCCCCGCGCCGCCCACCCGGCTGCCGGAGGGAACGGTCCGCTGGGCGGTCGCCCCCGAGCAGGCCCGTTGGCAACTCCCAGATTCGTACCTGGTGCAGAACACGTTGATCGGTGCGCTGCGCGCCACCGGGGTGACGCTCGCCCCCGACCTGCTCCCCGGTCACCTGCCACTGCCCCGACGAGGCATGTGAGACAGCCCGGGCCGACGATTCCATCCGGTGCCCGACAGCGTCGCCGGGGCGCCGGTCCTCGTTGACAGGGGGACGGCGCGAACGCGCGCCACGAACGGGGGAACGATGTCCACCGACGACAGAGCGGCTCATCCCGGCGGCACCGAACCGCCCCGGCGCAGCCACCCACGGCACCGGTGGGCCGGCACCCGGCCGTCCGGCTCGCGCCCCGGCCGCCCACGCCCCACCGGCTCCCGGCCCGCTGGCACCAACCGCCCGCTCCGCTAGCCCGTCACTTCCCTCCGCGATCTTGCACTTCCGGTCCCGACAATCGCCGCTTTCAGGACGAACGAGCGGCCGAAACTGCACGATCGCGGGGATGGGGATCAGCTCGTCAGCGGGAGGCCGGCGGAGTGGTACTGGCGTGCTTCGTCGGTTACCACGGCGTGGGAGTGGTGCTCCTGGCGGTCCAGCCAGCCTAGGCCGGTGACCCCCATGGCCAGGGCAGCCGTGGCGTACGCGTCGGCCACCCCGAGGTCGGTGCCGACCACGGTCACCGAGCGCAGCCCGCTGGCCGGCACCCTTCGGCGCGGGTCCACCACGTGCCGGCCCCGCTCGTAGACACCGGACGTGGCGACGGCCAGGTCGGTGCCGGTGAGCACCAGGCAGGTCGCCATCGGGTCCCACGGGTGCCGGATGCCGATCCGCCACGGCTCCCCCGACGGGGAGCAGCCGCGCACCCGCACGTCGCCGCCGGCGTTCACACAGTGGTTCGCGGCCCCGGCGGCGAGCAGACGATCCGAGGCGACCTGGGCCGCCCAGCCCTTGACGAACCCGGACGGGTCGAGCCGACCGGTGGCGTACGCGTCGAAGAACCCGTCGGTGGCACCCCACAGATCGGCGCAGGTCTCCAGCACGAACCGCAGGTCCGCGGACGCCTCGGAGAGCAGCACCTCGCCCCGGTCGAAGCGGCACACCTCACTGTCCGGCTTGTACGTGCTGAACCGCGCGTCCACCTCGCGCATCCAGGCGAAGACCTGGTCGGCCAACTCGCGCAGGGTCGCCGGTGGCAGGTCGTCGGCGAGGTCCAGGGTGATCGCCGTACCCATGATCTGCTCGACCCGGCGCAGCCCGGGTCGGGTCATCGCGGCCGGCACGTCAGAACGCCTTCTCGATGGCGGCCCGCAGGGACTGCTTGTAGGAGTTGCTGGTCTCGGTGGCACCGGAGACGGTGTCGACGTTGGCGCTCTGCTTCTGCACCACCTCGCCGCCGGTGCCGTCGTACTTGTTGCGGACGTCGCCGCTGTGGATGTCGGACTCGCCCCCGCTGGGCAGCGACAGCGCGACGGCCTCGATGATCCGGCTACCGGAGACCACGATCTGCACCAGCACGTACCCGTACTCGTTGTCCACGCCCAGCCCGGTGACCCGGCGGGTGGTCGACTGCGGTGCCTTGGTGGTGGTGCGGGGCGCGGAGGGCGCCTTCGTGGTGGTGCGGGTGCCCGATGGGCGACTGGTGCTCTTGGTCGGCTTGGGCGACGACGGCGCGTTGGGAGCCACCGACGGCGTCGGTGCGACGTCCACCGGGTCGGCGTTCGGGTCGGCACCCTGCGGGGTGGGGACGACCCCCTCGGCCGTCGGCAGGTCCTGGGCGACCGGCGTGGTGCCCGGTGACCCCTTGAGCACCACCAGCGCGGTGGTGCTGGCGGCCAGGCCGGTGATCGCGAGCAACGCGCGACGCATGGAATGCCCTTCCTACAACTCGAACGTGGCCAGGTGGATCTGCCGGCGAGGCACACCGACTCGGCGCAGCGCGCGCACCGACTGCTCCACCAGCCCGGGCGGCCCGCACAGGTAGACGTCGCGCCGGGCCACGTCGGGCACCAGTTGACGCAACCCGTCCGGGCTCATCAGCTGACGGGGGCCGGGGTCGTCGCGGGAGCCGATGACGTACCAGACGGAGGTGTCGCGCTCCTGAGCCAACCAGTCCAGCTCACGGCTGAGCAGCACGTCGGCCGGGGTACGGGCCCGGTAGATCAGGGCGGCGCCCGGCGGCAACTCCTCCAGCATGGCCCGGATCGGAGTGATGCCGCTGCCGCCGGCGATCAGCAGTGCCCGCTCGCGGACCCGGTGCGCGGCGGTGAAGGTGCCCGAAGGGCCCTGCGCCCAGACCCGGGTGCCCGGGTCCAGGTCGCGCAGGTCGGCGGTGTGCGTGCCGACGACCTTGACGGTGAGGCGCAGCCAACGGCCGTTCGTCG
Organism: Micromonospora sp. NPDC005413; assembly: GCF_040606435.1. NCBI lineage: Bacteria > Bacillati > Actinomycetota > Actinomycetes > Micromonosporales > Micromonosporaceae > Micromonospora > Micromonospora sp. NPDC005413. The sequence goes on from NZ_JBEXEV010000028.1 coordinate 49,836, forward strand.
CCGCGGAGACGGAGAACGGGTGTGACTGCCACCAGCAGCCGCGGGTGAGGAAGCGCCAGCGGAAGTACTGGCCACCGAGCATCGCCAGCCGGTCCAGCCGCTCGCCGGTCAGGTAGATCGAGATGGTGTCCGTGCTCTCGGCGACCACGTCGGCGACCCGCAGCCGGTACCGCAGGTTGAACGCCAGCGGCGCGATCACCCGACCCCAGAGCAGGGCGGCGACCACCAGCAGGTAGAGCGCGATCCAGCCGGTGCGTACCGGACCGGGTTTGTACAACTGCGCGCCGTGGGTGAACTGGTGACCGAAGCCGAGCAGCAGCACCAGGTAGCTGGACAGGTGCAGCGCGTGCCACAGCTCGTAGGGCAGCGCCCGCCGGATCGCCCGGATGCTGCTGAACCCGACCAGCATCATGATGCCGATGGCGACGAACGCCGACACCATGTCCTCGTAGTCACCGAGCAGCGTGCCAACCTCGGCGAGGACCGACTGGTTACGCAGGTCCGCGTAGCCGACGATGATCAGCGACATGTGCGCGAGCACGGCGACCAGCAGGGTGGCACCGATGTCGCGGTGCCAGCGGGCCATCTGCTCGCCGCCGATCCACCGCTCCAGCACCGGCAGCCGGCTCATCATCAGCACCTGCACCAGCAGCAGGTAGCCAGCGATCAGGCCGCTGATTCGGCCCGCCGCGGTGACGGTGGCCGCGGTGCTCCGCAGCGAACCGGCGGGAGTGCCCAGCCACCACGGCAGCACGCTGGCGAGCAGGCCGACCAGGAGCAGCGCGGCCAGCAGCCGCCGGCCGCCAGGTCCGCGCCGGGCCGGGATCTGCGGGGGTACGGGCGCAGCCGACCGGCCGCCGTGCCAGGACGAGGTCCCGGTACGACGGCCGGCGGCGTGGGTGTGCGAATGCGTCACGCGTACAGCTTCATCGGGGCGTACTTCTGGCGGGGGAAGACCTTGTCGACCTCCGCGTTGGTGAGCCCGAACCGGCCCTGCGCCACCGCGCCGTAGACGTTGAACATGTTGTTGTACTCCGGCACGTCACCGGAGTCCAGCTTGTCCAGGCCGTTCCAGGTGCCGAGCAGCGAGCCGGCCAGCTTCTTGCCGGACAGCAGGGTGACCACCCCGCCGTGCCCGTGGTCGGTGCCGCCGCCGTTGGAGCCGACCCGGCGGCCGAACTCGCTGGACACCATGATCGTCACGTCGGCGGCCTGCGGGCCGAGGTCGGTGAAGAACGCGGCCATGGCGCTGGCCAGCTCGTTCAACCGGCGGTGCAGTTGGCCGCCGTCACGGGTGCCCTGGTTCTCGTGGGTGTCGTAGCCACCCATGCCGACGGTGGCGACCCGGACGTTGGCACCGCCCTTGATCAGTTGGGCGAGCTGCTGGAACGCGTTGCCGACGCCCTCGTACTTGACGCCCTCGGCGGGCTGGTACGGCTTGGCGGCGAGCTTCTGGGCGGTGGCCAACGCGCCCATGCCCTCCTGCACGGCCTCCTCGACCGGGTGGTTGATCCCGGTGAAGAGTCCCTTGATGGCCTTCTCGGTGGCGGCCCGGAACCGCTCGTCGCCGTTGAGCCGCAGCGAGCCGACGTTGTTCAGCGAGAGCGCGCCGTTGTTGCCGACCAGCGAGCGGGGCAGCGTGCTGCCGATGCCGACGCTACGGAACGCGGTGCCCTTGCCGAGGTTGTCGACCAGACCGTCCAGCCAACCCCGGCCGCCGGTCTCGTTGGGCAGCCCGCCCAGGTTGCAGGCGTCCGCGGCCTGGAAGTGGCTGCGCGACAGCCGCTCGTCGGAGACCGCTGGGATGAAGCCCAGCTGACCCGCCGTGAGCCACTTTTCGAGGGGCTTGAACGCGCTGGTCAGCTTGAAGCCGCGGCCCAGGGCCAGCGAGTCGTTGCCGAGCAGCAGGTCGGGGCGGGCCTTGTTGAGCACCGCGTCGTTGTCCGGCGCGATCAGGCTCAGCCCGTCCAGCCCGCCGTAGAGGAAGACGTGGATCAGGGTGCCGGTCTTGGTCGCCGCGAACGACGCCGAGGTGGTGACGAACTGGGCGGTGGCCAGGGCGGTGGCGGTGGCCGCGGCACCGGCGACGAAGGTCCGTCGCGTGACGCCTCGGCCGTCCTGCTGCGCCTCCTCCAGGTTCTCCAGGGTGCGGTAGCGGTCGAACTCGGCGGCGTTCTCGGCGGCGACGATGTCCGCCTCCGCGCGCAGCAACGCCTCGGCCGGGTTGTCGGCCAGCCGCCGCACGTCGGGGCATTCGGGGTGCAGGGGGAAAGAGTTGTACACAGTCTTCTCCATCGGGTGCCTCACCTGAGGTGGTGCTGGGGGGAAGCGAGGATCGCCCGCGCGACGGCGGTGATGGCCCCGTTGAACGTGGCGTCGACCTTGGCGGTCGCCGGCACGCCGGCCACGCCGAGGATCAGGTTCTTCTCCCGCGTGCTCAGCTTCTGGCCCACCAGGCGCAGGGAGAGCGCGTCCACGTACGCCCCGGCGGTGGCCGGCGGCTTGCCGATCAGCTTCTCCGGTGGCGTGTACGTGAAGGCGGTGCGGTAGCCGGCGAGGATCTCGCCCGCCTCGTTCCAGCCGTTTACCATGGTGCCGGCCGACGTCCAGGCGATGTAGACGTCCGGGTAGCCGTCCGGGGTCGGCTGACCCATCGGGAAGTGGCCCAGCTCGCGCAGCTTGTCGTGGATCTGCCGCAGGCCCCGTGCGTACGGGGTGCGCTTGTTGTCGCCGTTGTTGTGGGTCGGCGACGGATCCGGCGAGACGCCCAGGGTGCGGTACGTGGCGACCAAGTACTCCATCGGCCGGCGCACCTTCTGGCCCACACCGGCCCAGAACTCCGAGGAGCAGAACAGCGCCATCAGCACCGGCTTGATCATGCCCTTGTTGGTGGTGTACGTCTTGGCCAGCCGGTCCACCAGGGACTTCGGCGGGGTGTCCGAGACGAACCGGGTCGCCAGGCTCTGCGCCACGTACTTCGCGGTCGACGGGTGCAACGCGATGTAGGTGATGTACGCGTCGATCGCCGCTTCGGCCTTCTTCGGGTCCGCCGAGTTGTTCGGGTGACTGAAGCCGAGGATCTTCACCTTGCCGACGTAGTGCTGCTCGGGGCGGAAGACGTACTTGCCCTTGTCGTCGACGCCACGGCCGGTTTGCAGCATGGCCGCCTGCCGGACGTCCGGCTCCTTGTAGCCGCCGTCGACGCCAACCGAGTAGAGCTCGAGGTTCTCCCGGGCGAGGTTCTCGTTGATCGCGTCCTTGCGGGAGTCCTTCTGGTTCAGGTAGATCAGCAGCGCGGGGTGCTTGTTCGCGGCGACCAGCATCTCCGGGTAGCTGCCCAGCGCGTGCTGTCGCACGACGTCCTGGTCGAACGAGTTGCGGTACACCTCGCCGCCGTCGAAGTCCGCGGCGACGTGCAGGAAGTCGTTCCAGAAGTCGACCATCACCTCGAACAGCTGGCGCTTGGACCAGATCTGCCGGGCGATGGTGGCGTCGACCATCTCGCGCTCCGGCTGGGCACCCTGGTCGTTGAGCTTGTCCCGCTGGTCGCGCAGCTGCTGCACGGTGAGTTTCTGGGTGGGCAGCTCGGCGAGCTTCAGCTCGGCCTTGCTCGGCTCAAGCTTGTCCGGGTCCAGCTGGGCGCGGATCCAGGCGTCGATGCCCTGCTTCTTGATGTCGGAGACCACCGCGGGCGTCACGCCGAAGGTGGTGCGCCGGGCCAGGTGCAGGATCGGGTCCTTGGCCAGGACCGTCTTCACGGTCACCTGGGTGGCCGCCGCGGCCGCGGCCGGGCCGGAGAAGGTCCGTCCACCGGCCGGCGCGTTCTTCTTCAGCGCCTCGCCGGCCCGGGAGCCCATGTAGCTTTCGTTCTGCTCGGTGTAGGTACGCACCGTGCTGGGCTGCTGGCCGCTGGGCCGCGCCGCGGTGCCGTCGGTCACCGTGCTGCCGGTCGCGTCGCCGGCCGCCGCCTCGTCACCGAAGAGGCCGCGGAACTGCGGGGTCATGGCAAGCGCCGCGCCACCGGCGACGACGGCAGCGGTGCCGCCGAGGGCCACCATGGCCTTGCGCCGGCCGACCTTGCGACCCGGTTCGTCGTCATCGTCCAGGGTGGGCAGTCCGGTGCCGGCGGGCCGTGCCGGGGCCGGACGGCCGAGACCTTCCGGGCCGACCCACTGCGGTCCGCGCGGGGCGGGGGCGGGCTGTCCGGCGTGTGCGTAACCGTCGCCGTACTGCTCACGCGGGTCGGCCTGCGCCGGGTGGCCGCCCTGGTAGGGGTGGGGCGAGTCGTACCCGTAGGGCGTCGATGCGTTGGGGTCGCCGTAACCGTCCGCGCTGTGGTGCTGGCGTCCGTCCCAACCGCGGTCGTCCCGCGGTCGACGTGGTGGCACATTCTGGTCGGCCATGTACCAATCCCGATTTCTGATGAGCGCCGAAAGCTGCGACCGGGCAGGTGCGGCAGGTGCGGCGACTGTTGCCTGAGGGGGTTGCTACGGCAAAGTAACCAAGGCCCCAGGGGCCTTCAAGGTGGGCCGAACACCCTCCTGAGGGCACTTAAGACAGCGCTCAGTGCGGCAACGGCGACAGGCGGCGGGCCGGGGACGTACGCGGACTCTCTCATCAGGGCGTACGCGCGGCAGCCGGGCACGGATCGGACCACGCCGCCCTACGCGACACTTTCCGCGCCGTTCGCCACCACAGGCAAACTTAAGGTTCAGGTAAGCCGGACATGAGACTCCCTCGCGCCAAGGAAAAGTAGCAGCAGCGGGCGAGCGTGAGCCGCCACCGCAACGGGTATGCCGCCGAACCGCTGGACGCGTGAGGGGAAGGCAGCGCCATGCTCAGCAAAGAGGATCAGCGCAGGTTCGACCAGATCACCCGTCAGCTCCGGGAGAGTGACCCGGCCTTCTTTGCCCGGATGGACCACCGGGTCCGGGCCCGCAGGGGCCGCTATCTGATGTTGTTGACCATCGTGTTGTGGGCGTCGCTGCCTGCGATAGCCGTGTTCGCCGGTCGGCTGACCGGTGCTATCTGCGCGGTGGTGCTGGTGGCCAACGCCGCGATCATGTGGCGGTTCCGCCGCCGCTGGACGTGACGGCTCACCGGTCGGCCGGGCCGAACGCCCGGTACGCGCGGCGCAGCCGTTCGAGCAGGCCCGGCCCACCGATGGCCGGGGCTGGCGCTCCGAGCTGGCGCAGCAGCAGGTCGGGGCCGGTCAGCAGTCGGGGCGGCCGATCTGGCAGCGGCACCGGCGGCAACCAGAACCGGTCTGCCGCCGCTGCCAGCGGAGTCGCCGACAGCCCAGCGAGCGCACGGGCCGCGCCGACCGGCGCGACAACGTCCACCGCAGACCCGTAACCGTCCGGTTCGGACGGTGGATCGGCCGGTTCGGATGGCGGGGCGGCACCGGTGGTCTCGGCCCGTCGGGCGCGGAGCTCATCGAGCAGCTCCGCGCGGGACCGGCCGCGCCAGTGCAGCAGCTCGAACGGGTCCGCGTCGAACGCCTCGGCGAGCAGGTAGAACGTCGCCGCGAGGTGCTTGCACGGCACCGCGAAGTCGGGGCAGTTGCACCGCTGGGTCAGCTCGTCCACGCCGGCCGGGAAGAGCGGTGCGCCGGCGGCGACGAACAGCTCCTCCAGCTCGTCGGGGAGGTCCCCGGCGAGCAGCCGGGCGCTGAAGAACGCCTGCCCGGCCAGCTCCGTCTCGATCCGGGACCAGAGCGCGGCCGGGAACGGCTTCAACGCGATGGACGCCTGGTACGGCTGCGGCCGGGAGCCCTGCACCACCGCGCTGACCCGTCCGGGTGTGATGTCGAGCGTGAGCACCTGACCGGCCCGTGCGTACGACCGCCCCCGGGTCAGCCGGGTGCCGAGCGCGAACGACTCCAGCACCTCCAGGAAACGCCGGGACCACCAGGACTGGCCGATCGCGCCCCGGGCGCTGCGTGCTCGCAGACCCCCGTCGACCCGGCGGGGGCGCCCGTAGTCGGCGAACCGGTCCGTACTCACGCCAGCGCTCCGCTCGCTCACTACTCCACCACCGCCCCGGCCTCCAGGGCGAACAGCTCACGCAACTGGCCGGTGGACAACTCGGTGATCCACTGTTCGCCGGTGCCGACCACGCGCTCGGCGAGGTTGCGCTTGTCGGCGATCATCGCGGCCACCTTCTCCTCCACGGTGCCGGCGCAGACGAACTTACGGACCTGCACCCGTCGGCGCTGCCCGATCCGGAAGGCCCGGTCGGTGGCCTGGTCCTCCACCGCCGGGTTCCACCACCGGTCCACGTGCACCACGTGGTTGGCGGCGGTCAGGGTGAGGCCCGTACCGCCGGCCTTGAGGGAGAGCACGAACAGCGGCGGACCGTCCGCCGACTGGAAGCGCTGCACCATGGCGTCCCGCTCGGCCTTGCCGAGCCCGCCGTGCAGGAACAGCACCTCCCGGCCGAACCGCGCCGACAGGTGGCCGCGCAGCATCGCGCCGAACTCGGCGTACTGCGTGAACAGCAGCGCCCTCTCCCCCGCCGCCAGCACCTCCTCCAGGATCTCGGTCAGCCGGGCCAGCTTGCCGGAGCGGCCCTCCAGCGCTGAGCCGTCGCGGAGCAGCTGGGCGGGGTGGTTGCAGACCTGCTTGAGCCTGGTCATGGTGGCCAGCACCAGGCCGCGTCGCTCGATGCCGTCGCTGGTCTCGATCCGGGTGAGCATGTCGTCGACCACCACCCGGTACAGGGCGGCCTGCTCCGCGGTGAGGTTGCAGAGCACCTCCATCTCCAGCTTTTCCGGCAGATCCGAGATGATCGACGAGTCGGTCTTGAGCCGGCGCAACACGAACGGGCCGGTGATCCGGCGGAGCCGCTCGGCGGCCTCGGCGTCGCCGTGTCGCTCGATCGGCTCGGCGAACCGCTTGCGGAATGTCGCGGCCGGCCCGAGCAGGCCCGGGTTGGCGAACTGCATGATCGACCAGAGGTCGGCGAGCCGGTTCTCCACCGGCGTACCGGTCACCGCCACCCGCTGCCGAGCGGGCAGCGCACGGACCGCCTCGGCCTGCCGGGTCGACGCGTTCTTGATCGCCTGCGCCTCGTCCACCACCACCCGGTGCCAGTCGATGCCGGCCAGGTCGACGGCGTCGCGGGCGGCCACCGAGTAGGTGGTGAGGACCAGGTCCGCGCCGTGCGCCGCCGTCGTGAACTCCGCCCCCCGCGCCCGCTCCGCCCCATGGTGTACGTGCACACGCAGCCCCGGGGTGAACCGCGCCGCCTCCCGCTGCCAGTTGCCGACCAGCGACATCGGACAGACCAGCAGGGTCGGTCCGGCCTCCGGCGGGTCCCCGGCGAGCAGCGCGAGCAGTTGCACGGTCTTGCCCAGCCCCATGTCGTCGGCGAGCACACCACCCAGGCCGAGCGAGCGCAGGAAAGCCAGCCAGGCCAACCCGCGCTGCTGGTACGGGCGCAGCGTCCCCTGGAAGCCCGGCGGCGGGTCCATCGGGGTGAGCCGTCGCTCGACCGCACCGGCGAGCAGGTCGCCCAGTGCCCCGTCGGCGGTAACCTCCAGCACCGGTAGCGCCCCGGTGGCCTCGCCGTCGGCCAGCCCGAGGCGGAGCAGGTCGACGACGGTCAGCTCGCCGGCAGAGCGGAGCAGGCGCAGACCGGCGGCGAGCCGCCCTGGGTCCAGCTCCACCCACCGGCCACGCAGCCGCACCAGCGGGGTCTTCATCTCGGCCAGCGCCGCCAACTCCTCGGCGGACAACGGCTGGTCACCGAGCGCGATCTCCCAGCGGTAGTCGACCAGGGCGTCCAACCCAACACCGGCGTCGGCACCACCCACCGTGCCGGGCGCGGTGCGGCTGCGGGCACGCAGACGGGCGCCGAGCCGCGCCGACGGGCGCTGCCACCAGGAGGGCAGCAGCACCCCGAAACCAGCAGCGTGCAGCACCGGGGCGCCCTCGCTGAGGAACCGGTGGGCCCCCTCGACGTCGAGCTCCATCGCCTCAGGGGCGGCGGTGCGCAGCGCGGCGTCCAGGTCCGGCCAAAGCCGGCTGGCCCGGCCCAACTCGGCGAGCAGGGTCTCCTGCGGGCTGGTCGCACGGCCGGCCAGACCGCCAAGCGTCTGCGGCGCCCGCCAGACCTGACCGGCGTCGACGTGCAGACCGGGCTCGTCGGCAGCCTGCAACCCGAACTCCAGCCGCCAGCGCCCGCCACCAGTCGGCTCCACCGGCGCCGGCACACTGTCGGCCGGCACACTGTCGGCCGGCGCCGGGCGGGTGGCCAGGATCGGTTCGGTGACCTCGTCGGGGGCCGGTTCCACCAGGCGGAAACTGGCCCGCACCGGGCCACCGGCAGCGTCGCGCTGCCAGAGGTCCAGCTCGGCCTGAAGGGTGGCCAACGCCGCCGGGTCGACGGTGAAGTCACGCTGAGGGCCGGCGAGCGCGGCCAACCAGGCCGGCGCCGGGCCGCCCGGCCGCAGCCCCCGGGCCAGGGTGGTGGTCGCCAGAGCAGCCCGCGCGGCGGCGTCGGTCAGCGCGTCGAGCGCATCCGCGACCAGCTCGGCGGCGCTCAGCTCGGTGCCGCCCGGACCGATTCCCGGTGGGGCGGCTGAGGCGGGGGCAGGGGTGGCGGGGGCGGCTGGGGCGGTCACGTCCAGCGCGGCGCTCGGGGCAGCCTGCGCGGCAGTGGCAGTGGCAGTGGCGGCGGCCGGCACGACGGCCGCTCGGGCGGCTGGTGGCAGGGCCAGGGCCAGCGACCGCGCCCAGCCCGCGTCGGTGCCGGTCAGCAGCGGACGCCAGACCGCCCGCGCCGGCACGCCAACGCCCGACTGCGCTACGCCCGACGGCGCCGTCGCAGCATCACCGGACATCCGGGAAGCGGCATCGCCGGGCATCCAGGAAGCGGCATCGCCGGGCATCCGCTGACCCGCCGTCGTGCGGACGCCGGGGAGCACGCGGCCACGGGTCACCAGGTCGGCGGCGAAGTCGGCCAACTCGGCGAGGTGACGCAGGGTCGCCCCGGGCACCGCCGGGAGTTCGTCCAGGGCGCGCAGCAGCGACAGCGCGTCGTCCGGGGCGTACACCAGCACGGGGACCCGCCACCCGGCCAGGCTGAGCGGGCCGCGGGCCGCGGGTGCGACGGCGGTCCGGATCAGCTCGGGTGAGTCGGTCGGCGCCCCGGCCCGGGTGGGCAGGGTGAGCAGCGCGGTGTCCGGGCGGGCCGGCTCGGCGACGTCGGCGAGGACGGCGGCCAGGTCGGCGTGCCCTGCCGCGAACGGGTGCGGTCGCTCCCGGGGCGGCCGGCCGGCACGGGCCGGCGCGGGCGGCGGGGCGCTGTCCTCGGCCCAGAGGGCGAGCCCGGCGGTCGAGCCGTCGCCGGGCAACCACAGCCCGTGGATGACCAGCACCTACTCCCCCTCGTCGCCGCCCGCGCCCAGGATAGGCGGCCCCGCTGCGCCCGAACCCGACCCCTGCTCGATCTTGCAGATGGTGTCGCGTTTTTGTGCTGGATGTGCTTTATGTCGGGGCAGGAAGTGCAAGATCGCGCGGGTCACCACGGGCGCGGGTCACCACGGGCGGCTCAGATCGCGCCGGTCTCGCCGTCGGTCAGCTCCCGCAGAATGTCGGCGTGACCGGCGTGCCGGGCCGTCTCCTCGATGAGGTGCACCAGGATCCAGCGCAGAGACACCTCGCCGAGCTGCGGGTGCGGCACCACGTGGTCAAGGTCGAAGCTCGCGGCGACCGCCCGGGACCGGACGCAGGCCCGCTCGTACGCCTCGGCGAGCCCGGCGACGGTGTCCTGCTCGTCGAGCGTGAAGCCCGCCACCACGTCCTCATCCGAGTTGAGGTAGACGTCGCCGGGCTCGGGCGCCAGCAGGGTCGGGAACCAGTTCCGCTCGACCACGGTCAGATGCTTGACCAGCCCGGCGAGTGTGGTCGCCGAGGGCACCAGCCGGCGGCGGGCATCGGCGTCGGAGAGACCGCGCAGCTTGCGCAGCAGCACGCCACGGTGAAAGTCGAGGAACGAGTTCAGTACGGTGCGCTCGTCACCGGTGCGGGCGAGCACCGGACCGAGCGTCGGATCGATCGTCTGCTCCATCTGCCGACCCTAGTCACGGACCGGGTCACCCCGCTGCCCCGCTATCCGGTGCGAGGCGCCCGCGCGGCAGGCAGGATGGGCGCATGGCTTCATCCGTGCAGATCCTTCTCGTCGGCGGCACGGCGGACGGGCAGACCATCACCGTCGAACTGGACAGCAACGGTCGTCCACCGCTGACCCACCATCACCTCGGCTCGGGTGGGCTTGCCGACGCGCAGATCTACGAGTTGGAGACCGCCCGCGAAGAGGCCCGCGAGTGGCGCTACCGGTGGACCGGCCCGGCGGTGTGACCGCCCGTTCAGACCCGGGTGAGGGTCTGGCTGCGCAGGCTCTCCAGCACGCCACGGGTGACCTCCGAGGTGCCCCGCGCCTGCTCGCACACCTCCGCCACTCGTCGGGCGGTGGCTTCGGCGCGCTGCTCCCGCTCGTCCCACAACCGGTCGACCTCGGCCAGTAGCGGCCCCTCGACCTCCCGCTCCACGCCGCGCAGCGCCGGCACGCCGAGCCGCTGGGCCAGGTCGAAGACCTTGCCGGCGTACGGCAGGGGCAGGAACGGTGTGCCGACCATCGCCGCGAAGATCAGGAAGTGCAGGCGCATGCCGACGGCCAGGTCGAAGTGGCGCATGAGCCCGAGCACCTGCTGCGGTGAGTAGGTGCCGTGCAGGATCCGGCCCCGCTCGGCGGCGACCATGTGTGACAGCACCCCGTGGGCGTGCCGGATGTCGTCACGCTCCATTGGCACGAACAGCACGTACGCGTCGATCCGGTGCACCAGGAAGTCGCCGATCTGGGCCAGCAGCCGGTGGTAACCGTCCACATCGAGGCGTTCGGCGGCCCGCCCCGGCTCCCGCACGCTGATCCCGACCAGCCGCTTACCGACCGGCACACCCTCGTCGGCCAGCAGGTGGGCCGGGAACTCCTCCGGTTGCAGGAGGAACGCCGGGTCCGCGGTGACAGTGATCGGGTTGAGCAGCCCGGCCTCCTCCAGCACCATCCGGGACTCCTGGTCACGGACGGTCACCTGGGTCGCACCGGCGAGCGTCTCCCGGACCATGCCGGTGTCCACCGAGTCGCTGAGCGGCCCGACCCCCACCGCGTACGTGATCAGGGGCAGGCCCCGCTCCTGCGCGACCCGGACCACCCGCAGGTAGCGGCGGGCCTCCCGGTCGTAGAGGATACCGCCGCCGCCCAGGATGAGCAGATCGAGCTGGGCCAGGACCAGGGCGGAGTCGGTGCGGCTGACGCCCTCCCAGGGCACCGCCTCGACGTCCGGGTGGGCGGCCCGGGTGTGCTCCGGGTTACGGGAGAAAACGATGATCCGGGCATTCGGCTCCTGCGAACGCAGATCGGCGAGCAGGCCGGTGAGGATCGCCTCGTCGCCGAGGTTTCGCCCACCGTACGAGCCGAGCACACCGATGGTCAGTCCGGCGCCGTGCGTCATCCGTCGCTCCTCCCCAGGTGCGGTCCGCGCCGTTTCCCCGCTGGGCAGGTGAACAGTCCTGCCGGCGGACCGCCCTGGGAGGTCCGGGCCTGCCGTCGCCGGCTCAGCTCGCCGGGTCGATCCGCTTCGCCATCTGCTGTGCGGTCACCTCGAAGCCCAGACTCCGGTAGAGCCCGATCGCCACGGTGTTCGTACCGAAGACATTCAGGCCCAGCTCGGGCACCCCGAGGCGGGCAAGTTCCGCTTCGATGAGCTGAATCATCCGGCGTGCGTGCCCCCGTCCCCGGTGCGCCGGATGCACCTCGATGTTGTGGATCCAGGCACGTTGGGAGCCGGCTGTGTCAGTCGCACCGGCCGTGCCGGGCAGGGTCACCCAGATCCAGCCGACCTCGGTGTCGTCGACCCGGGCCACCCGCAGCAGCGCCCCCTCGGTCGCCGCGCCCGCCGGCAGCAGCTCCCGTAGCTGGTTGGCCGACCGCTCCCGCGCCGCCTCCGGCGTCAATCCCCGGTGCGCCGCCAGGTCCTCGGCGTACGCCTGCTCCAGCGGTTTCCGTAGCCGGGCCAGGTTTTGGTCGGTCATCGGCGTCAGCGTCAACTCCACCGGCTCCACCTCTCCGCGCGTCAGCGTCCAGCGGGTAGTGCAGCAGATCCAACCCGACGCTGCCACCCGCCCGGACCCCGACCTCGGCTCCGGGCCGCCGGGAAATGGGTTGTCCGTCGGTGTGGGTGGGCGCAGCGTGGGGGTGGACGGTGGGGGGATCATGACGGCGGGCACGACACCGAGGCGCTGCTGCGCCGCCTGCCGCTCACCGCCGGGGTCGACCCGGCCGCGCTCACCGGCGTGTACGCCGGGCTGGCCGGCTTCTTCACGGACGGCGCCCGGCGTCCGCCGCCACCGGGCATTCCGACCGTCCGCGCGTTCCAACAGGCCCAGGCTGACGCGCTGCTCCCCTGGCTGGCCCAGCGCATCGCCTGACCTTGCTGGTCAGCGTGCCGTCGGGGCCGACTCCAGCCCGTACGCGAGCTGCGTCAGGTCGGCCAGCCGCAGGTCGCCGTCGAGTCCCTTCAGCGCCGCGGTCATCGCGCCAGCCGCACGCCCCGCCTGCAGCCCGACCTCGGCGTCCTCGACGACCAGACACCGTGCTGCGGGCACGTCGAGCAGCGCGGCAGCGCGCAGGTAGCCCTCCGGGTCCGGCTTGCCGGCGCGCACGTCCTCCACCGTGACCAGCACGGGCGGCTCGATGCCAGCGGCGCCGAGCCGGGCCTCCGCCAGCCGGACGTCGGCGCTGGTCACCACCGCCCAGGGCAACCCCAGCCGGGCCAGCGCCGCCAACAGTTCGTGGGCGCCCGGAGTGGCCGTCACGTCGGACAGGTCGTCGTACTGCAACGCCAACTGCCGTGCTGCCGCCGCTGCGACCGCTGAGTCGTCGAGCGAGGGCAGTAGCCGGCGAATGGTCTGGTCGGCCGGCCTGCCGTGCGCGATCGCCAGCGCCGCCGCCGGCGCGACGGCATACTCGGTCGCCCATCGTCGCCAGGCCCGTTCCACGGCGGCGTCGGAGTACACCAGGGTGCCATCCATGTCGAACAGCACCGCGTCGATCTCTGCCAGCTCCACGATCACACTCCCCGAATACGCTCCGTCACGAGGATAGGGCGCTGCGGATCTGACCGCCGACCAGGTGCCGCCCTCGCGTCCTGTGCGCAGACCAACAGCACGAAACAGAGCTGGCGGAAATTGGACTTCATCAGCTGAGACACCGGGCCCGCCGGCTCACCACCCGGCGGGTCAGGCGCGCGCGCCGACCTCGTGGGTGAGGAAGGACAGCACCGCGGTTGGCAGGGCCGGTGCGCCGACGATGTCGTAGTGCGTGTGCCCGGGCAGTACGGCCAGCCGGGCGGTTGGACGGTCGGTGCCGTCCCCACCGGCGTCGCGATGCCCGCCGCCGAGCAGCCCGAAGAACTCCGCCACGTGACTGGTAGGGATCGAGTCGGCGTCGGCGAAGACCAGCAACGTCGGGATGACCAGCCGGGCCACCTCAGCGGACCAGTCGTAGTCACGGCACAGCAGGTCACCGCTCTTGGCCCAGAGCCGTGGCCAGTCCTGCGGGCGCGGGGCGACGCGCTCGTAGAGCTGATGCGGTGGCGTACCCCGCATCTGCTCGCCGACCCGCTCGTCCTGGGCGGCCATGGCCGCCAGCACCTCCGGGTACCAGCCGGCCCGCTTGCACGGGGTGGAGACCAGCACCAGCCGGCGCACCAGCGCCGGATGCTGGATGGCGGTACGCAGCGCGACACCGCCGCCCAGCGAGTAGCCCAGCACGTCGGCCGTGGACAGGTCGAGGTGCCCGAGCAGCGCGGCGACGTCGTCGGCCATCGTCTCGTAGCGCAGCGGGCGGTCGACGTCGGCGGTGCGCCCGTGGCCCTGCAGGTCGACCGCGATCACCCGACGCCGCTGGGTCAGCGTCGGCACGATCGGGGCGAACATCTCCACCGACCCGTAGCCGCCGTGCAACAGCACCAGCGGACGCCCCGTGCCGTGCGACTCGTACCAGAGCCGCAGCCCGTTGACCTGCGCGTAGCTCACCCGGCCTCCCGCTCGTCCGCGTCACCCGTCCCGATCCAACACGGGGCGAACCACGTCGACGAACGCAACGCGCCGATTCGTCCGTACCTCGATGGCGGCCAGCCAGCGTTCCCGGTGCCGATCGCGAAGCGGGACCACCGCGTCGCCCGGCTCGTCGCCGAGCCGGCGCTGGTCGGCGTACTCCGTCGTGAGGCTGACCAGCACGGACCGGGCCGCCGCAGCGACGTCCGCCGGGCCTTCCAACAACACCAGGTTGTACGCCTCGTCCACGGCGCGCATCGCCGCGTACGTCTCGTCGTAGCCGGGCGTGTGCTCGTCCCCGCCGGGTTCGACCCACCGCCGGTCCAGCCGCCGGTACGCCTGGTCGCAGGCACTCAGGAACCCGACGTACGCCTCGCGCCGCAGCTCGTCCCGACGCGTCGCCCGCCGTTCGGTGTTCTCCTGCCGAGCAGCGGTCAGCTGGTGAGCCAGTTGCCGACGGGTGCTGAACGCGCCGACGAAGCCGGTCAGGGCCGCGGCGGCCAACGTGGACAGTGCGGTGATCAGCGCGACGGCGACGGTGTCCTGCACCCGCCCATCATGGCAGCCGACGGCCCGCCGTCTGGGCGGTGTCACTGCGGTGAACGTTATGACTCTGAGGCATCAATATGCCTCAGAGTCATAGCGCTCGTTCGCGTCCGGCCGACCCCGGAGGGACACGCCGGGCCAACCCGGGGCAAGCCCCGACCGGTTGACCGGGCCGTCTACGGTGCCGGGCATGTCCCTCCGCGTGGCGCGCCTGCTGATCTGGCCGTTCGTCGTGGCCGCGCTCGTCCTACGGGTCTGAGCCGAACTGTGGTTCAAGCCGGTGACCTGGCGGATCGATCCGATCGGCGTCGCCTTTCTGGTCTGGGCGGCCGTCCTGGCCGCCTGTTTCCTGGTGCCGTGGGCCGGTCACGCCCTGCTCACCAGAGGAGTCCGTCAGCGGCCGGCGACCTGGGAGGTGGCGGTCGGGACGGAGAGCTTCGTCGCGTCGGCCAGTCCACGCGGGATGAGCCCCTGGTCGATCCTCCTCGGCTGGCTGGCCGCCGGTGGCGTGCTGACCGAACGGGTTCCGGGCGAGGACCGCCTGCGGCTCGCCGAGATACCCGGCAACATCGCGCTGAGCATCGCCATCCCGGCCGTCGTCCTGGCCGGCACAGCGGCCGTGCTGCTGCTGAACCGGCCGCGACTGACCCTGAACCGCGACGGCATCACCAAGCAGGGGCGGATCCGGCGCACCTTTCTCCGCTGGGACCGACTGCTCCCCGGTGGCCCACCGGCGCCCCGCAGGAGCGGGGCGAACCTCACCCTCATGCGCCAGCCAGCTACGCCGGGCGGCCCACCCGTCCCGTCTCCCCTGCCGACCGGCCCACTGCACGTGGATCCGACCTTCCTCGCGGACACGATCCGCCACTACGTCGAGCACCCCGAGCACCGGTCGGCCATCGGCACGCAACACGAGCTGGACCGACTCCGCACCGCCCTGACCTCCACCGACTCCCGGAGCAGGTTGGCGTGACCGACGTGCCGGGCGTACTCCTCGATCAGCCGGCTGGGGTCGGCAGATGTGAAGGGTGGGCGCGGCAGGTTTCGAACCTGCGACCCCCCGCTTGTAAGGCGGGTGCTCTCCCACTGAGCTACGCGCCCGGATCGCCGTGCGGCGGGCCGGTGGCTGGCAAGCTTACCTTGCTCGCCGTCGGCCCGGGCGCAGGGCGTACCCCGGTCAGGCGGTCGCTTCGGTGATGGCCTTGCGCCAGCCCTGCTGGTCGCGGGCCTCGCCCGGGCCGTTCATCTCGGCGAAGCGGACCACGCCGGCCTTGTCGATGACGAAGGTGCCCCGGTTGGCGAAGCCGGCGACGTCGTTGAACACCCCGTACGCCTCGGCGACGGCGCCGTGCGGCCAGAAATCGGCCAGCATGGGGAACTGGTAGCCCTCACGGTCGGCCCAGATCTTGTGACTGTAGACCGAGTCGACGCTGACCGTGAGCACCTGGACGTCGTCGTTCACGTACTCGTCGAGGTTGTCTCGCACCTCGCCCAACTCGCCCTGGCAGGTGCCGGTGAAGGCGAGCGGGTAGAAGACCAGCAGCACGGTGCGCCGGCCCCGGAAGGCCGAGAGCCGAACCTCCTGGTTGTTCTGGTCCTTCAACACGAAGTCCGGTGCGTCGGCACCAACCTCGATGAGCATGCGAGCTCTCCTCGGGTCGAGTCAGGGGAACGGCCCCAGCCTGCCCACCCGGCGGTCTCGGCCGCCGGGTGCGCGAAGCGGCGGGGCTACTTCTTGACCTTGGCCCCTCGGCGCAGCACCAGACGTGCGCCGCTCCAGTCCCGGCCGGCGTTGACGGTCGAGGTCTGCTGAAGGCCGGCGGTGGGCGCGGACTCCGCGACCTCGCTCGGCTCGACGTGCCCGTCACGCCCCGCCTTCGGGGTGAGCAACCACACGACCCCGTTGTCGGCCAGCGGGCCGAGGGCATCGACGAGAAGCTCGAAAAGGTCACCGTCGCCGTCGCGGTACCAGACCAGCACCGCGTCGACCACCTCGTCGGTGTCCTCGTCGACCAGATCTCCACAGCGGTCGGTCAGGGCGTCCCGGAGATCCTGGTCGACGTCATCGTCGTACCCCATCTCCATGACGACCATCCCCGGTTCGATCCCGAACCGGTCCGCCAGGCTGCGTACCCCGTCGGCGGCCTGACCAGCGGTCGCGCTCACTGTCGCGTGCCTCCTCATCTCGTCCCTGCTCGCGGCGTCGGTGCGACGCCGTCAGGCAGAGTCCACACAGTTGTGCGTCCGCGCGCAAGTGGCGCACCGGGTGGAACGGAATTTACCGTGCCAGCAGCGTACGGGCACCCTCGGTAATGGCTTCCGCGGAGACCAGAACGTGACGTGCTGCCGGACCTAATGGTACAAACGAGTCAACTCCCGCTACTCGACGTGCGGCACCGACATATCCGGCGTCGACCAGCGCGGCGATCACCCCCTCGCCGACCCCGCCGGAACGCCGCGTCTCGTCCACGACCAGCACCCGGCCGGTCGCCGAGGACTCCCGGATGATGTCGGCCACTGGCAGCGGGGCCAGCCAGCGCAGGTCCACCACCCGGGTGCCCACCCCCTCCTCGGCGAGGACGGCCGCAGCCCGCAGCGACATCCGCACCCCGTTACCGAAGGTGATGATGGTCAGGTCGTCTGCCGAGCCGACCCGGTAGACCCGGGCCCGCCCGATCGGCACGTGCCCGGCCACCCAGGCGCCCGGCTCCGCATAGCCGGCCTGCCACTCACCGTCACCCTCGGTATACAGGTCGCGGGTGTGGTAGAGCGCGATGGGCTCCAGGAACACGCAGACGCTGCCGTCCACCGCCGCGCTGGCGAGGCAGGTCCGCAGCATGGGCGCGGCGTCGTCCGGCCGCGCCGGCACCGCGACCACCAGACCGGGCACATCCCGGAGTACGGCCACCGAGTTGTCGTTGTGGAAGTGCCCGCCGAACCCCTCCTGGTACGCCAGCCCCGCCACCCGCACCACCATCGGGTTTCGGAACGCCCCCTGCGAGAAGAACTGCATGGTGGCCGCCTCGCCGCGCAGCTGGTCCTCAGCGTTGTGCAGGTACGCCAGGTACTGGATCTCCGGCACCGGCAGCATCCCGGCCAGCCCCGCGCCGAGGCCCAACCCGAGCACCGACGTCTCGTCGAGCAGCGTGTCGAAGACCCGGGCCGCCCCGAAGCGGTCACGCAGCCCCTTCGTCACCCCGTACACGCCGCCCTTGGCGGCCACGTCCTCACCGAAGATCGCCATCTGCGAGTGGTCGAGCATCCCGTCGGCGAGCGCCGCGTTGATGCTCTGCGCCAGGGTCAACGGGCCGGCCAGCTCCGGCAGCTTGCCGCCGAACGCCTCCGCCCGGGCACCCGCGCCCGGCCCGCTGGCCCGCGCCGCAGCGTCGGCCACCGCCCGCGCCACCCGCATCGGACGACGGGGCGCCAGCGCCGACACCACGTCGGCCGCGGAGGCCAGCTTCGGCTCGCCCAGCACCTCCTCAGCCAGGCGGCGTACCTGCCAGCCGGTCTCGTCGTACCGGGCCAGCAGCTCCTCGCCGGTCGCCACGCCCGCCTCGACGAGCAGCCGCGCGGTGGCGGCCACCGGGTCCCGGTCCAGGTCCTCGGCCAGCTCAGCCGGGCTGCGGTACGCCGACTCCGCGTCGGCCCCGGCGTGCCCCATCAGCCGGACGGTACGCAGGTGCAGCACGGCCGGCCGCCGGTGCCGGCGCACCCAGGCCGCGGCCTCCGCCGCCACCTCGTACGTCTGCACCGGGTCGGCCCCGTCCGCGCTGAAGTAGCGGATACCCGGCTTGGCCCGCAGAGTCGCCTCCACCCAGCCCTCCGGCGAGCGGACGCTGATGCCCAGCCCGTTGTCCTCGCAGACGAAGAGCACCGGGATGCGCAGCCCGGCGTGGTCGTACCAGCCGGCGGTGTTGAAGGCGGAGGTGGCGCTGGCGTGGTTGACCGAGGCGTCGCCGAAGGAGCAGACCACGATGGCATCCGGTGGCCACGGGGCGTGCGCGGCGCCCGGCCCGCTGCCGACCCGGGTACGCCTCCCGGCGCTGTCCAGCCGGCGCAGCCGTTCCACGGCCAGCCCCATCCCGACCGCGCGGGGCAGGTGCGAGGCGATGGTGGAGGTGGTCGGCACGATGGCCAGGTCTGCCCGGCCGAACACCTTGTGCCGGCCACCGGCGATCGGGTCCTGGCTTGAGGCGACCATCCCGCGCAGCATGTCCCGGGCCGCGTCCGCGTACGCCGCGAACCCACCGGCGGTCGGCGCGCTCACAGGCGGCGCGGTCACAGCCGGCTCGGACCCGGACGGCCCTGCGTCGGACGGCCCTGACCCGGACGGTCCTGGCTCGGACGGTCCTGACCCGGACGGCCCTGCGTCGGACGGCCCTGACCCAGACGGCCCTGACCCAGACGGCCCTGACCCGGACGGCCCTGACCCGGACGGCCCTGACCCGGACAGCTCTGACCCGGACGGCCCTGACCCGGACGACCCTGACCCGGACAGCTCTGACCCGGACGGCCCTGCGTCGGACGGCCCTGCGTCGGACGGCTCCGGGTCGGACGGCTCCGGGTCGGCGGCGATCTGCGCGGCGCGGGTGCAGTAGAAGGCGCCGGAGCGGTAGTGCAGAAGCGCCGGATCGGTGGGGCGCAGCGCGGCGGCGACGGCGGCGTTGCCTTCGTGCCCGGCCGAGCCGATGGTGTAGAAACCCTCCCCGAAGCTGCGCAGCCAGCGGCCGGCCAGGTCGAGTTGCCGGCTGGTCACCTGCGCGTCGAACAGGTCCAGCAGTTGCGCGCCGGTCAGTGCGGCGTCGTCGTTGACCGGGTCGGCGGGGTCACGCCGCCGCTCCGCGGCGGGCAGCGCCGCCAGCGTCTCCCGGAACCGGTCGTCGAGATCTTGCGGGGTGGTCACGTCGGACAGCATTACCGACGCGAGCCATGGTCGCCCAGTGGGACACGGCCGGCGCGGGTCGACTCACTCCGGCCCGCAGGGCTCCGGACAGCCACCGTCGGACACCTTCCAGACCAGGTCACGAAGGGTGCTCAGCTCCCGGTCGGTCAGCCCGGACAGGAGTCGGGAGTCGCACATCACCTCGATCACATGGTCCCGTACGCCACGGCCCTTCTCGGTCACCACCAGCGTCTTCTGCCGACGGTCCGCCGGGTCGGTGCGACGCTCGACCAGCCCGGCCTGCTCCAGCTTGTCGACCAGCACCGTCACGTTCGACCGGTCGCAGCCCAGTTGGCCGGCAAGGTCGCGGGCCGGCTGTGGGTGATCGGGGTCCAGCTCATGCAGCGCCCGGGCCGCCGCCGGGGTGAGCCCCAGCTCAGCGAACGCGGAGCCCTGCCGGTGTCGCAGAGCGGCGGTCACGTGCGCCATCCGGCGCACCACGTCGGCGGCGAGACCAGCCCGATCCACCGGTTCACCTGCTACGGAACCCACCTCCTGCGTCACGGCCACATCGTACGCAGCACGCCGATCGTCCAGCTCAGCGATCAGGTTCGGGTCACGGGGCAGGCGTCGCCCTCCGCACGCCCCGCCCTTCACGCCCCCGCCCTCCGCACGCCCCCGCCCTTCGCGCCCCGCCCTTCGCGCGCCCCGCCCTCCGCGTCCGCCCTTCTTCGCGCCCCGCCCTTCGCGCGCCCGCCCTCCGCGCGCCCCGCCCACGCGCGCCCCGCCCTCCGCGTCGATCTAGGGAATATTGCCGCCGATAGAGATCGACTGACGGCAATTTTCCCTAGATCGGCGGGGCTGGGGGCGGGGGGCGGCGGGGGTGGCCGGGGCGGGAGGGGCGGGAGGGGCGGAGGGGGCGGAGGGGGCGGGGGGGGCGGAGGGGGCGGGTCAGGAGGGGAGGAAGGAGAAGCGGACCTGGCGGGTGGGGTTGTCGCCGTTGGTGTCGACCAGGCAGATCGACTGCCAGGTGCCGAGCGCCAACCGGCCGCCGAGCACCGGCAGCGTGGCGTACGGCGGGACGAAAGCCGGCAGCACGTGGTCGCGCCCATGGCCCGGCGAGCCGTGTCGGTGCCGCCAGCGGTCCTCGGTGGGGAGAAGGTCGTCCAGCGCGCTGAGCAGGTCATCGTCGGAGCCCGACCCGGTCTCGATGATCGCGAGGCCGGCGGTGGCGTGCGGCACGAAGACGTGCAGCAGGCCGTCGCCCTCACGGGAGACGAACTGCTGGGCCTCTGCGGTGATGTCCCGGACGGTCGGGCGGGACCCGGTCTGGACAGTGATCACGTCGCTGCGCATACGTCGCATTCTGCCGCAGTGGTACGGATTCAGGAGCCGCCGCCACCACCGGAGTCGCCGCCGCCACCGCCAGACCAACCACCACCCGAATCGCCACCCCCGGACCAGCCACCGCCGGACCCGCCACCCGAGCAACCGCCGGACCAGCCGCCCGAGCCACCGCCGGACCAGCCACCGCCGGACCCGCCACCCAAGCCACCGCTGGACCCGCCACCCGAGCCACCGCCAGACCCGCCGCCCGAGTCGCCACCGGACCAGCCACCCGAATCGCCGCCGGACCCGCCGCCGTAGCCCTCGCCACGCTGATCACCGTCTGAACCGTGACCGCCCTCGTCGTGACCTCGGCGGCTCGACGTGTCCGGGTAGTCGCTCGTCGAGTAGTAGGGCGTCGGCGGGCTGCTGGTCTCGGCGCGCCGCGGGATCGGATCGGACAGGCGACGCGCCACCCGGCGCGGCGCTGGAGCATGCAGGCCGCCGCGCAGTTGGGTCGCGCCGAACACCGCCGCGACCAGGCCGAAGATCATGATCGGCAGCGAGGCAAGGTGACCGGTCAGCAGCACCGGCGCGGCGAGGACCGCCGCGAGCGTGCCAACCGCCAGGAGCGTGCCGCCTGCCACCACCTGTCGCCCGTTCATGCCCGGCACGGTAGTGGGGGCGGACAAGACGGGATCGGGGCGTCGTCGCGCTAAGTTACCGACGGGTACCTGTGTTCAGCGTCGCGTCCGGGGCCCCTAGACGTGACGACGGGTGCCACCAGGGGGCAGGATGGCGCTAGAGACCTATCCCACACACAACCGAGGGAACGCCTGTGGCTACGGAACGCAAGCGCCCGGTGATCAGCGACGGCCTACCGAGCCAGCTTCCGGACATCGACCCTGAAGAGACCAGCGAATGGGTTGAGTCGCTCGACGGTGTCATCGACGAACGCGGCGCCAAACGCGCCCGCTACGTGATGCTGCGCCTGCTGGAGCGGGCCCGTGAGCGCCAGGTCGGGGTTCCGCCCCTGACCACCACCGACTACATCAACACGATCCCGTCGGAACGCGAACCGTGGTTCCCTGGTGACGAGCACGTCGAGCGGCGGATCCGGGCGTACGTCCGGTGGAACGCCGCCATGCTGGTGCACCGGGCGCAGCGCCCGGAGATCGGCGTCGGCGGGCACATCTCCACCTTCGCCAGTTCGGCGTCGCTCTACGAGGTGGGCTTCAACCACTTCTTCCGGGGCAAGAACCACCCGGGCGGCGGCGACCACATTTTCTACCAGGGTCACGCCTCCCCCGGTATGTACGCGCGGGCGTTCCTCGAGGGGCGGCTCAGCGAGCACCAGCTCGACGGGTTCCGCCAGGAGCTGTCGCACCCCGGCGGTGGGTTGCCGTCGTACCCGCACCCGCGGCTGATGCCGGACTTCTGGGAGTTCCCCACCGTCTCGATGGGCCTGGGCGGGCTCAACGCGATCTACCAGGCCCGGTTCAACCGCTACCTGCAGCACCGCGGCATCAAGGACACCTCCCAGCAGCACGTCTGGGCGTTCCTCGGTGACGGTGAGATGGACGAGCCGGAGACGCTGGGCGCCATCGGCCTGGCCGCCCGCGAGGAGCTGGACAACCTCACCTTCGTGATCAACTGCAACCTCCAGCGGCTGGACGGTCCGGTCCGTGGCAACGGCAAGGTGATGCAGGAGCTGGAGTCGTTCTTCCGGGGTGCCGGCTGGAACGTGATCAAGGTCGTCTGGGGTCGCGAGTGGGACCCGCTGCTCGCCGCGGACACCGACGGCGCGCTGGTCAACCTCATGAACACCACGACCGACGGCGACTACCAGACCTACAAGGCGGAGTCCGGCGCGTACGTGCGGGAGCACTTCTTCGGCCGCGACGCGCGTACCCGCAAGATGGTCGACCCGCTCAGCGACGACGAGATCTGGAACCTCAAGCGGGGTGGGCACGACTACCGCAAGCTCTACGCGGCCTACAAGGCGGCCACCGAGCACACCGGTCAGCCGACCGTCATCCTGGCGAAGACGATCAAGGGCTGGACGCTCGGCTCGCACTTCGAGGGCCGCAACGCGACCCACCAGATGAAGAAGCTGACGCTGGAGGACTTGAAGACCTTCCGCGACCGGCTCTACCTGGACATCCCGGACTCGGCGCTGGAGGAGAACCCCTACCTGCCGCCGTACTACAACCCGGGTGAGAAGTCCGAGGAGATCCAGTACCTCAAGGAGCGGCGCGAGCAGCTCGGCGGTTACCTGCCGTCCCGGCGGACCAGCACCAAGCGGCTGGCCATCCCCGGTCCGGAGCGGTTCGCCGACGTCAAGCGCGGCTCGGGCAAGCAGAAGGTGGCCACCACGCAAGCCTTCGTCCGCCTGCTCAAGGACGTGATGAAGGACAAGGAGTTCGGCAAGCGCTGGGTGCCGATCATCCCAGACGAGGCCCGCACCTTCGGTCTCGACTCGATCTTCCCCACCGCGAAGATCTACTCGCCGCACGGCCAGCGCTACACCTCGGTCGACCGGGAGCTGTTCCTGTCGTACAAGGAGTCGACCACCGGGCAGATCCTGCACGAGGGGATCAACGAGGCCGGCTCGGTCGCCTCGTTCACCGCGGCCGGTTCGGCGTACGCCACCCACGACGAGCCGATGATCCCGATGTACATCTTCTACTCGATGTTCGGGTTCCAGCGGACCGCCGACGGGCTGTGGGCGGCGGCCGACCAGATGGCCCGGGGCTTCCTGCTCGGCGCCACCGCGGGGCGGACCACGCTCAACGGTGAGGGCCTGCAGCACGAGGACGGCCACTCGCTGCTGATCGCCGCCACCAACCCGGCGGTGGTCGCGTACGACCCGGCGTTCTCGTTCGAGATCGCGCACATCATGGAGCAGGGCCTGCACCGGATGTACGGGGATGCGCAGGAGAACGTCTTCTACTACCTGACGGTCTACAACGAGCCGACCCTGCAGCCGGCCGAGCCGGCCGACGTGGACGTGGAGGGCCTGCTCAAGGGCATCTACCGCTACTCGCCGGCACCGCAGGTCGACGGCCCGAAGGCCAATGTCCTCGCCTCCGGCACCGGTATGCAGTGGGCGCTCAAGGCCCAGCAGCTGCTCGCCACGGACTGGGGGGTGGCCGCCGAAGTCTGGTCGGTGACCTCCTGGACCGAGCTGCGCCGCGACGCGGTGGAGGCCGAGGAGTACAACCTGCTCAACCCGGGCGCCGAGGCGAAGGCGCCGTACGTCCAGCAGAAGCTGGCCGACGCGGACGGCCCGAAGGTCGCGGTCAGCGACTGGATGCGGGCCGTACCGGATCTGATCGCCCGTTGGGTGCCCGGCGACTACACGTCGCTCGGCACCGACGGCTTCGGCATGTCGGACACCCGGCACGCGCTGCGCCGGCACTTCCACGTCGACGCCGAGTCGATCGTGGTGGCCACGCTGCGGCAGTTGGCCCGCAGCGGCGCGGTGGCGGTCACCGTGCCGGCCGAGGCCGCCAAGAAGTACGCGATCGACGACGTCAACGCCGCCCCGGTCGGCGAGACCGGTGGCGACAGCTGATCCAGCACCATCCAGGAAGGGCCCGGCGCACCCGCGCCGGGCCCTTTTTGGTGCACCCGCACCCTCGCCCCGTACTCCCCGATCGACCGGGCGGACGGCGGGTGAGATGGGGCGGCGGCGGTCCGGGGTCCCTGGCGGGGACCGGGGCCACCGCCGGGGCGGGTGACGCCGGGAGGATGGCTCTGGTCAGCCGACGGCGGCCAGGTCGGTGAGCCGGGCCAGCGAGTCTTCCAGGTCGGCGCCGACCCGACGCAGCCCGAGGCGCAGCAGGGCCGCCTTGACCGGGCCAGCCGGCCAGCGGACCACGATGAGCCGCACGATGGTCCCGCCCTCCTCCTCCTCGTCGGGAGTGAGCTGGACGTAGATCTCGGTGCGCGCCTCCGCACGAGCACCGGCGCCCTTGGCCCGTTCCCGCCAGCCGATCAGAGTCGGCTCCTGATAGGCGATGACCTCGGCCTCATGCGCCGAGCCGCGCCCCGCCTGGACCAGTTGTCGCCGCCCGAAGCCCTCTCCTGAGAGCACTTCGGCCGCGCGGACCCCCGCCAGCCAGGCCGGCAACTGCTCGGCCCGCTGTACGACATCCCAGACCACTTCCATCGGCGCCGCCACGTGCGCACTGCGTTCCACGAGGATCATTTCCGTCTTTCCTCCGGTGAGGACATCCCACGATATCGGCACTCTATGCGCTAAATCGGACTTACCCGGACGGGTTCGGAAAAAGACACGCCGATCAACCATTGCGGATTGCGCCATACCGGCCTATGGCGCATTCATCGAGAGCGCCCTAAAGTCCCGAGCACGTTTCACGTTGACCGGGAGGGCGCATGTCGACCGCACCGATGCCCCAGTTCCCCACCGGCTTCCGCTGGGGCGTCTCCACATCGGCCCATCAGATCGAGGGCGCCACCACGGCCGGCGGACGCGGTCCGTCCATCTGGGACACCTTCGCGCACTCCCCTGGCCGCATCAGCGACGGCAGCAGCGGCGAGGTGGCCTGCGACCACTACCACCGGCACACCGAGGACGTCGCGCTGCTGGCCGGGTTGGGCGTCTCCGGATACCGGTTCTCCATCGCCTGGCCCCGGGTGCAGCCCACCGGCACCGGACCGGCCAACGCGGCCGGCCTGGACTTCTACGACCGCCTGGTGGACGAGTTGCTGGCCGCCGGTGTCGACCCGGTGGCCACCCTCTACCACTGGGACCTGCCCCAACCCCTCGAAGACGCCGGCGGCTGGCTGAACCGCGACACCGCAGCCCGCTTCGCCGAGTACGCCGAGGCGACCGCCACCCGCCTCGGCGACCGGGTCCGGCTCTGGATCACCCTCAACGAGCCGTTCATCCACATGAGCCTCGGCTACGGCATGGGCGTGCACGCCCCCGGCCGGATGCTGCTCTTCGACGCCTTCCCGGTCGCCCACCACCAACTGCTCGGGCACGGGCTCGCGGTCGCCGCGCTGCGGACCCGCACCGCCAGCCCGGTGGCGATCGCCAACAACTACTCGCCGGTGCGGGTGCTCGGTGACCGCGACGCCGACCGGGCCGCCGGTGCCGCGTACCAGGCGCTGCACAACCGCCTCTTCACCGACCCGCTCTTCGGCCGCGGCTACCCGGAGCTGCCCGGCTTCGACCCGAGCGTCGTCCACCCCGGAGACCTCGAAACGATCGCCGCACCGATCGACGTGCTCGGGGTCAACTACTACAACCCCACCGGCGTACGGGCCGCCGAGGAGGGCTCGCCACTGCCGTTCGACCTCGTCCCGCTGGAGGGTTACCCGCGTACGGCCTTCGACTGGCCGGTGGCCCCCGACGGGCTGC
Organism: Micromonospora sp. NPDC005413; assembly: GCF_040606435.1. Classification (NCBI taxonomy): domain Bacteria; kingdom Bacillati; phylum Actinomycetota; class Actinomycetes; order Micromonosporales; family Micromonosporaceae; genus Micromonospora; species Micromonospora sp. NPDC005413. The sequence continues at coordinate 76,105 of NZ_JBEXEV010000028.1, forward strand.
ACGAGCTGCTCGGCTGGCTGCGCGACACGTACGGCGCCGCGCTGCCGCCCATCGAGATCACCGAGAGCGGCTGCGCGTACGACGACGCACCGGACGCGGACGGGCAGGTGGCGGATCCGGAGCGGATCGCGTACCTCGACGGGCATCTGCGGGCGGTCCGGGCCGCCATCGACGACGGGGTGGACGTGCGCGGGTACTTCATCTGGTCGCTGCTGGACAACTGGGAGTGGGCCGAGGGGTTCACCAAGCGCTTCGGCCTCGTACACGTCGACTACGCCACCCAGGCCCGTACGCCGAAGTCGTCGTACACCTGGCTGCGGGACGTGATCGCGGCCTCCCGGGAGGGGTCGGCGCGGTGACCACCCTCGACCCGACGCCGGCGTCGCTGCCGGCCGCCCTCGCCGAGCCGACCGTGCCGGTGCGGCGCGGTTGGATCGGGTTGATCTTCGCCGCGAACCTCGGGGTCTGGATGGCGTTCTTCACGCCCATCCAGGTGCTGCTGCCGCAGCAGATCGAGCAGATCGCACCCGGCAACAAGGAGAACATGCTGGCCCTGGTCACCGGCCTCGGTGCGCTGGCCGCGGTGCTCGCCAACCCCCTCGCGGGCGCGCTCTCCGACCGGACCTGCCTGCGGGTCGCCGGCCGGGAGTTCGGTCGCCGACACGTCTGGACCGCCGGCGGTGCCCTGCTCGGCGCCGCGGCCCTGGTGCTGCTGGCCCAGCAGCGGACCATCCTCGGCGTCGCCCTCGGCTGGCTCGCCGCACAGGTCTGCTTCAACGCGATGCTGGCCAGCCTCACCGCCGCGATCCCGGACCGGGTCCCGGTGACGCAGCGCGGCGGTGTGTCGGGTTGGGTCGGCATCCCGCAGGCGCTCGGGCTGGTGCTCGGCGCGGTGCTGGTCACCGCCGTGGTCACCGGCAACGCCGCCGGCTACCTGGCCATCGCCGTGGCCATCCTGCTGCTGTCGCTGCCGTTCGCGCTGTTCACCCCCGACGAACCGCTGCCGCGTACGCATCGGCCGGTGCTGCGGACGCGGGCGCTGCTGGCCTCGATGTGGATCAGCCCGCGCCGGCACCCCGATTTCGCCTGGGCCTGGATCACCCGGTTCCTGGTCCAGCTCGGCAACGCGCTGGGCACCCTCTACCTGCTGTACTTCCTCACCGACGGGGTGCGCCACCCCGATCCCGAGGCTGGTCTGCTGGTGCTGATCCTGCTCTACACCCTCGGCATGATGCTGACGGCGGTGATCGCCGGCCGACTGTCGGACCGTTCCGGGCGCCGCAAGATCTACGTGATCGCCTCCGGGCTGATCATGGCGGTGGCGGCGCTGCTGCTCGCGGTCGCGCCGGTCTGGCCCATGGCGATCGTCGCCGCGCTGCTGCTCGGCGCCGGCTACGGCGTCTACCTCTCGGTGGACGCCGCGTTGATCACCCAGGTGCTGCCCCGGGCCACCGACCGGGCCAAGGACCTCGGCGTCATCAACATCGCCAACTCGGCGCCGCAGGTGCTCGGCCCGGCGCTCTCCGCCCCGCTCGTGGTGTACCTGGGCGGTTACCCCACGCTCTACGCGGTCACCGCCGTGGTCACCCTGATCGGCAGCGCCCTGGTCGTCAAGATCCGCTCAGTTCCCTGACCGGCCCGCCGGACAATGCGCTGGCCGCCGCCCGTAGGCTGGGGGACGTGACGGTACGTGTGCGCTTCGCCCCCTCCCCGACCGGTATGTTCCACGTCGGCGGTGCCCGCTCGGCACTGCAGAACTGGATCTACGCCAAGCAGCAGGGCGGGGTGTTCGTGCTGCGCATCGAGGACACGGACGCGGCGCGCAACAAGCCCGAGTGGACCGAGGGCATCCTCTCCGCGCTGGACTGGATCGGCATCTCCCGGGGCAGCTACGAGGGCCCGTACTTCCAGTCGCAGAACGCCGGCGAGCACCGGGCCGCCGCCGCCCGGCTCTACGAGTCGGGCCGCGCCTACTACTGCGACTGCACCCGCGAGGACGTGCAGGCCCGCACCGGCTCGCAGTACCAGGGCTACGACGGCTACCACCGCGACCGCGACCTCGGCCCCGGACCGGGGCACGCGCTGCGCTTCCGTACGCCGGACGAGGGTACGACCGTGGTGGTCGACCTGATCCGCGGCGAGCCCACCTTCGAGAACAAGCTCATCGAGGACTTCGTCATCGCCCGGGGCGACGGTTCGCCGGTCTTCCTGCTGGCCAACGTCGTCGACGACATGACCATGGGGATCACCCACGTGATCCGGGCCGAGGAGCACCTGCCCAACACCCCCAAGCAGCAGCTGCTCTGGGAAGCCCTCGGGGTCAAGCCGCCGGTCTGGGCGCACGTGCCGGTGGTGGTCAACGAGAAGCGGCAGAAGCTCTCCAAGCGCCGGGACAAGGTCGCCCTGGAGGCGTACCGCGACGAGGGTTACCTCGCCGGCGCGATGCGCAACTACCTCATGCTGCTCGGCTGGGCTCCCTCCGGCGACCGGGAGATCGTTCCCTGGTCGGTGATCGAGGACGAGTTCCGGCTGGACGAGGTCAATCTCTCCTCGGCGTTCTTCGATGAGAAGAAGCTGCGCTCGTTCAACGGCGAGTACATTCGCGCGCTGCCGGTGGCCGAGTTCATCGACGCCTGCCAGCCGTGGCTGACCGGCACCGGGACCATCGCGCCGCCCCCGTGGCAGCCCGAGGAGTTCGACGCCGACGCGTTCGCCGCCGTGGCGCCGCTGGCCCAGACCCGGATCACGGTGCTCAGCGAGATCGTGCCGAACGTCGACTTCCTCTTCCTGGCCTCGCCGCTGATCGACGAGGCCGCCTGGGCCAAGACGATGAAGGACGGCTCCGCCGAGCTGCTGGACGCCGCCATCGCGGCGTTCGACGCGCTGGAGTCCTGGGACGCCGAGTCGCTGAAGTCGACGCTGGAGGCGGTCGGCGCCGAGCGTGGTCTCAAGCTCGGTAAGACCCAGGCGCCGGTACGGGTCGCGGTCACCGGCCGCACCGTGGGCCTGCCGCTGTTCGAGTCGCTGGAGGTGCTCGGTCGCGAGCGCACCCTGACCCGGATGCGCGCCGCCCGACTCCGCCTGGTCTGAACGCCTCCGCCGGGCCGACGCCGCCCCGCTCGACGACTGCGTGGCGGCGTCAGCCGGACGCCGCCATCCGCACCTCAGCCGCGGGTGGCCCGGCGGCGCAGCAGGAGCCCGCTCACCAGGGCCGCGAGCAGCACCAGGGCGCCAAGTGCCCAGAGCCACCAGCGGTGACCGGAGTCGGCGCGCTCCTGCGCCAGCGGCACGACCGCCGTCGGGCTGGTGCCCTCCGCGACGGGTGACGCCGAGGCCGGCCCCGCCGACCGGGAGCCAGCCGCAGCACCCGGCGTCGCGGTGGTGCCCGACGGCAGGGCGGACGGGCTCGCGGACGGGTCGGCGGCCGTGCCGGTGGTGAGGGTGAACCGCACCTCGCCCTTCACCGGGTGCCCGTCGGAGGACGCGAGCTGGTAGGCGACGATGTAGAGCCCTGCCGCGGCCGGCTTGAACGGCACACGCACGCGGCTGCCCTCGAAGACCGGTGGGCCGCCGGCGACCACATTGTCCGGTCCCGATATTGTGATCTTCGTCGTAGCCGGCGCCGGCTTGGCCAGGAACCGCAGCTCGATCCGGGCGGGAGCCTTCGCCACCCGGGCGCCGTCGCGCGGATCGCTGCCGGTCAGTGAGTTGTGCGCGGCGGCCGGCGTCGCAGGCGCCAAAAACGACACACCGAACGCCACGCCGAGCACCACTGGCACAACCCGCGCCGTACGTGTAACCCTGCCCCCCATGAACCCCTCCGTAAGGGTACGATCCGCCCGCTGATCAAACCGCTCCTCATTAGTCGAGCAGAGATCGCAGATAGTTCCAATTACTGTTCCACAAGCTGCAACTCATCGACGTTCTGCGGAGTCTGTAAGAGTGGACCGACCGTCAGGTCGATGCCGCACGGGTGGACCGGTCCAGACGTCACAACGAAGCCATCCATCGAACGGGGCGAGGAGGCGGGATGGTCCGACAGATGAGGCGGTTGGCCACCGTGTTGGCGGGCACCCTGGCGACGGCGCTACTGTCGCTCGGCACCGCCGGCCCGGCATCGGCGGCGCCGAAGCCGGCACCCTCCGGAGTCGACATCACCGGCGTGGGTCTGACCGCGCCGCTGCGGTTGCGCGCGGACACGCAGCCTGCCCAGGTGGGCGCGATCATCGACCAGGTCAACTTCCTCACTGGCACCGGCATGCCGAAAGGCCCGAAGCCGGCCGACCTCGGTCCGAAGTACACGGTCGTGGTGCTCGCCGGGGAGACGCCGAAGCAGACGTACGACCTCTATCCCAAGGCGGCCGGCGGCCCGCGGATCTTCCGGCCTGCGAAGCAGCCCGATGCCCGCAAGACCAGCGCCGCGTGGTTCCTGGGTCGACTCAGCATGTCGGAGACCCTGCGCGCCGCCGGTGCGCCGCTGGAGCGGCAGTTCGACACGGTCAGCGGCGGCGTGGGCGGCGGCGAGCGGGTGCTCCCGGAGGACACGCTCGACCCCGCGAAGGACCTCGACGAGGCCCTCGGCGACTTGCAGCACCTGCTGCTGCTCAACGTCGGGGTGATGCTGACCATCACGGTCGGCCTCGCCGGGATCGCCCTGCTGATTCGCCGTCGCACCGCTGACCCGTCGCACCCGCTGACCCGTCGCACCCGCTGACCTGCGCCGCGTCGGCCACGGGCATCAGCCGCGCCGGCCAGGCAGCCCGCACGGACGGCTCTACCGGGCGGCGGTGGTCAGCACCAACGGCGCGGTGGGCGCTCCCGGCGGGTGGCCCGTGGACGCGGCCGGACCGGGCCGTGCCGATGCGCCCCGGCCCAGCCGGGAAGTGCGCTGAGGCAACCAGCCGGGTCGTCCGAGTCGGGCTCGGCGAGGGCTGAGGGCTCTGCGGAGCGCTGGCGCGGGAGCGTGGTCTCGTCGTCGGCCCGGCCGACGAGCGGCTCCACCGGGTGCGATGACGCTCCGCCGACCGGCCGGCGGTGCTTGCCGGCCGCCTGCGGGTCGTGGTGCCCCGGCCGGCAGGGCTCGCCCTGGGCGCAGCCGTGCTCGGCCTCCCCGTGCGCCATCCCCGGTCTCCTCACGCTCGCCTCACCCGCCGGTCCCCCCCGGACGTGCCCTGTCACCGTACTGGCCGGGACCGACGGGCCGCGCGCAGCGTACCTGGGGGCGGGACCGGCCAGTTCCCGAAGACGACGGTGAGCGCGGGATCCAGTTGCGCAGTTAACAGCTTCTTTTCGCGCCGTTCACCCCGAGGGTCGCGGCCGGGGCGGAGACCGGCGGTCAGCGGGTGCGGTGAGCCTCCAGGTCGGCCCGGCTGAAGAGCGCCCGCAGCGCCACGCCGTGACCGGCGAGCGCCTCGGTTCCGCCCTCGGCGCGGTCGATGACGCAGAGGGCGTGCTCCACCCGGGCACCCAGTTCGCGTAGCTGGCCGGTGGAGATGACCACCTGGCCGCCGGAGGTGACCACGTCCTCGACCACCAGCACCCGCCGCCCGGCCAACTCTGCCCCCTCGGCCAGCCGGGCCGTCCCGTACGGCTTGGCGGTCTTGCGCACGAAGGCGCAGGGCAGCCCGGTGTGCCGGCCCAGCGCGGTCACCACCGGGATCCCGCCCATCTCGAGCCCGGCCAGCACCTCGGTGTCCGTCGGCACCAGGGGCGCCAGCTGGGCGGCCACCCGGTCCAGCAGGCGGGGATCCGCCTCGAAGCGGTACTTGTCGAAGTACTCGTCGGCGGTCCGGCCGGAGCGGAGCACGAACGTGCCGGTCAGCCGGCAGGTGGTGTCGATCTCGCGGGCGAGCGTGGCCATGGTCTCGGTGGGAGTCATGATGATCATTCTTGCCGGTTCGGCGGGCGGTCGGCGTACCCCTTTCGGCGCATGCCGGGTCCGGCGGGGTCCTCCCGGGGGCGGAGTCCGACGGTCGACGGCTGTGGTGGGATCGGGGGCATGCGACCGCCACCGTGGCTCGGCTCCGGCACCCGCGGCCGGGACCTCGCGCTGGCCGGCGCGTCGCTGGCCGGCGGCCTGGTGCTGTACGCCCTCGGTTGGCAACCGCAGATCCGTCCACACCCGGACGTGCCGCAGGCCCTGTTCCTGCCGCCACTGCTGACGATGTGCGTGGCCGTGGGCCTGCGCCGCGTCGCCCCGCGCACCAGCCTGGCCGTCGGCACCGTGGCGCTGGTCGTGGACACCGCGCTCGGCGGCTCCCTGGGAACGATCCTGATCTACACACAGGTGCTCTACGACGCCTGCGTGTACGGCCCGCCCCGGCTGTGGCCGTGGCTGCTGCGGGTGACCATCGGGTTGAGCCTGGTCGGCGCGGTGGTCGGCGTGCTCGTCTTCGACCAGTGGCGCGGGGTCGCCGTCGGGGTGCCGGTGGTGCTCGCCGGGCTGGTGCCGGTCCTGACCGGGATCAGCGTGCGGCAGTACCGCGACCAGGCCGCCGCCGAGCGGGACCGGGCTGAGCAGACCGCCCGGCTGGTCGAGCTGGACCGCCGGCAGGCGGTCAGCGCCGAACGCGCCCGGATGGCCCGGGAGCTGCACGACGTGGTCGCCAACCACCTCAGCGCGGTCGCCATCCACGCCACGGCCGTGCTGTCCGTACCCGGGCTCGATCGCGGCCAGGTCGAGTCGGCGTTGCGGGTGATCCGGGAAAGCAGCGTGCAGGGCCTGGCGGAGATGCGTCAGATGATCGAAGTGCTGCGCGAGCCGGGGACCAGCGGCCGGTCGGCCCCGGAGGGTGACGGTCCGGCGCTGCCAGAGGCGGTCATCGCGCGGCTCGCCGAGGCGGACGGGTTGGTCGAGCGGCTCCGGGCCGCCGGCCTCGCGGTGCGGCTCCGCACCGATGGCACGCCGGGCCCGCTGCCGGTGGGGGTGGACCTCGCCGCGTACCGGATCGTGCAGGAGTCGCTGACCAACGCGCTCAAGCACGGCACGGGTGAGGCAAAGGTGACGATCGCGTACGGGCCGGCGGAGGTGGTGGTGACGGTGGAGAATCGCGTACGCCGGGGCGGGGCAGGGCTGCCGGGTGCCGGGGCGGGGCTGATCGGGATGCGGGAGCGGGCCACGCTGCTGGCCGGCCAGTTCACCGCCGGGCCGCGTGACGGCCGCTGGCGGGTCCGCGCCGTGCTGCCCACCGGGGAGGGCGGATGACCGGGCCGGTGCGCTCGCCGGGCGACGCGAGCGTACGAGTGGTGCTCGCGGACGACCAGCCCGCGGTACGGGCCGGTCTGGCCCTGATCCTGCGCGGCTCGCCGGGCCTCGAGGTGGTTGGCGAGGCGGCCGACGGCGACGAGGCGGTGCGGCTGTGTCGGGAGTTGCGCCCGGACGTGGCGGTGCTGGACGTACGGATGCCCCACCGGGACGGGATCTCCGCGACCCGGGCGATCGTCACCGAAGGGCTCGCCGACGTGCTGGTGCTCACCACCTTCGACCTCGACGAGTACGTCTTCGGCGCGTTGCGTGCCGGCGCGGCCGGGTTCCTGCTGAAGGACACCGACGCCGATGGCCTGGTGACCGCCGTGCGGACGGTGGCGCGCGGCGACGGGTTCATCGCCCCCGCGGTGACCCGCCGGTTGATCACCGCCTTCGCGGCCACCGCGCCGGGCGCGTCGGCGGACACCCGGGCCGCGCTGGGCACACTCACCCCGCGCGAGCGTGACGTGCTGGCCTGCCTCGGCCTGGGCCTGTCCAATCAGCAGATCGCCGACCGGCTGGTGCTGGCGGAGAGCACCACCAAGACCCACGTGAGCCGGATCCTGGCGAAGCTGCACCTGCGCAGCCGGGTGCAGGCCGCGATCCTGGCCCAGGAGCTGGGCCTGCCCACTCCCCCGCAACCGTGAGACGGGTCGGCGGGCTCGCCGACGGTGGCGGACGGCCCGGCCCCGCTGACCGGTGCCGGCGTGGATGAGCTGCTCACGACGTGTCAGGCTAGGGCGGTGAGTACGCCGGGCGGTGGAGAGCTGGCGGCCACGCTGCGCCGGATCGAACGTTCGGCGGGAGCGTTGGCCACCTCCAGCGTGGCCCGGATGGACGAGACGCTGCCGTGGTTCCGGGCGCTGCCGGCCGACCAGCGCTCCTGGGTGATGCTGGTGGCCCAGGCGGGCGCCCGGTCGCTGGTGCAGTGGCTGCGCGACGGGGGCGGCACGGCGGACAGCACCCAGGAGGTTTCCGACGAGGTCTTCGCCGCCGCCCCCATCGCGCTGGCCCGGTCGATCACCCTTCAGCAGACCGTGGCGTTGATCAAGGTGACCATCGACGTGGTCGAGGAGCAGGTGTCGCACCTGGCCGTCGAGGGCGAGGAGCAGAAACTGCGCGAAGCGGTGCTGCGCTTCTCCCGGGAGATCGCGTTCGCCGCCGCCCGGGTGTACGCACGGGCCGCCGAGTCACGCGGCGCGTGGGACGCCCGGTTGCAGGCCCTGCTGGTCGACGCGTTGTTGCGCGGTGACTCGCCGGACGTGCTGGCCAGTCGGGCCGCCGCGCTCGGCTGGGCGGACGCGCCGCCGGTGGCGGTGGCGGTCGGTCGGTCGCCCGGCGGGGAGGTCTCGGCGGTGCTGCACGTGGTCTACCGGCAGGCCCGCCGGATCGGCGTGGAGGTGATCGGCGGGGTCCACGGTGACCGGTTGGTGATCGTGCTGGGTGGCGCGGCGGACCCGCTGACCGCCACCGCCAAGCTGCTGAGCGCGTTCGGGGACGGCCCGGTGGTGGTCGGCCCGGCCGTGCCCAGCCTGGATGAGGCGACCGAGTCGGCGCGGGCCGCGCTGTCCGGTTTCCGGGCGGCGCCGGCATGGCCCAGCGCCCCCCGCCCGGTGCCGGCCGCGGACCTGTTGCCGGAGCGGGCCCTCGCTGGCGACGCGGAGGCCCGTCGGCGGCTGCGGCACGACGTGTACGCGACCCTGGTACGCGCCGGTGGCGAACTGCTGGCGACCCTGGACGCGTTCCTGGCCGCCGGCGGCACGCTGGAGAGCGCCGCCCGTGCGCTGTTCGTACACCCGAACACCGTGCGTTACCGGCTGCGGCGGATCGCCGAGGTCACCGGCTTCTCGCCGCTGGTTCCCCGGGACGCGTTCGCCCTTCAGGTCGCGCTGACCGTGGGCCGGTTGGATCCGGTTGCCCCGCTGACCTCACCTGTCCCGACTCAGACAATGACCCCGGCCACCCGGAAAACCACCCAAACCGAGGACGATCCCCGCCGATCTTTGTAGGAAACCTCCAAAGGTTCTAGTGTGGTTTGGTCGGAGGCGGCACCGCTTTACCCACGCGTATCCGGGAGAGTCATAGGCGTGCTCGCCGTACTTAGTCCCGGCCAGGGTTCTCAGAAACCCGGCTTCCTGACTCCCTGGCTCGACCTGACCGGCACTGAGGCGCGCCTGCGCGAGTGGTCGGCGCTGGCCGGGGTCGACCTGATGCATCTGGGCACCGCCGCCGACGCCGACGAGATCAAGGACACCGCCCGCACCCAGCCGTTGCTGGTCGCCGCGGCGCTGCTCGCGGTCGAGCACCTGCCGCTGGACGGCGTCGCGCTCACCGCAGGCCACAGCGTCGGCGAGTTGGGTGCCGCCGCCGTGGCCGGTGTGCTGTCGGCCGAAGCCGCGATCACCCTCGCCGGCGTACGAGGCCGGGAGATGGCCGCCGCGTGCGCGCTGGAGCCGACCGGAATGGCCGCCGTGCTCGGCGGCGACCCCGACGACGTGCTCGCCGCGATCGAGGCGCACGGGTTGTACCCGGCCAACCGCAACGGCGCCGGGCAGATCGTCGCCGCCGGCGCGCTGGAGGGGCTCGACAAGCTCGCCGCCGAGCCACCCGCCAGGGCCCGGATCATCCGACTCCAGGTGGCCGGCGCGTTCCACACCCCGTACATGGCCCCGGCCGAGACCGCGCTCGCCGCCGTCGCCGCCGGCATCACCTCCGCCGACCCGGCCCGGATCCTGCTGTCGAACCTCGACGGCACCGCGGTCGACAACGGTCCGGACATGGTGCAGCGCCTCGTCCGGCAGGTCACCGCGCCGGTGCGCTGGGACCTGTGCATGCGTACGCTGGCCGGCCTCGGGGTCACCGGCGTGATCGAGCTACCACCGGCCGGCACCCTCGCCGGGCTGGTCAAACGGGACCTCAAGGGCGACGGCGCCCCGGAGATCGTCACCCTGAACACCCCGGACGACCTGCCGGCCGCACGGGACCTGATCGCCCGCATCGGAGGTCTCTCATGACTGGCAGTCGCATCGTCTCGATGGGGCACTACCAGCCGTCCCGGGTGGTGACCAACGACGAGATCGCCCAGCTCGTCGACACCAACGACGAGTGGATCCGCGACCGCGTCGGCATCGTCACCCGGCGGATCGCCGACAGCGAGACGGTGGCCGACATGGCCGCCGCCGCCGCCGGCAAGGCGCTGGCCAACTCCGGCCTGACCGCCGCCGACATCGACCTGGTCGTGGTCGCCACCTGCTCCTCCATCGACCGCAGCCCGAACGTGGCCTGCCGGGTCGCCGCCAAGCTGGGCATCGCCGCGCCGGGCGCGTTCGACGTCAACACCGCCTGCTCGGGCTTCGCCTACGCGCTGAGCATCGTCGACCACGCCATCCGGGCCGGCTCGTCGCGCAACGCGATCGTCATCGGGGCGGAGAAGCTCTCCGACTTCACCGACTGGACCGACCGCTCCACCTGCATCATCTTCGCGGACGGCGCCGGCGCCGCGGTGGTCACCGCCACCGCCGACGACGAGCCGGCCGGGATCGGCCCGGTGGTCTGGGGTTCGGCACCGGAAAAGAGCGACGCGGTCCGCATCGAGGGCTGGCGCCCGTACATCCAGCAGGAGGGGCAGTCGGTGTTCCGCTGGGCCACCACCGCGCTGGCGCCGCTCGCACTGCAGGCCTGTGAGCGGGCCGGGGTCGACCCGTCGGAGCTGGCCGCGTTCGTGCCGCACCAGGCCAACGCCCGGATCATCGACGGCATCGTCAAGCGGCTCAACATCCCCAACGCGATCATCGCGAAGGACATCGTCGAGTCCGGCAACACCTCCGCAGCGAGCGTGCCGCTGGCCCTGTCCAAGCTGGTCGAGCGCCGGGAGGTGCCCTCGGGCGCACCGGTGCTGCTGTTCGGCTTCGGCGGTGGCCTGACCTACGCCGGTCAGGTCGTCCGCTGCCCCTGATGACCCCCTCGGGCGCGTACGCGTCGAGGAGTGGCGGTCGGCGACGCCGTCCGCCGGACAACCCCCGATGAAAGGAACCAACCGCAATGACCCGTGACGAGATCACCACCGGCCTCGCCGAGATCCTCGAAGAGGTTGCCGGGGTGAACCCGGACGACGTGGCCGAGGGGAAGTCCTTCACCGACGACCTCGATGTCGACTCGCTCTCCATGGTGGAGGTCGTGGTGGCTGCCGAGGAGAAGTTCGGCGTCAAGATCCCGGACAACGAGGTGCAGAACCTCAAGACCGTCGGTGATGCTGTCAGCTACATCTCGGCGCAGTCCTGATCATGAGTCGTCCTGACGTCGTCGTCACCGGGCTCGGCGCGACGACCCCGCTTGGCGGGGACGTCGCGTCGACCTGGGACGCCATGCTCGCCGGCCGCTCCGGGGTGAGTGCCCTCACCCAGGAGTGGGCCGAGCAACTGCCGGTCCGGATCGCCGCCCAGTTGGCCGTGGAGCCATCCGAGGTGCTGGACCGGATCCGACTGCGCCGACTGGACCGTTCCGAGGCGATCGCGATCATCGCGGCGCAGCAGGCCTGGGCGGACGCCGGCCTCGCCGGCTCCGACCTCGACGGGGAGCGGCTGGCCGTCAGCGTCGGCTCCGGCATCGGCGGTGCCACCACCCTGCTCGCCCAGGACGACATCCTGGAGGCGTCCGGGCCGCGGCGGGTCTCCCCGCACACCATCCCGATGCTGATGCCGAACGGTCCGGCCGCCTGGGTCGGGCTGGAGCTGGGCGCCAAGGCCGGCGTGCACGCGGTGGCCAGCGCCTGCGCCACCGGCGCCGAGGCGATCGCACTGGGCCTGGACATCATCCGTTCCGGCCGCGCCGACGTGGTGGTGGCCGGCGGCACCGAGGCGGTCATCCACCCGCTGCCGATCGCCGGGTTCAGCTCGATGCGGGCCATGTCGACCCGCAACGACGACCCGGAGCGGGCTTCCCGCCCATGGGACAAGGGCCGGGACGGCTTTGTTCTCGGCGAGGGCGCCGGCGTCATCGTGCTGGAGCGGGCCGACCACGCCGCCGCCCGGGGCGCCCGGGTGTACGCCCGTCTCGCCGGCGCCGGCATCACCTCCGACGCGTACGACATCGTGCAGCCGCACGCCGAGGGCGAGGGCGCCATCCGTGCCATCGCGAAGGCGATCGCGGACGCGGACGTGGCCAAGCGCGACATCGTGCACGTCAACGCGCACGCCACCTCGACCCCGGTCGGGGACATGCTGGAGATCAGCGCGCTGCACAAGGCGCTCGGCGACCACCCGGTGCTCGCCGCGACGAAGTCGATGACCGGTCACCTGCTCGGTGCCGCCGGCGCGCTGGAGTCGATCGCCACCATCCTGGCCATCCGTGACGGTGTCGTCCCTCCGACGATCAACCTCGACGACCCGGAGCCCGGCCTCACCCTGGAGGTCGCCGCCCACAAGGCGCGCCACATGGAGATCCCCGCCGCGTTGAACAACGCGTTCGGCTTCGGCGGCCACAACGTGGCGCTGGTCTTCACGCGGCCCTGAGATCCCGCTCCAGAAGTCAGGAAGCCCCTTCTCATCGCCTGGCGATGAGAAGGGGCCTTTCCTTCGTTCAGGCACGGTTGCGGGGGTGCCGCTTCGCGGTGCGCTCGTTGCCGTGGCGGTAGTTGCCGGTCCAGCGGGCCATCACCAACTGCGGGTCGTCGTCGACCTCGGCGAGGAACTCCGCTGCCCGGGCACCGCGCAGCGTGCCGGCCACCCGCCCGTGGTGGGTGATCACCACCGTGCCGTCCGCGCGCTGGTCGTACCGAAAGCCCTGTGGCGCTGCCATGGCACCGAGGCTGCCAGGCCGGTGCCAACCGTGGCGAGGGGTTTTCCGCGCGCGGGTCCGGAACGGTCGGAGTGGGTCAGGTGCCGCAGGTGGTGGCGGGCAGGCCGGTAACGGCCACCGGGGACCGGCCGCCCGGTCGGGCCTTGCCGGCCAGCACGGCAGCCAGTGCGGTCATCGACGCCCGGGTGGACGAGTACGTGGCCAGCAGCGTCGGTGACGCCGCGTCAGCCAGCACGTACGGGGTGTCCATGGCAACCGTGACCGCCGCGTCGGCGCGCAGGTCGCTGGCGCCGTCGCCGAAGCCCACCAGGTGCACGATCGTGCCGCCGCTGGGCTTGACCGGCACCCCGGCGGCGGTCAGAGCGGCGGTGAGCGCGGTCCTGGTGCCGTCCCGACCGGCGGAGGAGGTGACGGTGACCGGCCCGCGTACGGCGCCACCGCAGGTGCCCCGCAGCACGGTGACGGCGGCGGCGGCCAGCGCGTCGGCTGCCGCACGGTGAGCCGGGGTGTTGAGCGTGGACATCTGCGCCGCCGGCAGCTCCGCGAGCCGGAACTTCATGGTCAGCACCCGGGTGACCGCCTCGACCAGCCGGGCCCGGGGCAGTGACCCGCCGCGCAACGCGGCGAGCAGCCCGTCGTACGCCTGGCCGACGTTCGGAGTCATCAGGATCAGGTCGTTACCGGCGTTCAGCGCTCGGACCGCCGCCTCTCCGGGAGCCCAGCGCTTCGCGGGTGGCATGTTCATCCCGTCGGTGATCACCACACCCTTGAAGCCGAGTTGGCCGCGCAGCACGTCGGTGAGCAGCTTGTGCGAGAAGGTCGCCGGGGTCCCCGGGTCGATCGCGCGCGCGTCCAGATGGCCGGACATCACCGCCATCGCCCCGGCGTCGATCCCGGCGGTGAACGGGGGCCACGCGCCGCTCTGCAACGCCTCGGCGGACTGGGTGAGCAACGGCAGGTCCTGGTGCGAGTCGTCGGCGCTGTGGCCGTGCCCCGGGAAGTGCTTCAGGGTGGCCGCTACCCCGACCGCCTGTAGGCCGCGTACGGCACCGCCGACCTGGGCCCCGGCCTTCTGCGGGTCGGCGCCGTACGACCGGGAGCCGATCACGGTGCTGCGGGTGGCCAGCACGTCGGCCACCGGGGCGAAGTCGACGTTGATCCCCATGGCGGCCAGCTCGGTGCCGGCGGCACGCCAGGCGGCCTCGGTGAGCTTCGGGTCGCCGGCCGCTCCCGCCGCGAGGGCGCTGGGCAGCACGGTGACCCCGTCGGTCACCCGGGTCACGACGCCGTACTCCTGGTCGGTGCCGATCAGGAGTGGCGCGGGGCTGGCGGCGAGCCGACCGGCGGCGACACGCAGCCCGGCGGTGAGCTCGTGCACCTGCTTCGGATTGTCGACGTTGGTGGTCTCCTGGTTGCCCTTGGTCGGATCGTCGGCGCTGAATCCGACCAGGATCAGGCCACCCAGCCGGTACTTTGTGATCATGTCGGCGGGTGTGTCGACCCCGGCCAGCGCCTGGTTACCGGCCGCCGAGCCGGCGGAGACCTTCGTCGCCGAGTCGCCGTAGGCGTATGGCATCAGCACCTGGCCGACCAGATCTTCGTCGGACAGCGTGGCGACCAGCGCGGCGGCACGGGCGGCGGGGTCACCGGCCGGCGGCGCGGCGGGGGTGCTGGTGCTGGGGCCGGCGGAGGTGATGGCCGGGTCGGGCGTCGGGGCGGGGCGGTCCGGGGCACCCGAGCAGCCGGAGAGGAGCAGAGCGGTCAGGGCGGCGGCAGCGACACTGGCGCGCCACGGGCGATTCGACACGCCACCTATCCCACCAGTTCCCCCTTATCAGGGCAACTTGACCTTACCGCCCGCACGCCCCCAGCTACAGCGTGCTGGCTGGTGGCCGACTCGCACGCCGCCGGGTCAGCCGACCCGCGTGAGCAAGGTCACCGGGGCGCCGTCGCCGGCGTACCGGTAGGGCTCCAGGTCCGCGTCCCACGCGGTGCCGAGCGCCTTGTCCAGGGCGTGCGCCAACGCCTCCGGGGCCCGGGAAGCGACCATCAGGGCCCGCAGCCGGTCCTCGCCGAGTTGGATGTCGCCGGCCACGCCGACGGTGGCCCGGAACAGACCACGGGCCGGCACGTACATGAAGCGCTCACCGTCGGCGCCGGGACTCGGCTCCTCGGTGACCTCGAAACGGATCATGGGCCACTGCCGTAGGGCAGCAGCCAGATCGGCGCCCGTTCCCGGACGACCGGTCCACCCGCACTCGGCCCGGCGTGCGCCGGGGTCGACGGGTTGTGCCGTCCACTGCAGGTTGACCGGCGCGGCTAGGACGCGCGCGATCGCCCACTCGACGTGCGAGCACACGGCGAGTGGGGTCGAGTGGACGTATACGACGCCACGCGTTGGCACGGTGACCTCCCGGAGAGCGAGGTGCGTCTTCCCCTACGACCTCGTCCACCCAGGTGGTTACTGCAACACATGATTACTCCTGTGGCGGGTGGTGCGCCAGGGAATCGGAAAAAACGCCGGGTGGAATAGCCGGACGGGTGGTCGCCGTTACCTCTCAGGACACCGCGACGACCAGCATGATGTCGTGGTCCTGTACAGTTCCACCGGCGGCTTCTGCCGCGTTAGACCTTCGCGGGCCGAGTTCAGTGGGGCCCGCACACAGCCCCCGGACGTCCAGTCCTCCCGTACGTCTTGCAAGGAGTACCTCCGTGGCGAGCAACACCTCAAAGACCGCGCGCGCGTCCGTCCGGGCCGGCCAGGCTGGCCAGGGTGGCGCCCTCAGCGTGCTGGGCGAGTTCAAGTACCTCATCCCGCTCAACGGCGGCAAGCACGCCTACGTGCGGAACCTGACCAACGGCAAGACCGCGCACCTGCGCACGGACTCCGACGCCTTCGTCGAGGAGATCCGCGTGCTGGCCGCCGCCGGCCACGCCACCAAGATCCGGGCGGAGATCAACAACCTGGCTGCCACCCACCCGGGTGACGGCTGGGAGGCCACCGAGAAGCGCCTGGTCGCGGCCGGCGTCTTCGAGGGCTGAGCCCTCCCCCACCGCATCACCTGAACCGCCCGCCGGGAGATCCGGCGGGCGGTTTCGCGTTCCGGGACGGTTCAGCCCGGGTCGAGCAGAGCGACCTCGCCAGTGGCCAGGTCGTAGAGGCCGCCGACCACGGCGACCCGACCGGCGGCGACCGGTCCGGCCAGCAGGTCGTCCTCGCGCAGGGTGTGCACCGTGCGCCGGACGTGCCGGCGGATCGCCAGCGGATGCACCGCCGGATCGTCGATCCCCGCCTCGGTCACCGCCGGGGCGATCTCGTCCACCAGGTACGCGAGCGAGCCCCCGGGCCGCTGCCCGGTGCGCAGCGCGTCCACCGCGGCACCCACAGCGCCGCACCGCTCGTGGCCGAGGACCATGACCAGCGGTACGCCGAGCTGACCGACCACGTACTCGATCGAGCCGCACACCGCGCGATCGAGCACGTGCCCACCGGTACGGATCACGCAGATCGCGCCGAAGGTCTGGTCGAAGATCGCCTCCAGCGGCACCCGCGAGTCGATGCAGCCGAGCACCACGGCGTATGGCTGCTGGTCGCCGGAGGCGGCAGCGGCGGCCGTCACGTCGTGTCCATGCACCGGCTGGCCGCTGACGAACCGCCGGTTGCCGGCGAGCAGATCGGCCAGCGCGGCGCGCGGCGTGCCGCCGGCCTGCCGCCCCTGCCCCGACGTCCCGCCCATGGGCGATCCCGACGACACCATGCCGTTCAGCTTGGCCCGCCGTCGGAGACCACGGGCGGGGTCGGGAATGTTGGCCACGGCGCGATTGGCGCGGTGTCCTGGCGGGTAGCCGGTGTTACCGCCGGGTATCGGAGGTGCTGGTGGTGCCGGGCGGCCCTGGGGAGGTGGCGATGCCGGAGCGGTTCGAGGTCGGTCTGCCGGACGGCGTACGGCTCAACGTCGAGGCGACGGGGCCGACGGACGCCCAGGTCACCGCCATCCTGCTGCACGGCTGGACACTGGATGGACGCGCCTGGCACCGGCAGGTCGACGCGCTCACCGCCTCGTCGCTCGACGGGGCGGTGCGGGTGGTCACCTACGACGCGCGGGGGCACGGCCGGTCCAGCTGCATGGCGCTGCCCACGGCCACGCTGGCCCAGCTCGGCGACGACCTGGTCGCGGTGATCGACGCGGTGGCGCCGGCCGGGCCGGTGCTCCTGGTCGGGCACTCGCTGGGCGGCATGACGATCATGGAGTACGCCCACCGCCACCCCGCGCACTTCGCCGCCCGTACGGCCGGACTGGTCTTCGTCTCGACCACCGCCGAGGGGCACACGCACACCGCCTACGGGCTCTCGCCGCGGATCACCCGACTGATCCGGCTGGCCGAGACGACCGGTGCCGGCGTGCTGGCCCGGTGCGGCTCGTGGCGAGCGCCCCGGGCACTGCTGAACGCGCTGCAACCGAGCATCCGGTGGATACTCTTCGGCGACCGCTGCGAGCCGGCCGACATCCGCCTGGTGACCTCGGCGGTGGCTCGTGCCTCGCTGCGCTCGATCGGCGGGTTCCGCGCCTCCATCGGCACACAGCACCGGCTGGACACCCTCGCCGCGTTGGCCCACCTGCCGGCCGCCGCCCTGGTCGGCGACCGGGACCGGCTGACCCCACCGCCGTGCGCCGAGTCGATCGCCGCGGCCCTGCCGGCCACCGAGCTGACCGTCTGCCCGGGTGCCGGGCACATGCTCATGATGGAGCGCCCGGACGAGGTGAACGCCGCCCTGACCGGCGTCCTGCGTCGGGTGCTCGCCGAACAGCCGCCCCGCACACACGGCGCGACCCCCGCCACGACGGGTGTCTGACCCCGTTCCCGCACCTCGGGCGCGCCGGGCCGGGCCGGAGGCCGTACCCTTCTGCGTTGGCCCGCGCGGTTCCCGCCGCTTGCCGGCGATCTTCGAAGGAGCATGCGTTGACCGACCAGACCGGCCTGGAGCAGGAGATCGCCGCCGAGCAACGCCACCTCGACCGGGTGTACGCCCGACTGGCCGAACTGCGGCGCTCGGCGGTCCGCGCCGAGCGCGACGGCTACCGGATGGCCCGGGTGGGCACGTTCGGTGCGCTGGTCGAACGCGACGCGATGGTCTTCCACGCGGCGCAGCGGCGGCACACCCTGGACGCCGAGCACGAGGGGCTGGTCTTCGGTCGGATGGACCTGCGCGACCGTCAGGTGCTGCACGTCGGGCGACTCGGGATCCGGGACGAGGACGCCACCACGCTGGTCGTCGACTGGCGGGCTCCGGCCGCCGCCGCCTTCTACCAGGCCACCCCGGCGCAATCGCTGGATCTGGTGCGCCGCCGCACGATCCAGACCCGTGGCGAGCGGGTCACCCGGATCGAGGACGAGTTGCTGGACCCGACCGCCGCCCCGGAGGGGATGACGGTCGTCGGCGACGGCGCGTTGCTGGCCACCCTGTCCAAGGCCACCGGCCGGGGCATGCGGGACATCGTGGCGACCATCCAGCGGGAGCAGGACGAGGCGATCCGCTCGCCCGGCTCCGGAGTGACGATCGTCGCGGGCGGCCCGGGCACCGGCAAGACCGCGGTAGCTCTGCACCGGGCCGCGTTCCTGCTCTACTCCGACCGCAGCCGGTACGCGGGCGGCGGCATCCTGGTGGTCGGCCCGTCATCGGTCTTCGTCGAGTACATTGCCTCGGTTCTGCCGTCGCTCGGTGAGGACACGGCGACCCTGCACTCGCTGGGCACCCTCTTTCCGGGAATGACCGCCACCCGCACCGATCCGCCCGAGGTGGCCGCGGTGAAGGGGTCGCTGCGGATGCGGCAGGTGCTGGAACGGGCGGCCCGTGACGCGGTGCCCGGCGGCCCGGGTGAGCTGCGGCTGCTCTACCGGGGCACGCTGCTGCGGCTGGACCGGGCCGCGCTGGACCGGGTCCGGGACCGCGCGCTGCAACGGGGCGCCCGACGCAACGAGGTGCGCCGGGCCGGCTTCGACGGGGTGTTCGCCGCGCTCTGGGCCCAGGCCCGGGAGGTGGGCATCACTCGACTGCCGGAGCAGCGGGCCTTCGAGGCCGAGATCGCCGAGCGGCCGGAGTTTCGGGAGTTCCTCAAGGCGTGGTGGCCTCGGCTGCACCCTCGGCACGTGCTCGGCTGGTTGGCGCAGCCGGACCGGCTGCGCCGGTACGCCTCGGGAATCCTCTCCTCCGCGGAGATCCGGCTGCTCAACGCCGCGTACCGGAGTCTCGAATCGACCGGGCTGACCATCGCCGACGTGGCACTGCTGGACGAGTTGGACGCGCTGCTCGGCAAGCCGGCGCAGCCGGCCCGGGCCCGGCGCGACCCGTTCCAGCTCGCTGGCGGCGTACGCGAGCTGAGCACCCTCGGCGACCGGCAGCGGGCCGCGCGTGCGGCGGCTCGGGAGCGCCCGGCGGACTACCGGGACTACGCGCACGTGGTGGTGGACGAGGCCCAGGACGTCTCACCGATGCAGTGGCGGATGATCGGTCGACGTGGCCGCCTGGCCTCCTGGACGGTGGTGGGTGACCCCGCGCAGACCGCGTGGACCGGCCACCCCGACGAGCTGGACCGCGCCCGGGACCAGGCGCTGGGTCGGCGCAAGCGGCACGATTTCACGCTCACCACCAACTACCGCAACTCGGCGGAGATCTTCGCGGTGGCGGCGGCGGAGATCCGCCGGCTCTACCCTGACCTGCCGCTGCCGACCGCCGTCCGCTCCACCGGGGTCGATCCGGTCGAGCTGGTGGTGCCCGCGGCGGGGCTGGAGACGGCGATCGTGGAGGCGGCCACCGGCCTGCTGGCCGAGGTGGAGGGCACCGTCGGGGTGATCACGCCGGTCCCCCGCCGCGACGAGGTCGTCGGTTGGCTCGGCGCGCTCGACGCACCAAGGTTGCAGGTGGTGACCAGCCTTGAGGCCAAGGGCATGGAGTACGACGCGGTGGTGCTGGTCGCACCGAGCGAGATCCGGGCCGATCCGGGTGCCGGGGTGCGCACCCTGTACGTCGCGCTCTCCCGGGCCACTCAGCGGCTCACCACCATCGACCCGACCGGCTGATCCGTGCTGGTGGCTGCCGGCGAGAGCCGCCTGCCGTACACTTGCACACATAGCGATGTGAGCATACATTTGACCGGGTCCTGACTGGCAGCGGAGGGTGTATCTCGTGGGCGCAGGTCATGACCACCACCATGGATCGGTCGCCAATGCCGCACACCGGCACAGAGGCCGACTCTGGGCAGCGTTCGGCCTGCTCGCCACCCTGATGGTGGTGGAGGCGGTGGCCGCCCTGCACACCGGCTCACTCGCCCTGCTCTCCGACGCCGGGCACATGTTCACCGACGTGCTCGGCATCGGGATGGCGCTCGCCGCGATCACCGCAACCCGGCGCGCCACCGGCGACCCGCAACGCACCTTCGGGCTCTACCGACTCGAGGTGCTCGCCGCGCTCGCCAACGCCGTCCTGCTCTCCGGCGTCGCGGTCTACGTGGTGATCGAGGCGATCCGCCGCTTCGGCGACCCGCACGAGGTCATCGCCGGCCCGATGCTCGCGGTGGCCGTGCTCGGCCTGCTCGCGAACATCGTCGCCTTCGCCCTGCTCCGCGTCGGAGCCCGGGAGAGCATCAACCTCCAGGGCGCCTACCTGGAGGTGCTCGGCGACCTGCTCGGCTCGCTCGGCGTGATCGGCGCGGCACTGCTCATCACCGCCACCGACTGGTGGTGGGCCGACCCACTGGTCGCGGTCGCCATCGGCGTGTTCATCCTGCCGCGTACCTGGCGGCTGGCACGCGCCGCCGTCCGCATCCTGGTGCAGGCCGCCCCGGAACACCTCCAGGTGACCGCCGTGCACGACCGGTTGGCCGCGGTGCCCGGTGTCGTCGAGGTGCACGACCTGCACGTCTGGACGCTCACCTCAGGCATGGACGTGGCCTCCGCGCACCTGACCATGGCGCCCGGCGCGGAGGTCGGCGCGGTGCTCACCGCGGCGCGTACGGCCCTGCACGACGACTTTCGGATCGAGCACGCGACGTTGCAGATCGAGCCCAGCGCCGCCTCCGGGGCCTGCGGCCCGGTCGAGTGGTGACGGTAGCTTTCAAGAGCTTTGTTCGGCTTCGTCGGTATTCATCGTGACGACGTACGCACCGTCCGTCACATCGGCTGCACCTGCCCCAGCGGCACCGGTAGGCTCGGTCCCGGCCTCCACCAGGCGGCGCCCTCCCGGCGCCGGTGGTGGTCGCCGCCTAATCGCCCGAGTGGCGAACCGGGGAACCACGTTCCTGGGGTGCATCCGCGTCAGCGGTAGGGATCTTCCGTCCCGAACCCGTCAGCTAACCCGGTCGGCGGCTGACGGAAGGACATGCGCAGTGGCACCAGCACGACCACCCTCCGCCCGACTGGCGGCCCTGATCGTCGCGATGTTCGCCCTCGGCGTCGCGCTCCCGGCCGGCGCCGCCTCGGCCGCACCCCCGAGCGGCCTGCGGGCCGCCGCCGCACCCGACTCCGACGAAGAGGGCGGCACCCCGGCCCTGCGGGCCCAGCTCGACGCGGCCAGCAAGGGCTATCTGGACGCGAAGCGCGCCCTGGACACCTCCGTGCAGCGGCAGCAGCAGCTCGCCACCCAACTGAAGACCACCGAGGCCGAGCTCGACCAGCGCAGCGGCAAGGTTGGCGAGATCGCCGGCGTGGCGTACCGCACCGGCCGGCTCGGCGCGATGTCGGCGTTGCTCAACAGCAACACCCCGGAGGGCTTCATGGATCGGGCCGCCGCGCTGGAGGCGGTGGCCGCCAACGAGGACCGGGTGCTGCGCGACCTGCTTGCCACCAAGGACCAGGCCAACCGCACCCGGGTCGCCCTGGACGGCGAGATCATTGAACAGCGCAAGCAGGTCGCGGTGATGGCCAAGCGCAAGGAGCAGGCCGAACGGGCCCTGACCGTGGCCACCACGCCCAAGCCGCGGACCACCGCCGACACCGGCTCCAACCGGGGCACCTCCGCCGCCAACGCGACGGCCGCGCCGCGCAACTCCGACGGCTCCTGGCCGTCGGAGTCGTGCAGCGTCAACGACCCCACGCCGGCCAGCGGCTGCATCACCCCGCGCACCCTGCACGCGCTCAACCAGGCCAAGGCCGCTGGCTTCACCCGGTACGTCTCCTGCCACCGCCCCAGCGGCTCCGGTGAACACCCGAAGGGCCGGGCCTGCGACTTCGCCGCGCAGAAGGGTGGCTTCGGCGGCGACGCCACCGGCGGCGACAAGACCTACGGCAACAACCTGGCCGCGTACTTCATCCGCAACGCCGATCGGCTCGCCGTGCTGTACGTGATCTGGTACAGGCAGATCTGGCTGCCCAGCAGCGGGTGGAAGTCGTACAGCGGGGCGGGTGGCGACCCGTCCAGCGACCACACCAACCACGTGCACCTGTCGGTCTACTGACCCATCCGTGGTCGGTGCCTCTCACACATGGGGGGCACCGACCACGGCTACGTCACAGGGCGTACCCCTGATGTCGCCGGCCGTCGGACGACCCGGCCGGCGTCGGCGGGCAGCATCGCGGTATGCGACGGATCCCGCCCACCGCCCGCAAGGGGCTGCTCACCCTGCACCTGGTCACCTCGCTCGGCTGGCTCGGCGCCGACCTGGTGCTGCTCACCCTCGGCATCGCCGTGCAGCGTGGCGCCGACCCGGCCGTGATGTATCCGGTCGCGGCACTGGTCGGCACCGTGCTGTTCGCGCCGCTGAGCGTGCTGGTCTGGCTGATCGGCGTCACCAGCGCGCTGCTCACTCCGTGGGGCCTGCTGCGCTACCGCTGGGTGCTGGTCAAGCTGGTGCTCACCACGGTGATGGTGGGGCTGGTGCTCTTCCTGCTGACCCCGAATCTGCGGCACGCCGGTGCGGTGGGCGCCGCCCTGCCGGCGCGGGATCGCGCCGACCTGGTGATCGCACCCGCGGTGTCGACCAGCCTGATGATCATCGCGACGGTGCTGTCCACCTACAAGCCGTGGGGCCGGCGGCCCGGGGCGCGACCCATCCTCGTGCGTCGTGATCGCGCTGCAACCAGGATGTAGTGGCCTCCTGGCGCCCGGAGGCCACTACATCCACGATCGAGCACGATCATGACGCGGCGCGCGGGGCGCGGGCGCGGGGCGCGGGGCGCGGGCGCGGGGCGCGGGCGCGGGGCGCGGGCGCGGGGCGCGGGGTGCGCGGGCGGGTCAGGCGCCGACGCAACAGCTTTGCTACGTGGCTTTTCCACCCGTCGGCCACTGGCTGGTATCCGAAGAAAGCCCCGCAGGAGGCGCGACCGGTGCCGCTGC
>NZ_JBEXEV010000029.1:0-93897 GCF_040606435.1 Micromonospora sp. NPDC005413
GGGGGCCGCGGGGGGCGGGGGGGGGGCGGGGCGGGCGGGGGGGGGGGGGGGGGGCGGGGCGCGGGCGCGGGGCGTGCGGGCACGGGGCCGTGAGGCGCGGGGCCGTGAGGCGCGGGGCACATGGGGTTAGAGAAAAAGCCGGCCGGAGACACCCTTGGGGTGCCTCCGGCCGGCTATGTCGGTTTGCGGATTTAGTTCGCCATCAGATCGGCGCCACGCCAACTGAAATCGGGCTCCGTCACGAACCGCTCGGTGATCTTCACGAGATCCTCCGCGTATTTGTTCGCGTGGTGTCCGCAGAACACCAGCTCGCTCCCACCCACCAGGGTGATCCGGAGCTTCCCGGCAGCATTGCAGCGGTCGCACCGTTCATCGGCGGCTGGGGGCGCCACCGTCTCGGGCGGCGGCGTGAGGGTCGAGTTCATCGCCTTCCTCCTCTGGTCGTCACCGATGAACAATCTCTTCGGTCGTTGCTCACCTATGGTGCAACACCCTTGCTAGGCACTGCCTTCCCTGTGTGCCCGCGGGGGACCGAGGTCACACATGGCAGGGACAGTGTGCCGTGCACCCAGGGTGCCACGTCAACGATCACATTCGTGCATCCGGACGATCACCATCTGGTGTTGCACACCAGGTGGTCAAAACGACACGTTCGGTTGACGAAACCCGCTCAGTCCAGGTAATCCCGCAGGACCTGCGACCGGGACGGGTGGCGCAGCTTGGACATCGTCTTGGACTCGATCTGCCGGATCCGCTCCCGGGTCACCCCGTAGACCTGGCCGATCTCGTCCAGCGTCCGGGGCTGGCCGTCGGTCAGGCCGAAGCGCAGGCGTACCACACCCGCCTCACGCTCGGAGAGCGTCTGTAGCACCTGCTGGAGCTGGTCCTGCAGGAGCGAGAACGAGACCGCGTCGACCGCGACCACGGCTTCGGAATCCTCGATGAAGTCACCGAGCTGGCTGTCGCCCTCGTCGCCGATGGTCTGGTCCAGAGAGATGGGTTCCCGGGCGTACTGCTGGATCTCCAGCACCTTCTCCGGTGTGATGTCCATCTCCTTGGCCAGCTCCTCCGGAGTGGGCTCGCGGCCCAGGTCCTGGAGCAGCTCGCGCTGTATGCGGCCGAGCTTGTTGATGACCTCGACCATGTGCACCGGGATGCGGATGGTGCGGGCCTGGTCGGCCATCGCGCGGGTGATCGCCTGCCGGATCCACCAGGTGGCGTACGTGGAGAACTTGTAGCCCTTGGTGTAGTCGAACTTCTCCACCGCGCGGATCAGGCCGAGGTTGCCCTCCTGGATCAGGTCGAGGAAGGCCATGCCACGCCCCGTGTACCGCTTGGCCAGCGACACCACCAGTCGGAGGTTCGCCTCCAGGAGGTGGTTCTTGGCCCGCTCGCCGTCACGGGAGATCCAGCCCAGGTCACGGACCATCTCCCGGACGAGCTTCTCCTCGCCCTCGTCGGCCGCGCGCAGCTGCTCGGCAGCGTAGAGCCCGGCCTCGATCCGCTTGGCCAGCTCCACCTCCTGCTCGGCGTTGAGCAGCGGAACCTTGCCGATCTGCTTCAGGTACGCACGGACCGAGTCGGCGGAGGCGGTCAGCTCGGCGTCCCGCCGGGCCTGCTTGAGGGCCTCGGACTCCTCGTCGTCCCACTCGAAGTCGTTGTCGGTGGCGGAGGCTGCGGCGTCGGTCTCGGCAGCCTGGGCCAGCTCGGCCGGCTCCTCGACCACCACGTCCTCGATCGTGGCCGCAAGCTCCTCCGGGTCGATCTCGCCCTCGGCGCCCTCGCCCTTGGCCTTGCCGCCGGCCTTTGTCGGCTTGGCGCCGGCGGCCGCGGCCACCGTCGCCTTGGTGGCCCGGGTCGGCTTGGCCTCGGCGGAGGTGCCCGTGGCCTTGCGTGCGGCCACCTTGCGCGGGGCCGGCGTCGGCGCATCGTCGCCGGCGGGCGCCTGCTTCGGGGCCGGCGCGGCGGCCTTCTTGGTGGTCTTGGCGGTGGTGGCCCGGGACGCCGGCGTGGTCGAGCGGGCCGCGGCGACGCGAGGGCGGCGGGTGCTCGCCGACCCGTCCACCACGACGGTCACTCCCGCCTCGGAGAGCGCCCGCAGAATCTTCTTGGCCTGGGCCGGAGTCACCTCGGCGGACTCGACGGTGCGCGCGAGCTGGGCCGACGTGAGCTGGCCACCGGCGCTCTGCGCGTGGGCGATCAGGGTGTCGGTGAGCGAGCGAACGTCGGCGCCGATCTGGCGGGGTTCTGTCACGAATGACCTTCCGGAGGCGAAGAGCGGGCACGGCCGGGTCGTCCGGCACAGCGTGGGTCAACCGGGCCGGGCGATGTGGTTGAGGGCCCCCGTGTCGCGGACCGGCCGGTGGTCGGCGGTCCGTGGCGCGTGGGTAGGGGTGAATTGTAACGCCGTCGGTGGCGATCATCCTGCGCCGCACTGGGTAACGGCGGTGGGACCGCCGATTCGGCGCTGATGTGGACTTTGTAAGGATGATACTCGCGCGTGACCCGGAACACCCCGGTCGTGCGGGAAGGGGACGTTGGGATGGACCGTTCGGCGCCGTCACCACGGGAACTTTTGGCGATCGGGCTCGATATTACGCGGGATGCGGCCGCCACCGCGTACCGGATGCGGGTCGAGGGTGTGTCCGTGGCGGCGACCAAGAGCACGGTTACCGACGTGGTCACCGCGGCGGACCGGGCGGTCGAGCGGCAGGTGCTCGACGCGCTGCAGCAGATGCGGCCGGACGACGCGGTGCTCGGCGAGGAGTACGGCACGGGCGACACCGGACCGGTCGCGCCGGGCGGCGTGCGCTGGATCGTCGACCCGATCGACGGCACCGTCAACTACCTCTATGGGCTGCCGTACAGCGCGGTGTCGCTGGCCGCCGAGGTGGACGGGGTGGTGGTCGCCGGTGTGGTGCGCAATGTGAGCACCGGCGAGGAGTGGACGGCGACGGCCGGTGGCGGGGCCTGGCGCGACGGTGTCCGGCTGCGCTGCTCCGGCGAGGTCGACCTGGGGCAGGCGTTGGTCGGCACCGGCTTCGGCTACGACGCCGGCCGCCGCGCGCACCAGGCCCAGGTGGTGGCCGGGCTGATCGCACACGTACGGGACATCCGCCGGCTCGGCGCCGCCGCGCTGGACCTCTGCCTCGTCGCCGAGGGGCGACTCGACGCGTACTTCGAGAAGGGTCTCGCGGCCTGGGACCTGGCGGCCGGCGGACTGGTGGCCGCCGAGGCGGGTGTGCGAGTCGCCGGCCTGGCCGGTCGGCCGCCGGGGCCGGACCTGGTGGTCGCGGCCCCGCCCGCGCTCTTCGCGCCGCTGCATGACCGGCTTGCCGAGCTGGACGCCGCCGGCGGTCCCTGACCGGCCGACCCGGCGGTGATGCAGGTCGGTTACGCCGTCACTTGGCGGCCGGGGACGGGCAGGAGCCCTTGGGTGCCTGTGGCGCGCCCGAGTCACCGAGGGACTGGTTGACCTCGGTCGTGGTGGCGAGCTGCTGGAAGCCGTTGCCCAGCACCACGTCCACGGTGTCGTCGGTGCGCTTCTCGTCATAGCCCGGCACGGCGTTGTTGAGGAAGTACGCCTGCAGCAGGTGCGCGGAACCGACGCCCTTCGGGCCGTACCGCAGCACCGCGACGCCGTCGACCTGCTTCTTTTCGTTCGCGGTCTTCTTGACCTGGAACTGCCGGTTGCTGAACTCGTCGGCGACGGTGCGGGCGAGGCCCGGCTGGTCCGTGCCGTTGAGCACGTTGATCTTCACGTCCTTGCGCTCGCGCAAGTTGAGATCAGCCAGCGGCCAGCCGTCCGGGCAGCCCGCGGCCGTGCCTGCCTTCCCCTGGCTGTCCCGAACGATCGCGGTGACCACGAATGCCAGGGCCAGCACCCCCAGCAGGCCGACGACGACGAGTGCTCGCACTCGCGCAAAACTCATCTGGCACTCCCGGGACCTCAGGTGGATGGTGGCGGCCGGCAACGATCGGACTGGCCGTCGGCCGTCGAATACGCCGCTGAGGTTAACGGTTGTCCGGCCGTCGCGTGGAAACAGCCCGACATGCCGGCGCGCCGACCGCGAACCGGGTACTACTACCCCTATCTTCGTGTCGCCTGAATCACATTGGGAACAACTTCGCGTGCGGGGGCGTACATCTCAGCCGCAAGGGCGGTATACATGCCTCGCCCAAGGGGGGGTAAGGTTCCGCGCTCGCAGGGGAGTCGCCCCAGTGAGCTCGACCCGTTCGGTCCTCGGGTCGGGTGCCCGACACAAGTGGTGGCCGGCCAATGGAACCGAAACAGCGTCGTCCGGCGTTACAACCGGAAGCGACAACATCGATATGGGAGAGTGAAAACCGATGGCCACCGACTACGACGCCCCGCGTCGCGACGAGGTCGACCTCGGCGAGGACAGCCTGGAAGAGCTCAAGGCCCGGCGCGTCGACTCACAGTCGGGCGCGGTGGACGTCGACGAGGCCGAGGTGGCCGAGAGCTTTGAGCTGCCCGGTGCCGATCTGGCCGACGAGGAGCTCACGGTCAAGGTGCTTCCGATGCAGCAGGACGAGTTCCGATGCGCCCGCTGCTTCCTGGTCCACCACCGTAGCCAGCTGGCGGTCGAGCGTAATGGCGAGCTGATCTGTCGCGAGTGCGTCTGACATCCACGACACCGGCGGCGGCCTCCTGAACGGGGCCGCCGCCGCCGGTGTAGGCATGCGGCCTTGGTGGGTACCTGCTTGACTCGTAGCGGGTAGCCACAGCACCGGGAGGTCCGACCCATGAGCGCTCGAGGCGGCACCACCGATGGCGACGCGGACGACCTCGGCGCCACCGTCGCGGCGTTGACCGCGGACGACATCGAGCCGGCCCGACGCCGTCAACTGCTGACCCGCATGGTCGGGCAGGCCCGTGCCCGGGGCATCTCCGACCTGTTCAAGCCCCGCTCCGCCGTGCGCTGGATGGTCGACGCCGTCGCCGACGTCGCTCCCCACGTACCTGTGCGGGACCTGGACACCCTGCGCCAGCACTTTCCCGGCCTGGACGACGCCGCCCTGGCCGACAGGCTCATCCGCAACGCGTCCCGGACCACCGCCGCGATCGGCGCGGCCGGCGGAGGAGTCGCCGCCGTCGAGTGGGCGGTTGCCCCGGCCCTGCTCTCCGCGCCGGTGCTGCTCGCCGCCGAGACCGTCGCCGTGGTGGCGGTGGAGCTGAAGCTGGTCGGTGAGCTGCACGAGGTCCACGGTGTGGCGCTGCCGGGCGCGGGCAGCCAACGGGCGGTCGCCCTGGTGCACTCCTGGGCCACCCAGCGCGGGGTCAACCCGATGGTGCCCGGCGTGGGAGTGGGCGCGGTGCTCGGCACCGCCGCCCGCAAGGAACTGCGGGACATGCTGCTGCGGCGTTTCGGTCGCAACCTCACCACGCTCGGCCCGTTCCTGACCGGCGCGGCGGTGGCCGGCTTCCTCAACCGTCGGGCCACCCAGCAGATGGCCGACCAGCTTCAGGTGGACCTGCGCAGACAGGGCATCGCCCGGCCCGCGCCGCCGCAGGCCCTGCCGGGCCCGCCGACCGGCACCTGACGGGCCGCGTACGGCGTGGTTGTCAGGCCGCCTCGCCGGCCGGCCGGTCGACACGCGGGCGGATGGCGTCGCGCGCGGTCAGCACCGCGTCGGCCAGCTCGACCGGGTGCCGCGTGCTCACCACCCAGAACGGGGTCGGATCCGCCGGATCGTCGAGCACCACCTGCACGGCGCCGCTGATCCACGGTCGCTGCACCACGAAGGCGAGCGGGTCCGCGCCAACCCCGAGCACCTCACGGCGGCCGGACGCGTCCAGCGGCACCACGTCGGCCACGAAGCGGACCGGCAGGCGGGCGTCGTCAACCCTCAGCTCGGAGTCGGCGACCCCGACCCGGATCCGGCCCAGCCACCACATGCCGGCCGCGGTGAGCGGCAGCAGCACGGCGAACGGCAGCCAGGTGCGGACGCCGGAGGCGCCCATCCAGATCTCGACGGCCAGCAGCGCGGCGGCCACCAGCCCGACCAGCCACAGCCACCAGGGCAGATCCAGCCGTTCGGCGTACGTCGTGCGGGCGGCGACCGGCGGCTCATCGGCGGACGGGGAGGGCGACATGCTCACTCCTGCGAGGGTACGGCGCACGGTGGCTCGGCGAACCGGCAGGATGGCAGGGTCACCCCGAGAACCGGACAGAAGAGGGGACCCGTGACCGACGTCGTACCCGTGCCCGTACAACTGCTCGACTCCGAGCTGCCGCTGCCCACGTACGCCCATCCCGGCGACGCCGGGGCCGATCTGGTGGCGGCCGCGGACGTGGAGCTGCCACCAGGTGGCCGCGCCCTGGTGCCCACCGGCGTGGCCATCGCCCTGCCGGAGGGGTACGTGGGCCTGGTCCACCCCCGCTCCGGTCTGGCGGCCAGGCTCGGCGTGACGGTGCTCAACGCGCCCGGTACGGTCGACGCCGGCTACCGGGGTGAGATCCTGGTCAACCTGATCAACCATGATCGGGATGTGCCGGCGAAGATCTCCCGCGGCGACCGGATCGCGCAGCTCGTGGTCCAGCAGGTCGCACGGGCGCGGTTCGAGCCGGTGGTCGAGCTGCCCGCGTCCCGGCGCGGGGCCGGTGGGCACGGGTCCACCGGTGGGCACGCCGGGCTGGTGCCGTCGCCGGCGGGCCAGGACCGGGTCGAGCAGCGGCCAGATGAGCCGGGCCGCGGGCAGACGGAAGAGGTGGCAGGGTGAGTGTGAACAGCGGAGGGTGGGTGCAGTGATCTTTTCCCGAAAGCGGGCCGATGCCGAGCGGCACACCCGTGACGAGCGGGCCACCGAGGTCCCCGACCAGGGCGATGCGGCGCCGGCGCTGGTGCGCGGCCCGTACGACATCTCCGAGAGCTACGACGACGTGCAGCGACTCGACCTGGGCAGCCTGCACATCCCGGCGATCGCCGACGTGGAGGTGCGGGTGCAGGCTGACCCGCAGGGCGTGATCCAGCAGGTGGTGCTGGTGCACGGGGACAACGCGCTCCAGCTGGGTGTCTTCGCCGCCCCCCGGTCCGAGGGGATCTGGGGCGAGGTGCGCGAGGAGATCCGCCAGTCACTGCTTCGCGACGGCGCGAGCGCGCAGGAGGTCGAGGGCGAGTACGGCCCGGAGCTGCACGCCCAGGTGCGCACGCCGGACGGCCCGACGAACCTGCGGTTCGTCGGCATCGACGGGCCCCGCTGGATGGTTCGCGGCGTGTTCCAGGGCCCGGTCGCCACGGATCCGGCCGCGGCCGGCCCGCTCGCGGAGTGCCTGGACGGCCTGGTGGTCGACCGTGGCCAGGAGGCCAAGCCGGTCCGCGAGCCGCTGCCGCTGCAGCTGCCCCGGGAAATCGCGGACCAGGCCGACGCCGAGGCGGGCGACGCCGCCGCCGAGCCGCGCCAGGTCTGACCCACGCGCACCGGCCCGCCGGAACCAGCCCCGTCGGCGTACGCTGGCGGCACGGTTCCGGCGTCGCCGGGGTCGGCCGGGGTCGGCAAGCGTGGAGAGGGTGACGCGGAGGTCATGATGACCGACGAGAGCCGGGTGTCGCTGCGGCGCATCCTGCAACGGTTCACCGCCAGCGAGGCCGAGATCGACGCACAGGAGCTGCGTCGGGAGAGCGCCCAGTGCGGCGGCATCCCGGCCCAGCAGTGCTCCCGGGGCCAACTGGTCTCGGTCGCTGGTCGGCTGCGCACGGTGGTCTACACGCCGCGTACCAACCTGCCCACCCTCGAGGCCGACCTGTACGACGGCACCGACGTGGTCACCCTGGTCTGGTTGGGTCGACGGCACATCGCCGGGATCGAGCCGGGCCGGCACCTGACCGCCCGTGGCCGGGTGGCGGTGCGCGACGACCGCAAGGTCATCTACAACCCCTACTACGAGCTGGACCTGCCGAAGTGACGGCTCTGCGGACGGAAGGCCGGCGATGACGACGGGACAGCACCGGGCGGCACAGCCGGAGACCGGCCCTCAGGACGAGGAGCGGCTGCCGACGATCGCCGAGCAGATGGCCGACCAGCTCGGCGGCTGGCGAGGGCTGGTCGAGTCCAGCATCCCGGTCGTGGTCTTCGTCATCGCCAACGTCATCGGCGACCTGCGGCCGGCGGTGATCGCCTCGATTTCCGTCGCGCTGTTGATCGCCGGGCTGCGGCTGGCCCAGCGCCGGCCGATCCGGCACGCCGTCAACGGGCTGTTCGGCGTCGGCGTCGGTGCGGCCATCGCCTGGCGTACCGGCGACGAACGAGATTTCTACCTCCCCGGCATCCTCTACGGCATCGGCTACGGCATCGCCCTGCTGATCTCGGCGGCCATCCGGCAGCCCCTCGTCGGCTGGATCTGGTCGGTGCTCGTCGCCAAGGGCCGCTCGGAGTGGCGGGACGACCCGAAGCTGGTGCGCACCTTCACCCAGCTGACCGTGCTCTGGGGCGTGGTCTGGCTGGCCAAGGTGGGCGTGCAGGCCGGGCTCTACCTGGCCCACCAGGACACCGCGCTGGGCGTGGCCCGGCTGGCTCTGGGCTACCCCCCGTACGCGCTGCTGCTGCTGATCACGGTCTGGACGGTGCGCCGGGTCACCCGGGAGTCGCAGCCGACCCCGCTGCCCGGCGCCTGAGCGGGGCTGGGCAGCCCGGCGCTTTCCGTCGGCTCAGCGTGAGCCGCGGGTCCGTTCGACGCTGTCCGGCCCGAGGATCACCGCGCGGACCTCGTCCTCCACCTCAGCGGTGCAGACGAAGATCAGCTCGTCGCCGGCCTCGATCGGGTCGTCCGGGCTGGGCACCAGGACCCGCTTGCCGCGCAGGATCGCCACCAGCGCGGCGTCGCGGGGCAGCGGCACGGCGTGGATCGGCTGACCGACGTAGGGCGCGGTCGGCGGCAGGGTGATCTCGACCAGGTTCGCCTCGCCCTGCCGGAAGGTCATCAGCCGCACCAGGTCGCCGACGGTGACCGCCTCCTCGACCAGCGCGGCCATCACCCGCGGCTTGCTCACCGCGACGTCCACGCCCCACTGCTCGGTGAACAACCACTCGTTCTCGGCCCGGTTCACCCGGGCGACCACGCGGGGCACCGCGAACTCGGTCTTGGCGAGCAGCGACACCACCAGGTTGGCCTTGTCGTCGCCGGTGGCCGCGACCACCACGTCGCAGCCCGCGATGTTGGCCTCCTCCAGGCTGGCCAGCTCGCAGGCGTCGGCCAGCACCCAATCGGCGGCCGGCACCCGCTCCGGGCGGAGCATCTTGGGTTGGCGCTCGATCAGCATCACCTGGTGGCCGTTGTCGATCAGCTCCTGGGCGATCGAGCGGCCCACGTTGCCCGCGCCCGCGATGGCGACCCGCATGGCTCAGTGCCCCCCTTCCGGCGGCGTCGCCGCCACCGACGTGACCGTCGCCACGATGTCATCGCTGACCAGCATGAACACCTGGTCACCCTCCTGCACGACGGTGGAGCCGGTGGGCAGCGTGCCGATGCCGAAGCGGATCAGGTAGGCCACCCGCGCCCCGGTCGCCTCCTCCAGCGTTCGCACCGACCGGCCGATCCAGTCCTTGTGCACCGGGACCTCGACGATCGACACCGTGCTCGTGGGGTCGCGGAAGATCTCCACGTTGCCCTCCGGCACCAGGTGCCGCAGCATCCGGTCGGCCGTCCAGCGCACGGTCGCCACGGTGGGGATGCCCAGCCGCTCGTACACCTGCGCCCGGCGCTGGTCGTAGATGCGGGCAGCGACCCGGGACACGCCGAACGTCTCGCGGGCCAGTCGGGCCGAGATGATGTTGGAGTTGTCGCCGCTCGACACCGCCGCGAAGGCGTCCGCGCGCTCGATGCCGGCCTGTCGCAGCACCTCACCGTCGAAGCCCGCCCCGGTTACCGTGATCCCGGCGAAGTCGGGGCCGAGCCGGCGGAAGGCGTCGGCGTCCTGGTCGATCACCGCCACCGAGTGCCCCCGGGACTCCAGGCTGTGGGCGAGGGTCGACCCGACCCGGCCACATCCCATGATCACGACGTGCACGCTGTCCCTCCCAAGGTGCGTACCGCTCCGGTTGCCGGTGGCCTCCGAGTGCGAGCCTGCCACGTCCCGGTGGGAAGCGGGGACCGACCGTACCCCGTCGTGCCGAACAGCGGGGATCGCCCACCCCCGCGCTTCCGCCGTGGTGGTCGTACTCTTGGCGATCGTGGCCAGTCCCACCTCGCTGCTGAAGCGGCTTCTCCTCGGTCGACCGTTCCGGTCCGACCGGCTCCAGCACACCCTCCTGCCGAAGCGCATCGCGCTACCCGTGTTCGCCTCCGACGCGCTGTCCAGCGTCGCGTACGCGCCCGACGAGATCCTGCTGACCCTCTCCATCGCCGGAGCCTCCGCGTACGTCTTCTCGCCGTGGATCGCCCTGGCGGTGGTCGTGGTCATGCTGACGGTGGTCGCCAGCTACCGGCAGAACGTGCACGCCTACCCCTCCGGGGGCGGGGACTACGAGGTGGCCACGGTCAACCTGGGCCCGAAATTCGGCGTCGGCGTGGCCAGTGCCCTGCTGGTCGACTACGTGCTCACGGTGGCGGTGTCGGTCTCCTCCGGGGTGGCCAACCTCGGCTCGGTGGTGCCGTTCGTGGCCACCCACAAGGTCATGATCGCGGTGGCGGCGGTGGTGCTGCTGAGCGCGGTGAACCTGCGCGGTCTGCGCGAGTCGGGCACCGCCTTCGCCATCCCCACCTACGGCTTCGTGATCGTGATGGGCGCGATGCTGCTCACCGGGCTGGTCCGGGTCTTCGTGCTGGGTGACGAACTCCGCGCGCCGAGCGCCGATCTGGTGATCCAGGCCGAGCACAGCGTGACCGGTTTCGCGCTGGTCTTCCTGCTGCTGCGGACGTTCAGCTCGGGCGCCGCCGCGCTCACCGGAGTCGAGGCGATCTCCAACGGGGTGCCGGCGTTCAAGGCGCCGAAGAGCCGCAACGCCGCCACCACCCTGCTGCTGCTCGGCACCATCTCGGTGAGCATGCTGGTCGGGATCATCTGGCTGGCGCGGCTGACCCACTTGCAGTTCGTCGAGGACCCGGGCCTCCAGATCCTCTCCGGCCCCGAGGGGTACGTGCAGAAGACCGTCACCACCCAGCTCGGCGAGACGGTCTTCGGCTCCGGATCGATCCTGCTCTACGTGGTGGCCGGGGTGACGGCCCTGATCCTGTTCCTGGCCGCGAACACCGCGTTCAACGGCTTCCCGGTGCTCGGCTCGATCCTCGCGCAGGACCGCTACCTGCCCCGGCAGTTCCACACCCGGGGCGACCGGCTGGCGTTCTCCAACGGCATCGTCTTCCTCGCGCTCTTCGCGATCGTGCTGATCGTCGGCTTCCAGGCCGAGGTGACCCGGCTCATCCAGCTCTACATCGTCGGGGTCTTCGTCTCGTTCACCGTCTCCCAGGCCGGCATGATCCGGCACTGGAACCGACACCTGCGGACCGAGCGGGATCCGGAGGCGCGTCGCCGGATGCACCGGTCCCGGGCCATCAACACGTTCGGCATGGGCCTGACCGGCACGGTGCTGGTGATCGTGCTGATCACCAAGTTCCTGCTCGGCGCCTGGATCGCGATCGCCGCGATGGCGGTGATCTACCTGTTGATGCTGGCCATCCGCCGGCACTACGACCGGGTCGCCCGGGAGTTGACCCCGCCGGACGAGGGCCGCGCCGTACTGCCCGCCCGTAACCACGCGATCGTGCTGGTCAGCAAGCTGCACCAGCCGACGCTGCGGGCCATCGCGTACGCCCGGGCCACCCGGCCGGACACGCTGACCGCCGTGACCGTCAACGTGGACGACAAGGACACCCGGGACCTGCAGGCCGACTGGGAGCGGCGGGAGATGGCCATTCCGCTCACCGTCGTCGACTCGCCGTACCGGGAGATCACCCGGCCGATCCTGGACTTCGTCGCCTCCACCCGCCGCAAGTCACCCCGGGACGTGGTCACCGTCTTCATCCCGGAGTACGTGGTCGGCCGCTGGTGGGAGAACCTGCTACACAACCAGAGCGCCCTGCGCCTCAAGGGCCGGCTGCTCTTCGAACCGGGGGTGATGGTGGTCAGCGTGCCGTGGCAGCTCGCCTCGACAGCGAACAAGAACCTGGACCGGCTGGACGCCACGCTGTCCCGGACCCCGGCCCGGGGGCCGCGGGGTACGGTGCCGCCGCTGGTCTCCGCACCGCCGGTGGTCGCCGCACCGCCCGGCGAGGGTGGCCCGGCGGACAGCGGAACGAGCGGAGACGGCCGTGACTGAGCGAAGCGGGCAGCAGACCACGACACCTCCGACGTCGGAGCGTGGCCTGGTCGAGACGGAACGGGTCGAGCTGACCGTCGACGCGGTCGCCCCTGGCGGGCACTGCGTGGCACGCGTGGACGGGCAGGTGGTCTTCGTCCGGCACGCGCTGCCCGGTGAACGGGTCATCGCCGAGGTCACCGAGGTGCACCGGGGGTTCGTCCGGGCCGACGCGGTGACCGTGCTGGAACCCTCACCGGACCGGGTCGAGCCGCCCTGCCCGTACGCGAAGCCAGGCGCCTGCGGTGGCTGCGACCTGCAGCACGTCGCCCCGGACGCGCAGCTGGCCTGGAAGACCGCCGTGGTGCGCGAACAACTGGTCCGTCTCGGCGGGCTGACCGACGTCGAGCTGGACCGGCTCGGCGTCCGGGTCGAGGCGCTGCCCGGCGGGCTGCTGGGCTGGCGCTCCCGGGTCCGCTACGCGGTGGACGCCGCGGACCGGGCCGGCCTGCTCAAGCACCGCTCGCACGAGGTGGTGCCGATCGACCGCTGCCGGATCGCCCACCCGGCCATCCAGCAACTGCCGGTGCTCATGCCGACCGGCGCGCGCTGGCCGGCCGCCGAGGCGGTGGAGACCATCGCCAGCACCGGCGGGGACGTGACCGTCGCGGAGGTCCGCGACGGCGTGCCCACCCCGGTGAGTGGGCCGACCGAGGTCCGCGAGGTGGCCGCCGGACGGGACTGGACGCTGCCCGCGTCCGCGTTCTGGCAGGTGCACCCGGCCGCCGCGGACACCCTGTCCACGGCGGTGCTGGAACTGCTCGATCCCCAGCCGGGCGAGGTCGCCTGGGACCTCTACGGCGGCGCCGGGCTGTTCGCCGCAGGGCTGGCCGCCCGGGTCGGTGCGACCGGCCGGGTGACCCTCGTGGAGGCCGCGGCGCAGGCCGTCGCCGCCGCCCGGGAGAACCTGGCCGACCTGCCCCGGGTCGAGGTGGTGTCGGCCCGGGTGGAGACCGCGCTGGCCCGCCGACGGATCACCGGCCCGGTCGACGTGGTGGTGCTCGACCCGCCGCGCGCCGGGGCGGGCGCCCCGGTGGTCCGCGCGCTGGTCGCCGCCGGCCCACGGGCGATCGCGTACGTGGCCTGCGACCCGGCCGCCTTCGCCCGGGACGTGCGCACCTTCGCCGAACTCGGCTGGCGGCTGACCGCGCTGCGTGGCTTCGACCTGTTCCCGATGACGCAGCACGTCGAGCAGGTCGGGCTGCTGCTCCCGCCGGCATGAGTGACCCGCTGACGGTCGTCGGGCTGATGTCGGGGACGTCGTATGACGGGGTGGACGTCGTCGCGGCGGAGTTCAGCGTCGAGGGGGACACCCTGTGGCTGCGGCCATTGGGGCATCGTGGCCTGGACTACGACGAGCGGCTGCGGGCCGAGATCGCCGCGCTGCTGCCCCCGGCGGCCACCACCATCGAGGCCGTCTGCCGGCTCGACAACCGTCTGGGCGAGGTCTTCGCCGAGGCGGCGGCGGTCGGGGTGGAGCTGGCCGGTGGGCGCGCCGACGCGGTGGTCTCTCCGGGTCAGACGGTCTTTCACTGGGTCGCCGACGGGGTGGCCCTGGGCACCCTGCAACTGGGCGCGGTGGCCCGGGTGGCCGCCCGGGTCGGCGTACCGGTGCTCAGTGACCTGCGTTCGGCGGACATCGCCGTCGGCGGGCAGGGCGCGCCGCTGGTGCCGGCCTTCGACGCGTTGCTGCTCGACGGTGCCGCCGGGCCGCGCGCGGCGCTGAACCTTGGCGGCATCGCCAACCTCACCGTGGTCGCGCCCGGGGCCCCGGTGCTCGGGTACGACGTGGGCCCGGCCAACGCCCTGCTGGACGCGGCGGCCCAACGCTTCCTGGGCCGGCCGTGTGACCTCGACGGTGCGCGGGCGGCGGCCGGCCGGGTGCACCCCGGGCTGCTCGCCGCGCTGCTGGCTGAGCGGTACTACGCGGCAGCACCACCCAAGTCCACCGGCAAGGAGCTGTTCCACGCCGGCTACCTGGACCGGCACCTTGCCGCGCTCGGTGCGCAGGTGCCGGTGGACGACCTGCTGGCCACGCTGACCGAGCTGACCGCGCGGGTGGTTGCCGCCGAGTGCGATCGGCACGGCGTGGTCGAGGTGGTCGCCGCAGGTGGTGGTGTGCGCAATCCCACCCTGCTGGGTCGACTCGCCGCACTCGGTGCCGGCCGGTGGCGGCTGCGCCGCAGCGACGAGCTGGGCGTCCCCGCGCAGGCCAAGGAGGCGTACGCCTTCGCGCTGCTCGGCTGGCTGTCCTGGCACGGACTGCCCGGGTCGATCCCGTCGGTGACCGGCGCCACCCGGGGCGCTGTGCTCGGCTCGTGGACACCGGCCGGGCCGGCGTACCCCGGCATCCCGACCGACCCGCCGCTCCGGCTGCGCATCCGGGCCTGATGAGGGTTGCAGCCGGCCTTGACCAGGCACGCGGCAGATCGCCCGCGCCGGGCCGACCGGGCTCTGACCAGGCGCTCAGCCGTCGGCCGCGGGTGAGCCGGGCTCGGGCCGGGCTGCGGAGTACCGCACGGCCGATAGACTCTCTGGTCATGAGTGTTGAAGAGGACACGGCCAACCACGGCCGGCTGTTGGGGACGGTGCGTAGCCCGCAGGACGTCAAGCGGATGTCGGTTGAGGAACTGGATGTCCTCGCCGCCGAGATCCGGGACTTTCTGATCGCCAAGGTCTCCCGCACCGGTGGGCACGTCGGGCCCAACCTCGGTGTGGTCGAGCTGACGCTGGCCATGCACCGCGTCTTCGACTCCCCCCGTGACCGGCTCCTGTTCGACACCGGCCACCAGTCGTACGTGCACAAGATCCTCACCGGGCGCCAGTCCGGCTTCGACAAGCTCCGCCAGCGCGGTGGCCTCTCCGGCTACCCCAGCCAGGCGGAGAGCGAGCACGACCTCATCGAGAACTCGCACGCCTCCACCGCGCTCTCCTACGCCGATGGCCTGGCCAAGGCGTACGCCCTGCGGGGCGAGGCGCGCAGCGTCGTGGCCGTGGTCGGCGACGGCGCGCTCACCGGCGGCATGTGCTGGGAGGCGCTGAACAACATCGCGACCGCCGGAAACTCCCTGGTGATCGTGGTCAACGACAACGGCCGGTCCTACTCGCCGACCATCGGCGGCCTGGCCGACCACCTCTCGTCGCTGCGGCTCAACCCGGGCTACGAGAAGGTCCTCGACACGGTCAAGGACGCCCTCGGCTCCACTCCGCTGGTCGGCAAGCCGATGTACGAGGTGCTGCACGCGGTCAAGAAGGGCATCAAGGACGCGGTCGCCCCGCAGGCCATGTTCGAGGACCTCGGCATCAAGTACGTGGGCCCGGTGGACGGGCACGACGTGGTTGCGGTCGAGGCGGCGCTGCGCGCGGCGAAGAACTTCGGCGGTCCGGTGATCGTGCACGCGGTCACCCGGAAGGGCTACGGCTACCGCCCCGCCGAGGAGGACGAGGCGGACTGCCTGCACGGCCCCGGCAGCGCCTTCGACGTCGAGACCGGTGCGCTGCTGGCCGCCCCGTCGGTGAAGTGGACGCACGTCTTCGCCGACGAGCTGGTCGCGATCGCCGACGAGCGGCCGGACGTGGTGGGCATCACCGCCGCGATGGCTGAGCCGACCGGCATCGCCAAGCTGGCCCGCAAGTACCCCGAGCGGGTGTACGACGTGGGCATCGCCGAGCAGCACGCCGCCACCTCGGCGGCCGGGTTGGCGCTCGGCGGCCTGCATCCGGTGGTCGCCGTCTACGCCACCTTCCTCAACCGCGCCTTCGACCAGGTCCTGCTGGACGTGGCGATGCACAAGCTGCCGGTGACCTTCGTGTTGGACCGGGCGGGCATCACCGGCCCGGACGGCCCCAGCCACTACGGCATCTGGGACATGTCGGTCTTCGGGGTGGTGCCCGGGCTGCGGATCGCCGCTCCCCGCGACGCCGCCACGCTGCGGGAGGAGCTGCGCGAGGCGATGGCCGTCGACAACGGCCCGACCGTGGTGCGTTTCCCGACCGGCGCGGTCGCCGCGGACCTGCCGGCGCTGCGCCGGGTCGGCCCGGTCGACGTGCTGGCCGAGTCGGCGCGTACCGACGTGCTGCTCGTTGCCGTCGGCTCCTTCGGCCAACTGGGCATGGAGGTGGCCGCCCGGGTCGCCGAGCAGGGCTACGGGGTCACCGTCGTCGACCCCCGCTGGGTGCGTCCGGTCCCGGCTGAGCTGGTCGAGCTGGCCGCCAGCCACCGGCTCGTGGTCAGCGTCGAGGACGGCGTCCGGGTCGGCGGGGTGGGCGACGCGCTCGCCCAGGCGATGCGCGACGCCGACGTCCGGGTGCCGCTCAAGGACCTGGGCGTGCCAGCCGACTGGCACCCGCACGGCACCCGCGCCCAGATCCTCTCGGACCTGGGCCTGACCGCCCAGGACGTGGCCCGCAACGTCACCGGCTGGATCTCCGGCCTGGATGCCGCCCCGGACCGCCTGACGCCCACCAGTAACGCCTCCGCGCAGAACTGACCCACAACACGACGACGGCGGGCGGCCCCTCCGGGGACCGCCCGCCGTCGCGTCACGCCCTCTGGTGGGGTCAGTGGGGTTTCACTGAGCGGTAGTGGGTCTTGTCGGTGTTGGCGAGGCTGTAGGTCTGGGTGCGGGGCGGGCTGGGGATGACCACCAGGCCGGGGTGTTCGACCAGCAGGGGAGTTCCCGGCGGAACGGACAGGGAGCTGTCCCGGGTGGGCCGCCAGCTGAGCACCACCAGCGGCTGACCGGGCACCGGCAGTTGGTACGCCTGCAACGGGGTGGCCCGGTCGGCGGGCGAGACGACCGGCGCGCTCCCGTCGGCCGGTCGGTAGACAACGGCGGTCATCGCGCCGGCGTCGGTGTCCCAGCTGAGCTGCTGCAACTCGGCTGCCTCGCCACCGCCGAGGGCGACCTCACCGAGCGACCGAACGGTGAGCTTCGCCATCGGCCAGGACGTCGGCACCGAGCGCGGCGCATCCCGGTCGCCGATCCGGCGCGGGATGCTGCCGAACGGACCCCGGTCGCCGGCCAGCACGCAGGTGTCCAGGCCGGTGAGAGCCCGCCGTCCCGTGCCGGACTCGTCGCGGACCAGTGGGTAGCGCGGATCGACGGTGCCGGTGCCCAGGTCGAGCAGCCGGTCGGCGGCCCGCCCGCGGGGCAGTGACTCGGTGG
Source organism: Micromonospora sp. NPDC005413 (assembly GCF_040606435.1). Classification (NCBI taxonomy): domain Bacteria; kingdom Bacillati; phylum Actinomycetota; class Actinomycetes; order Micromonosporales; family Micromonosporaceae; genus Micromonospora; species Micromonospora sp. NPDC005413. The sequence continues at coordinate 17,485 of NZ_JBEXEV010000029.1, forward strand.
TCTTCAGGGTCGCGGTCACGGCGACAGCCGTGCAGGACGGCACGTCGACCGGCGCGCTGAGGCCGTCAGCGACGGTCAACGTCCGATCCTGTGGCCCAACCAGCGTCTGCACCCGAGCGGAGACCAGGTAGCGCCGGCCGCCGGCGGTCTGCACCGGCAGCACGTCGGAGTAGACGAGGTAACCCGGGTCGGTGTATTCGGTGGCGCGGGTCACCGCGTACCGGTCGCCGTCGCGGGTGAGTTGCAGCAGCCAGGAGGCGCTCTCGCCCGGCACGTCGGCGGCCACGAGGGCCACCGGGGCGCCGTCGACCCGACCGGAGAAGAGGATGCCGGACGACGGCAGGTGCGCGCGGTCGTCGGCCGGCGACCGCCAGGCACGGACCGCCTCGGTGACCGCTCTCGTCGCCGTGGCGTCACCCGAGAGGTCGCCTCGGGGCGGCCACACTGCCAGCGCGCCATCCAGGCTGTCGTACCCGACTCGCAGGTCCTGCGGCTTCCGGTCGGCCCCCGAACCACAGGCCGTGGTGGCCAGCAGCGCGCTCAGCAGGACGGGAAGCGCCCTGCCGTACCGACGGCCTGGAGTCACCTGGCCCGCCCTCCGATCGCCTCGCCATCGCTGTCGGAAAGCGCCATAGTACGAGATGTCCGATGCGGGGCCTCAGGTGGCCGTCGCCAGACCCACCACATTGGACACCACCGGGGCTTTAGTGCGTTTTGGTTGCTCCGGTAGACTCCGCCGACTGTGACGCCTGCCGAGTCCCGCGCCCTGCCCGCGCCGCATTCGGAGGCGGCAGCCGGCTCCGACGAGATGGTGAGCTATCGCACTCCGGTCGGCCTCTTCGCCGGCCCCGCCGCGCTGACCAGCACATCCACCGCACCGGTCGAGGCCCGCGGTGCCACCGGCTCCACACTCGCCGCGCCAACCGAGGACGCCCCGCCCGAGGATGCGCCGGCCGAGGACGCGGTGGCCGTACCGACGCGGGCGTGGTGGCGTCGGTGGACTCGGCGGCGGCAGCACCTCGCGGTGGGCGGGCTGTTCCTGCTCGCCGCGCTCTGGGTGACCAGCCGGATCTGGCTGGACCCGTCCGGCCGGGTGGCCTCGCTCTACACCGGGGACCCGGCCCAGGTGCAGTTCTTCCTCGCCCACTCGGTACGCGTGGTGCTGCATGGCGAGTACCCGTTCTACACCGAGCAGTTCAACTACCCGGACGGCGTCAACCTGATGGCCAACACGGCCGTGCTGGCGCTGGGCATCCCGATGGTCCCGGTGACGCTGCTCTTCGGGCCGGCGGTCTCCTTCGTGCTGCTGGTGACCCTCGGTCTCGCCGGCACCGCCATGGCCTGGTACCTCATGCTCTCCCGCAACCTGGTGCGTACCCCGCTCGCGGCGGCGGTCGGCGGTTGGTTCTGCGGGTTCTCGCCCGCGATGCTCTCGCACGCCAGTTGGCATCCGAACATCATCAGCCAGTTCCTGCTGCCCTTCATCGTCTGGCGGGTGCTGGTCCTCACCCGGTCCCGCCGACCGGTCCGTGACGGGGCGCTGCTCGCTCTGCTGGTCGTGGCGCAGGCGTTCATCAACGAGGAGATTCTGCTCTTCACGGCGCTGGCCTGCGGGGTCTTCCTGCTGGCCGTGCTGGCCCAGGAGCCGGTCCGCTGGCGGGCGGCGTGGCGACCCCTGGGCGCCGGCGTGGTGACCTGCGCGCTGCTGGCCGGGGCACTGCTGGCGTACCCCCTGTACGTGCAGTTCGCCGGGCCCATGGCCTACCACGGGCTCAGCGATGCGGTGCGGGACTACGGCAACGACATCGCCGCCTTCTTCGCCCCCGGTTCGCCCACCCTGGGCGGCAACCAGCGAGCCAACATCAACCTGGCGCCGAACTACTCCGAGGAGAACGCCTTCTTCGGCTGGAGCCTGTCGCTGCTCGCCATCGGCATCGTGGTCTGGCTGCGCCGGGAGTTGATCGTTCGGGCGCTCGCGGCGACCGGCCTGTTCTTCGCCGTGCTCTCCCTCGGCGAGCGGGTCTCCTGGTGGGACCGGGAGCTGGTCAGCGGGCCCTGGCAGTGGTTGGTCCACCTGCCGCTGCTGGACGCGGTGGTGCCGACCCGGTTCGGTCTGATCACCAGTGTGGTGATCGGTCTGCTGCTCGCGCTCGCCGTCGAGCGGGCCTGGGCGCTGCGCCCGGCCGACCAGCGCACCGTACGGATGCTCACCGCCGCAGGCCTGGTGTTCGCGCTGCTGCCGATCGCTCCGATGCCGCTGCGGGTGGTCTCTCGGCCGCCCGTGCCGGACTTCATCACCGCCGACCGCTGGCGGGCGTACGTCGGGCCGGACCAGACGCTGGTGCCGATCCCGGTGCCCAGCATGGGCAACACGCACGGCATGCGCTGGGCGGCGGCCACCAACCTCGACTTCAAGATCCCCGGCGGTTATTTCCTCGCACCCCGGAACGGCAACACCGGTGACCCGGGCCGGTTCGGCGGCCGACCCAGCGGGGTGGGCCAGGCGCTGGAGGAGGTGGCGGCCACCGGTCGTACGCCCAAGCTCGACGACCGGCAGCGCCGTCGATTCACCGACGAGCTGCGGCACTGGCGGGCGGCGATCCTGGTGCTGCCGGTGCGGCAGCACAACGCGGAGCCGCTGCGGCGTACGGTCGAGGAGCTGGTCGGCCCGGGACACCAGGAGCTGGACGTCTGGGTGTGGGACGTCCGGGGTCTGGCCGGCTGACCCCGGCGGCGGCTAACCCACCAGGTCGCGGACGTCCCAGACCCAGACGTCGTCGACGCGCTGCGGCGGCCCGATCAGGCCGGTGACCAGCTCGCGCAGCACCGCCTCGCGCGGGTGCGCCCCGAGGACCACCACCGACGCCCGCCAGAAGCGCAGGTCTTCGACGGCCTGGCGGCGGTTCTCGTCGGTGAGCACGGGGACCGCGTCACGGTCCATCGTGGAGTAGACGAGGCTGCTCGTGGGCCGGTTCGGCGCGCCGAACACGCCCTCGCCCAGCTCGTTCGGGCCGATGAAGTAGCCGCCCGGGACGGGGAACTCCTGCTCGGTCAGCGCGCTCCAGCGCAACGTCGGCAGGCCGTGCACGTTGCTCGGGATCGGCACCGGCACCAGGGTTCGGCCCGCTGGCACGTACGGCCGCCAACCGCCGGCGGTGATGAAGTGCGGCGGCGGGTCCATCTGCTGGGCGGGCAGCGGCCGGGGGAAGAGCGGCAGGACGGCGAGGGCGACCGCCGCGTACCCCACCGGGCGCAGCCACCGACGGCGCGCCGCGACCGGCGTGGGCGTGGCCGCGTCGTCGGACGCCGCCGGGGCCGGTTCGCCGGTCCGCTGGGCCGGCACCCGGGGCCGGTCGGCCACCGGGCGCCCCTGGCGGTACGCAGCGTCCCAGGTCAGCGCGAGGAGTACGCCCACCGCGGCGGCGACCACCAGCGTCAACCTGGTCGGCATCATCATCTCGACCAGCGGCAGGTCGTCCGACACGTACGACCACGGGCCGCGCACACCGGTCTCCACGCCGTTGAAGCGCACCCACGGCCCGATCGCGGCCACGCTGAACACCACGATGAGCACCGCGACGATCCGCGTGGCCAGCGACCGGCGCACGAGCAGCACGAGAGCCACCAGCGAGAGCAGCACCAGCGGCCAGCCGAACCAGGTGTTCTGCTCGGTCAGCCCGATCGTCTTCTCCACCTCCGGGTCACCGGCCCAGGTGTCCCGGGCGAAGGTGACGAAGGCGACCAGGTCCTCGCCCCAGTTGTGGAAGACGCCACCCTGCAGACCCCGGTAGGACTGTGGGCCGTTGAACTGGAACCAGATCGGGTACGCCGCGAGCACCAGGGCCAGCCCGCCGGCGACGCCGAGCCCGGCCAGGAACGTGCCGGCGACGGCCCGCGTGGCCGCCGGCCGTTGCACGGCGTACGCCAGCACGATGACCAGGCAGGCCAGCGCGGTGAGCAGCAGCATCTCCTCGTTGATGAAGATCTGGTACGTCACCAGCGCCCCGAGCACCAGCCCGTTGCGCCGCCAGCGGCCCGGCTCGCCCAGGCGCAGCACCCGCACCACGATCAGCGGCAGCAGGAAGTTGGACACGAAGTTGGGCTGGCCGTTGGCGTGGTGGATGATTCCCGGCGCGAAACCGAGGAACGCGCCGCCGACGAAGGCCGCCGCCCGGGAGCGCACCAGGTGGCGGGAGAGCATCCAGTACCCGGTGCCGGCGGTGGCCGCCAACGCCCCGCCCAGGTAGAGCGCGTACATCACCTGGGGGCCGAGCAGCATGGTCAGCGGGGCAAGCGGCAGAGTCACCCCGAGCAGTGAGGTGTTGGCCATCATGTTCACCCCGTCCGGGGCGTTCTGCTGGGCCGTGAACAGCGGGTTCTCCAGGTGCCGCACCGAGTACGCGCCGTGCGCGAACAGCCACTCGAACCAACTGTGGTCGGTGGGCAGGTGCGAGGAGACCCGGCCGGTGACGTCACCCCAGTAGTTGAGGCAGACGAAGATGCCCAGCAGCACATAGGCTCCGAGGGCCAACAGGTCGGCTCGGGCCGGGCGGCGTCGAGGCCGCCGTGTCGGCTCGACCTCGACCGGGTCGGCGTCGGTCACGGGATTCAGCGAAGGGTTTACCACCGGCACGGCCACGACGCGCCATCGTACAGGCGAGGGTGCGTCGCTTTTGCCGGGCCGGTGCGCCCACGGCCGATATGCCGGACGTTGACGCGTCAGCCAGCCGTACTCGGTGACGGAAGGACGGTCTTTGTCGATCATCGAGCTGGGCGAGGTCCGGGACGAGCCGACATCGGTGCCTCCGGTCCGTCGGCCCCGCGCCGCTGGCCGCCCGCTGCGCAGCGCGGCGGTGCTACTGCTCGCCCTGGTGGTGCTGGCCGGGGCGACACCGCCGTCGGAACGGACGGTGAGCGTGGTGCCGGCAGCGCGGGGCGCCTCGGTGTACCTCGCCGCGGACGGCGTCTTCGTGGTCGACCCGGCGACACCCGACGAGGACCGGTTCCTGACCGCGTACGCCCAGCCGTCGCCGGGCGCCGGTGTGCGGCGGCGGTGGCAGGCGTCGCTGGCCCGCGACGGTGACTACCTCGACGTCCGGGTCGAGCGGGGACTGGTGCTGGCGATGGGGGTCAACGCCGCGAACGGGGTGTTCCAGACCACCGCTTTCGACGCCGAGACGGGCCAGCAGCGCTGGCAGCACCCGGGGGCTCCCCAACCGAGTGCCGACGGTGGCCTGCTGCTGACAGACATCCGAGAGGAAGGGCCGGTCGCGATGATCCGGGTCGAGCCCGACACCGGCCGGATGCTCTGGACGGTGGCACTTCCACCGCCCGCCAACGCCTCCTACCACGTGACCGACGGCCTGATCGACCGGTTCGTGCTCGTCCAGCCGACGGGCGAGGTGCAGGTGCACGACGCCGGCACCGGCCGGATGCTGGGCAGCGTCGACACGCTGCCGGGCGACCGATCGGCGTTCCAGCGGGTGCAGGTCGTCGACGACCTCCTGCTGCTCGCCCCACCCGGCAGTACCCGACTGCTGAGCTACGGGCTGGCCGGGTTGGAGCCGCGGTGGACGGCCGAGGTGCCGCTGATGTCCTATGTGGTCGGCTGTGGCGGCCTGCTCTGCGTGATGCAGCAGACCGGCGGTCTCCAGGTCCTCGATCCCGCCACTGGTGCGGGGCGCTGGTCGGACGTGAGTGGGGAACTGCTGGCCGACGTCCGGCACGGCCGGCTTCTGATGGTGGGGCCCGAGGAGCGGTACGCGGTGCGGGATTCGGCGACCGGGCAGGTGCGGGCCGAACTGGGCCGGTGGAACCTGATCCCGACGCTCCGGCCCGCCGACCCGCTGGTCGGGGTGCGGCTGGGCGACGACGGTCGGCTGGTCGTCGCCGAGCTTGACCTGGTGGCCGGCCGGGCACGGATCAGCGACGTGCTGCCGGGTGTCGCCGGCAGCTGCCAGGCGGCCCTGCCGACCCTGCTCTGCCGGCGTACCGACGGCTCGACCGCGCTGTGGCGGTTGCCGCGGTGACCGGCCCGGTGATCGACCTCGGCGAGCTGCGGCACGGGCCGGATCCGGACCCGCTGCCCCGTCCACCCCGGGCCAACGGCCGGCCGCTGCGCTGCGCGCTGGTCCTGTTGCTCGTACTGGTCACTCTCGCCTCCGCCGCCGTGCCGCCGCCCCGGCGGGCCCCGGTGACATTGCCGGCCTGGCCCGGGGCCGACGTCATGGTCGACGGTGACCTCGTCCTGGTCATGGAGCCGACAAGCCCGACGCGGCAGGGGCGGCTGGCCGCGTACCGGCTGCCCGGCGTTGAGCCGGTCTGGCAGGCGCCGCTGTCGGCGGAGGCGCGGTACTGGGGAATGACCCAGCTGGCCGGGATGGTGCTGGCCACCGGGTACGAGATCGGCCCCGAGGGTCGGGAGACACGCACCATCGCACTGGACCGGGCGACCGGGGCGTACCGGTGGCAGCAGCCGGGTGGCGCCTACAAGCTGGCCGACGGCAACGTGCTGCTGCGTACCGGCGGCGAGACCGAGCCGTCCAGTCTGCGCGCGGTCGACCCCTGCTGCGGCACGGTGCGTTGGCAACTGCCCGCCACCACCGCCGAGGTCAGCGTTCGGGACACCGGGCACGGAGTGGACCGGGTCGTGCTCAACCAGGTGGACGGTCCGGTCGAGGTACGCGACGCGATCACCGGTGCGGTGCTGTCCAGCGCCGACCTGCGCCCGCCCGACGGTGGTCCGATCGCTGTGGACCTGACGAAGGACCTGTTGCTGTCCATCGACAGAGGCGCGGGCACGGTCACCGCGTACGGGTTGGACCAGCTCGACCGACGCTGGGCCCGCGTCGGCGTCCTCGTGGACTTCGCGCTGGACTGTGGCCCCGTCCTGTGTATGCGCGCCGGTCAGAAAGAACTGCAGGCGGTCGACGCCGCGACCGGCGAGCTTCGCTGGCGCAACAGCCGGTGGGGGTGGGCCTGGCCGTACGACGGTCGGCTGATCGTCAACGTGTTGGCCAGCGCGGACGGGCCGGAGCACTTCGTCGTGCTCGATCCGCTGACCGGCCGGGAGCTGGCCGACCTGGGCCGGTGGGACCTGTACCAACTCAGTGCCGGCGGCCGGCTGGTCGGCACCCGTCGGCATCCCGACGGAGGGGTCCTCCTCGGCGAGGTGGACGTCCGCGCCGGGAAGGTGCGCGTCCTGGACGTGCTGCCCGAGGCCACCGGCGACTGTCAGGCGATCACCGGTCACCTGGTGTGCGGTGCCGCCCCGGCCGGCGCGTACCGGATCTGGAAGTTGCCCGACTGACTACCAGTTCGCCTGGGCGGGCGGCGGGGGCAGCGGCACCGACGGGGGCCGCAGCACGTACGCCACACCGCCGCTGCCGCGCTGCCAGACCGCCTCGAACCGCTGCCGGGGCACGGTACGACGGACCGTGTCGTCGTCCGGGGCGTACGGGTCGTTGAGCACCGGGTCGCCATCGGCGGTGAAGCCGACCAGCACCATGAGGTGTCCACCGGTGTCGTAGGCGAGCCCCGGCACCTCGTCGGCCCGGAACGCGGCGGAGACGATCAGGGGGATGCCGGCGGCGAGGAACGCCTCCGCCTCGACCAGTGACCGCAGCCTCGTGACAAAGGCGTCGACCCCGTGCAGACCGGCGTACGCGGTGTTGAACGGCCAGTTGCCGGCCCCGGCGTACGCGTGGTCGTAGCAGTGCCGAGCGGCGTGCACCACCACCGGACGCGGGCCGGACGGCTCCACCCAGGCGTAGTGCTCCGGCACCGGCTCGGCACCCCAGTAGGCGAGCACCATCGAGGTGCAGGTGGGGCTGCACCAGGAGTCGCCGCCGCCACCCCACTGCGGGTACTGGCCGGCGTGCAGCCGCTGCGAGTAGCAGGGCACGTCCAACACCCGCCCACGGGCAGCGGCCTCGTCTGCGTCGTACCCCGGTTCGTCGGTCGGGTCGGTCGAACCAGTCGGGACGGTCGGAGCGGGGCCGGTGGCGACCGCGCCGATGCTGCGCAGCCTCGGGCCGGTCGGGCTGTCGATCGGCCGGCACAGGGTCACCCGCGCCTGCCAACCGGTGACCGTCGCCCCGGTCACGATCAGGGTGTCGGTGTCGACCCGGGCGTCGCCGTCGCGCTGCCCGGGCACCGAGGCGCGTCGCACCGCGTGGTCGTCGGCCGCCCAGCGGGCCAGCCGGTACCAGTCGGTGCTGGCCGCGTCGCCGTGCCAGCCGCGCAGGTCGACCTCGATCCAGCAGCCGTCCGGGGTGTCGGCGGTCCAGGACGGCACCACCTCGGCGACCGTAAAGCCGACCCGCACCGGCGGAGACGTCCAGGTGCCGCGCTGGTCGGCGCCGTCGAGGGCCAGCCCTCGATGGGTGGCCAGCAGACCGTCACCGCTGCTGGCCGTCATGTCGTCCGGCAGCTGGAAACCCCGGTAGGCGATGTCCCGCTGGGTTGGTGATGCCGCGATGGTCATGCCAGGTCCGCCCGTCGCTCGGTGCCGCCGGACAGCATCGCGTACGCCGCAATGGTCCGCAACGCCGACCGACGCGGGCGGCGAGGGACGATGGTTGCCAGCCGGCACTAGGTTGGCGGTGGTCAGCAGCGAGGAGGCCGGGATGCGGGTACTGGTGGTGGAGGACGAGCGCAACCTCGCCGACGCGATCGCGCGCGGGTTGCGCAAGCGGGGGATGGCCGTCGACGTGGCGTACGACGGCGACGCCGGCCACGAGGCGGCGTTCGTCACCCGGTACGACGTGGTGGTGCTGGACCGCGACCTGCCGGGCGTGCACGGAGACCAGATTTGCGCGGACCTGGCCGCCTCCGGTGCGTTGACCCGGGTGCTGATGCTCACCGCGAGCGGCACGGTGGCCGACCGGGTGGAGGGGTTGCAGCTCGGCGCGGACGACTACCTGCCCAAACCGTTCGCCTTCGACGAGCTGGTCGCCCGGGTGCAGGCACTGGGCCGGCGGGCCACCCCGGCCGCACCGCCCGTGCTCGAACTGGCCGACCTGGTGCTCGACCCGGCCCGCCGGGTGGCCACCCGCGCCGGCCTGCCGGTCGACCTCACCAACAAGGAGTTCGGGGTGCTCAGCGAGCTGCTCAAGGCGCGCGGCGCGGTGGTCTCCAGCGAGGAGCTGCTGGAACGGGTCTGGGACGCCAACACCGACCCGTTCACCACCATCGTCCGGGTCACCGTGATGACGTTGCGCAAGAAGCTCGGTGACCCGCCGCTGATCGAGACGGTGGTCGGCGCGGGTTACCGCACCGCCGAGGTAGGCGCGTGAGCGCGAGGAGTGAGCCGGGTTCGCGAGCCCCGCAGTCGCGAACCGAGGTCGTACTGTGAGTCGCCGGATGCGGCCCACCCTGCGGTTGCGGCTGACCCTGCTCAACGGGGTGCTGCTGATCGGCGCGGGGGCGATCCTCGTGCTGCTGGCCTGGCTGCTCGTCCGTGACGCGCTGCGACCCACCGACGAGTTGCTGCCCGGCACGACCGTGGTGCTCGCCGACGGTCGGTCGCTGGACGCCGGGCAGTGGCAGCGGCAACTGGTCGACGCCGCGTCCGGGGAGCTGCTGGCCAAGGGCCTCGTCGCGCTGCTGGCGATCAGCGTGGTCGGGGTGGCCGGCGCGTACGCGGTGGCCGGTCGGGCGCTGCGCCCACTGCACCAGGTCACCGCGACGGCGCAGCGGCTCGGCGAGGCGACCCTGGACCAGCGGATCGGCTACTCGGGCGCCGACGACGAGGTGGCCGAGCTGGCCAAGACGTTCGACGCCATGTTGGACCGGATCGCGTCCGCGTTCGAGGCGCAGAAACGCTTCGTGGCGAACGCCTCGCACGAGCTGCGTACCCCGCTCGCCGTGATGCGGACCGAGATCGACGTGACACTCAGCGACGACGACGCGGACGCCGGCGAGTACCGCCGAATGGCGACCGTTGTCCGCGACGCCTCGGAACGGGCCAATGGCCTGGTGGACGCGCTGCTGGTGCTGGCCCGCAGCGAGGCGCAGGCCGGCCGGCGGCTGGGCCGGCGCACCGAGTGTGACCTCGCCGCCGGCACCGCCAACGCGCTGTCGGCGATGCGCCGCGAGGTGGAACGGATCGGCCTGCGGGTGCAGACGTCGCTGGAGTCCGCGCCCGTCGTCGGCGACCCGGGGCTGCTCGACCGGCTGGCCGGCAACCTCATCGAGAACGCGGTCCGCTACAACCACCTGCACGGCCGGCTCTGGGTGCGTACGGGCACCGACGGCGAACGATCCTGGCTGGTGGTGGGCAACACCGGTTTCGAGGTGGACCAGACCGACGTGCCAGGGCTGTTCGAGCCGTTCCAGCGCGGCGGCCGCGAACGCACCGGAGCCCGCGGTTCCGGCCTGGGGCTGTCCATCGTCCGGGCGGTCTGCAACGCGCACGGCGGCACCGTACGGGTGATCGCCCAGTCCGGTGGTGGCCTGGAGGTGACGGTCACCCTGCCGTCGGCGGACGCCCAGGCGGCGCCCGCCGCCGGCTGAACGGGGTTGCGCGGGGCGCTCACCCGCTGGCAAGATCACGCCGTCAGCTCATGACCGAAGGGGGGTGCGTCGATGTTCACCAACAGTGACTCCGCGCCCCGGGTCTCGGCCGGCTGACCCCGGAGGCGGAGCGTCCCCATCCAGCACCACGGAGGGAACACCCGTGTATCCACGGATCCGCAACATCAGTTTTGACTGTCACGACACGTACGCCCTGGCCGGCTTCTGGTCGGCGGTGCTCGGGTACGCCCGGCACTCCGAGGACGCCCCGGGTGACCCGGAGGCGGCCCTGCTGCCGCCGGACGACGCCACCCCGAACCTGTTCTTCCAAGCGGTGCCGGAAGACAAGGTGACCAAGAACCGGCTCCACATCTGCCTGGAACCCGTTGACCGGACCAGGGACGAGGAGATCGAGCGGGTGCTCGGCCTCGGGGCCAGCATGGTTGCCGACCGACGGCACGCCGACGGCACAGGCTGGGCGGTGCTCGCCGACCCGGAGGGGAACGAGTTCTGCGTGGTCCGCAGCGCCGGGGAGCGTGTCACCACCACCACTGTGGAGGACCAGCTGTGAGTTCGACGATCCACAACATCAGCATCGACTGCCACGACACGTACGCCCTGGCCGGCTTCTGGTCGCAGGTCTTCGACTGCCCTCGGCAGCCCGACGACTTCCCCGGTGACCCGGAGGCGATGCTCCTGCCGCCGGGCGGCCCGGAGGTGCTCTTCATCGCCGTGCCGGAGGGCAAGGCGGTGAAGAACCGGCTGCACCTGGATGTGCAGCCCGCCGACCGAACCCGGGCCGAGGAGGTCGAGCGACTGCTCGGCATCGGTGCGGCGCACGTCGCCGATCACGTCGGCCCGACCGGCGGGGGTTGGGTGGTGCTCGCCGACCCGGAGGGCAACGAGTTCTGCGTGCTCGGCAACGCGGCCGAGCGTGCGGCGGCAGCGGCGGCGCGGGCCGCGGCGGGAGCTGGCGAACCGGCCTGACCGCCCGCGTACGGCACGGGGCCCCGGCCACCTTCGGGTGGCCGGGGCCCCGGTCGGTACGACTCAGGAGCGCTGCTCGACCTGGCCCCGGATCGTGGTGAACTCGGCCTTCGCCTGGTCGGCGGACTTGAAGTACATCACCACCATGCCCAGGCTGCCCCGGTCGGCCCAGACGCAGATGCCCAGCGGCACGCTCCCGGCCTTGCCGTCGCCGCAGCTCGCCTCACCGCCGAGGGGGCCTGCCTCGACCGCCGCCATGTTGGTCACCGCCAGCTCGGTGGAGAGCCCGGTGATGGCGTCGTCGAGTTCCTTCTTCGGTTCCGCCAGCAGGCCCGACACGGCGGCGATCATGACGAGGTCCTGCTTGGTCCGGTCGCCGTAGAAGGCGCCGACGGTGCTGGTCTCGTTCTGCACCTCCGCCTTCATCCCGGTGACCAACTGGTCGGCGGACGCCTGCAGCTGCGGGTCGGTGAGCTTCGGCCGGCCGGCGAGGGTGGCCGGCGCGACCACCCGGGTCTTGGTGGCGTCGACGACGTCGCCCACGTCGTCCTTCACGGCGAACCAGGTGATCGCCACGCCGCCGAGGCAGAGCACCAGCACCACGGACAGCACGATCAGCACGATCTTGCCGACATTCGACTTCTTCGCGGGCGGCGGGCCGGCGTGCATGCTCGGGTCGCCGTACGGCTGACCCTGCTGCGCGGGCGGGAATCCCTGCTGCTGCGGCGGCCCCCAGGCCCCGGCCTGCTGCGGCTGGCCCGGCTGCTGCGGCGGGGTAGGGGAGTCGTGCGGCGGGCCGTAGGGGTTGGCCGGTGGCTGGGACATTCAGTCAGCTCCAAGGTGGGTGTGCAAAGCGCGTGATCCTAACCCGGTGAAGCTTTCGACGTTGTCCCTGCCCACGTCCCCTTTCGACGGTCGGCCGATCACAAACGGTCGCGGTGGCCGGCCCGCCCACGAAGGACGGTCCGACCACCGCGACGGTGATGCTGCGATCTCCTCAGGCGGGCAGGCTCGCCGCCCCGAGCGGCAGGAACCGCTTGCCGGTGACCCGCTCGCTGGTGCCGGTCCGGTCCAGGTACGGCGTGACGCCGCCCAGGTGGAACGGCCAACCAGCGCCGAGGATCATGCACAGGTCGATGTCCTGTGCCTCGGCGACCACGCCCTCGTCCAGCATGAGCCGGATCTCCTGCGCCATCGCGTCGAGCGCGTTCTGCCGGACCTGCTCGGCCGTCAGCGGCTCGTCACCGACCACGAGCAGCTTGGCGACGTCGGCGTTGATCTGGTCGTCGACCACGATCGGCTGGCCCGAGTCGGCGATCCGCTTGAGGTTCTCGCTGACGCCGAACCGGTCCGGGTACGCCGCGTGCAGGGTGCCACCCACGTGGTACGCGACGGCCGGCCCGACCAGCTGGAGCAGGGCGAGCGGGCGCATCGGCAGACCCAGCGGGTCCAGTGCGCTGTTCGCCACGTCCAGCGGGGTGCCCTGGTCGACAGCGGCGAAGACGGTGCCCAGGAACCGGGTGAGCAGCCGGTTCACCACGAACGCCGGGGCATCCTTGACCAGCACCGACGACTTCTTGAGCTGCTTGCTCACCGCGAACGCGGTCGCGAGCGTGACGTCGTCGGTGCGCTCGCCGCGGACGATCTCCAGCAGCGGCAGCACCGCCACCGGGTTGAAGAAGTGGAAGCCGACCACCCGCTCCGGGTGCTCCATCTCCGCGGCCATCTCGGTGATCGAGAGCGAGCTGGTGTTCGTGGCGAGCACCGCCTCCGGAGAAACGACCTTCTCCAGCTCGGCCCAGACCTGCTTCTTGACGCCCAGGTCCTCGAAGACCGCCTCGATGACGAAGTCACAGTCAGCGAACGAAGTGAGCTGGCCCGGCGTCGACGCGGCGAAGGCCTCTGCCTTCGTCGTGCCGCTGACCAGGCCGTACAGCTTGGCGGCGGTGCCCTTGTCCATCCGGCCCTTGGTGACGGCCTTCTCGATCTGGGTGTGCACGTAGCCGACGCCCTTGTCCACCCGGGACTGGTCCAGGTCGGTCATCACGACCGGCACCTGGAGGCGACGCGCGAACAGCAACGCCAGCTGGCTGGCCATCAGGCCAGCGCCGACGATGCCGACCTTGGTGATCGTGCGGGCCAGGCCCTTGTCCGGTGCGCCGGCCGGGCGCTTGGCCCGCCGCTGCACCAGGTCGAAGGCGTACAGGCCGCTGCGCAGCTCCTCGGAGAAGACCAGGTCCGCGAGGGCCTCGTCCTCGGCGGCGGTGCCGGCGGCGAAGTCCCCGTCCTTCGCCGTCTCCAGCAGATCGAGGGCCTTGTACGCGGACGGGACCGCGCCGTGCAGCCGCTGGTCGAGGGTCTGCCGGGCGAAGTAGAGCACGCCCGCCCACATGTCCTTGTCGACCTCGGGCCGGGTCACGGTGACCTGGCCCCGCACCACGCCGGCGGCCCACTCCAGGGAACGCTCCAGGAAGTCGGCCGGCTCCAGCAGCACGTCCGCGATGCCCAGCTCGGCGGCCTGCTTCGGCTTGAGCATCTTGTTCTGCATCAGCGGGTTCTGAATGATCACCTGGGTGGCGGCGGGGATGCCGATCAGGTTCGGCAGCAGTTGCGTACCGCCCCAGCCCGGGACCAGACCGAGGGAGACCTCGGGCAGGGCCAGCGCCGCCGCGCCACCGGAGAGCGTCCGGTAGTGGCAGTGCAACGCCAACTCCAGGCCGCCGCCCATCGCCGCGCCGTTGACGAACGCGAAGGTGGGGACGGTGCTGTCCTTGAGCCGGGCGAAGACCCGGTGGCCGAGCCGGCCGATCTCCAGCGCCTGCGCGCGGTCGGCGAGCTGCGGCAGCCCGACGATGTCCGCGCCCACGCAGAAGATGTACGGCTTGCCGGTGACCGCGATGAACGCCGGGTCGGCGGCCAGGGCAGCGGTGATCGCCTCGTCCAGGCTGGTCAGCCCACCCGGGCCGAAGGTGTTCGGCTTGGTGTGGTCGAAACCGTTGTCCAGCGTGATCAGGGCGGCTGGTCGGTCCAGCCCCGGTACGTTCACCTGACGCAGCAGCGCCTTGGTGACGACCTCGTTCGGTGCGGCCAAAGCGCTCACTTGGCTCCCTCCCAGTGCGGGTTCTCCCAGATCACGGTGCCGCCCATGCCGATGCCGATGCACATGGCGGTCACGCCGTAGCGGACCTCGGGGTGCTCGGCGAACTGGCGGGCCAGCTGGGTCATCAGCCGTACGCCGGAGGAGGCGAGCGGGTGACCGATGGCGATGGCGCCGCCCCACGGGTTGACGCGCGGGTCGTCGTCGGCGATGCCGAAGTGGTCGAGGAAGGCGAGCACCTGCACGGCGAAGGCCTCGTTCAGCTCGAACAGGCCGATGTCGTCGATGCTGAGCCCGGCGATGCGCAGGGCCTTCTCGGTCGACGGGATCGGGCCGATGCCCATCACCTCGGGCTCCACACCGACGAAACCGAACGACACCAGCCGCATGGCGACCGGCAGGCCCAGCTCGCGAGCGACGTCCTCGGAAGCGAGCAGGCTCGCGGTGGCGCCGTCGTTCAGGCCGGCCGCGTTACCCGCGGTGACCTTGCCGTGCGGGCGGAACGGCGTCTTCAGGGTGCCGAGCTTCTCCAGCGACGTGTCCCGGGGGGCCTCGTCGATGGTGGCCAGACCCCAGCCGCCCTCCGCGTCACGGATGGACATCGACACCAGGTCGTCCTGGAGCTTGCCGTTGGCGTAGGCCTTGGCGGTCTTCTGCTGCGAGGCCAGCGCGAACGCGTCGGTGCGCGCCTTGGTGATGTGCGGGACCAGATCGTGCAGGTTCTCCGCGGTGGAGCCCATGACCAGCGCGGACGGGTCGACCAGCTTCTCCGCGACGATGCGCGGGTTGGGGTCGACGCCCTCACCCATCGGGTGGCGGCCCATGTGCTCGACGCCGCCGGCGATGGCGATGTCGTACGCGCCCATGGCGATGCCGCTGGCCACGGTGGTGACCGCGGTCATCGCGCCGGCGCACATCCGGTCGATGGCGAAGCCGGGAACGGTTTTGGGTAGACCCGCCAGCAGGGCGGCGGTCCGCCCGATGGTGAGGCCCTGGTCGCCGATCTGCGTGGTGGCCGCGATGGCGACCTCCTCGACCCGCTCCGGTGGTAGCTGCGGGTTGCGTCGCAGCAGTTCACGGATGCAGCGGATCACCAGATCGTCGGCGCGGGTGTTGGCGTACATGCCACCCGCCTTGCCGAACGGGGTACGGACGCCGTCGACGAAAACGACATCCCGAACTTCACGGGGCACTTGAGCCTCCTTTTCGACCGTCATTCGGCCTTCGCGCCGGCAGGCGGCACTCCGAACCGTATGAGGTCGCCGACACGGGCACGTTCCAACGAATGCTACTCGCCAGTAACCAACCCCGCCCCACCCCCCGTTGTGGCCCACCCCACACCCCAGGCCCGACCCGGGCCGCACGGCCCGGGTCGGTCAGGGAAGAGGAGGGGTGGCGGATTCCGGGGTCAGGGCCGGGGTCAGGTGCGGGGTGAGGAGGGCGATCTGCCATTCGCGCGCGTTGAAGCCGCGCAGGGTCTCCGCCACGGTCTCCTCGGTGAGCTCCTCCGGCGGAGTCCAGGCCAGCCGGCGGACCGAATCAGGGGTGATCAGATTTTCCGGCGGCAGGTTGTGCTCCCCGGCGATGCGGATCACCACCTCCCGGCTGCGGGCCAGCCGACCGGCCGCCACCGGGTCCCGTTCGGCCCACCGGTGCGGCGGTGGCGGACCCTCCACAGCCGGCGAGACCGGCAGCGAATCCTCCGGCAGTTGACGGGCGTCGTCGAGAGCGGCGAGCCAGGTGCGGGCCAACCGACGGACCGACCGACCGCCGAAACCGGGCAGGGTCAGCAGGGTCTTCTCGTCCTTCGGGTCCAACTCGGCCGCAGCGATGATCGCCGAGTCGGGCAACACCCGACCGGGCGCGGCGTCCCGCCGGGCCGCGATCTGGTCCCGGGCGTACCACATCGAGCGGACGCGAGCCTGGGCCCGCGCCCCCCGCAGCCGGTGGATGCCGGAGGTACGCCGCCAGGGTTCCGCGCGGACCCGCGGCGGGCGTGCACCGGTGCGGACCAGCGCCGCGAACTCCTCCGCGGCCCAGGCCGACTTGCCCTGCCGGGTCAGTTCGGCGTCGAGCGCGTCGCGCAGGTCGGTGAGCAGCTCCACGTCGAGAGCGGCGTACGTCAGCCACGACTCGGGCAGCGGCCGGCTCGACCAGTCGGCCGCCGAGTGGTGCTTCTCCAGGGTGAACCCGAGCAACTGCTCGGTCAGCGCGGCCAGCCCGACCCGCTCGAACCCGGCCAGCCGAGCAGCCAGTTCCGTGTCGAACAACCGGCGCGGACGCAGCCCCACCTCCGCCAGGCAGGGCAGATCCTGGCTGGCCGCGTGGAGCACCCACTCGGCCTCGCCGATCACCGCGTCCAGCGCACTGAGGTCGGGCAGTGGCAGCGGGTCGATCAGCGCTGTGCCCGCGCCGGCCCGGCGCAGTTGCACCAGGTACGCCCGTTGGCTGTAGCGGTAACCGGAGGCCCGCTCGGCGTCCAGGGCGACCGGGCCGGTGCCCGCCGCGAAGCGGGCCACGACCTCGGCGAGCTCGGCCGGAGCGGCCACCGTATCAGGGGTGCCGTCACGCGGGGCGATCAGCGGAACGGGCCCACCGTCGGCCGGGTCGGCCACCCCGCCCGCCGGCTGCGGCTGGGCCGACGGCGGGTGGTGGGGTGCGTTGCCCGGAAGTTCCTCGGTGGGCCGACGGCGCAGGGGTGGTTCGTCGGTCACCTGCCAACCCTAGTGCGCGCGGTGATCCGGCGGGTGCAGCCGGTCCGGGGTGTGTCGGTCAGGTGTCCGCAAGGTGTCCTTCCGGATGCCGGACATTGGGGGAGACAAAGCCCGTTCGCGCAGGTACGGTCCATCGGCACCGCGGTCCCGCAACAGATGACACACGAGTTGCGGCGCCGCGTGAAACCACGGGGAGAGGCACTGCGATCATGACGGCTGGCTACGGTTCGGGGGACGGGCGACCGGCGGGCGCCGAGCCCGACGAGGTGAGCGGGCCGTTGGCGGACCGACCCGGGCCGCTCCCACCGCGCATCGAGCCCTACCCGGGCGCCGGATCGACCTGGCCCACGCCGTCGGCCGGGGGCACCGACCCGTCCCGGCCAGTCCCGGCACCTCGCGCCGACCGCCCCGCCCCGTCCCACCCCGGCCAGTGGGGCACCGCGCCGGTCGCGCCGCATGGCACCGCGCCGGTCGCGCCGCATGGCACCGCGCCGGTCGCGCCGCATGGCACCGCGCCGGTCGCGCAGTACGGCACCGCGCCGGCCGTGCCGCACGGCACCGCGCCGGTCGCGCCGTACGGAAACCCGCCTGCCAGCTCGTACGGCGGCGCCGTTCCGGGCACCGTCGGGCCGTACGGCGCGGGCGCTCCGACGGCTGCTGTGGGCCACGCTGGCTACTCCCCGGCCACACCGGCTCTCCCGGGCGCGGCCTACCCGTCAACCGGTGGTCCGGCCAGCGTCCCGCCTTCGCTGACCGCCGGACACCTCGGCGGTCCCGCACAACCCGGCTGGCCGTCCGCCGCACCGCAGCAGGCGGCCCGACCCACCCGCCGCCGCTGGCCGGCCGTGCTCGCCACCCTGGCCGTCGTCGTGCTCGCCGCGGTGACCGGGCTCCAGGCGTACCAGCTCGACCGGCTCGGGGACCGGCTCGCCGACACCGATCGACGGTTGGCGCAGGCCCAGGACGGCGACGGCACCCGCCTCGACAGCCTGGACAAGCGCGCGCAGGCGTTGGAGAAGCAGGCCGGCGCCGCGTTCAACCCGGAGGCGGTGGCCAGTGCGGTGCTGCCCAGCGTGTTCCGGGTCCGGGCCGGCCAGTTCACCGGCACCGCGTTCGCGGTGGGCAAGCCGGCGACGGGCGGCGGGACCAACCTCTTCACCAATTTTCACGTGGTCGAGGCGGTCTGGGACGGCGGCGGCCGCGAGGTCTTCCTGGAGCGTAGCGACCAGCGCTTTCCAGCGACCATCGTCAAGGTGGACAAGACCAACGATGTGGCCCATCTGCGTACCAGCGGCAAGTTCACCGGCCTGGTCAGCGCTCCCGCCGCTGCGAAGTCCGGTCAGCAGATCGTCGTCGTCGGCGCCCCGCTCGGCCTGGAGGACAGCGTCACCACCGGCGTGGTGAGCGCGTTGCGCCCGGCCCAGGGCGGGTCCGGGCAGGCCCTCCAGTTCGACGCTCCCATCAACCCGGGCAACTCCGGCGGGCCGGTGATCAACGGCAGTAAGCAGGTGGTCGGAATCGCCACCGCCAAGGCGCGCAACGCCGAGGGCATCGGACTGGCCGTGCCGATCAAGGTCGCCTGCGACGGTTTCAAGATCTGCTGAGCAGTCTGCCGACGCGGACCTGCCCACCTGTAGGAGCGAGAAGATGAACCAACCACCGCCGGTCTCCCCGACGCCGTCCGACGCCGACCCAACCGTGCCGCAGCCGAGCAGCACCGACCCGACGGTGCCGCAGCAGGCCGTGCCGCAGCCGAGCAGCACCGACCCGACCGTGCGGCACCCGGTCGGCCAGCCCGCGCCGCAGGCGTACGCCCCCGGCCAGGCCGCGCCGCAGTACGCTGCGCCCACTCCCGTGCCGCCGCAGTACGGCGTTCCGCAGGGCGCGCCGGGCCACCCGGCCAGCACCCCGCCGTACGCCGGCTCGGGCTACGGGCAGCCGACGTCCGGCCCTGGCTATGGGCAGCCGACGTCCGGCCCGGGCTATGGGCAGCCGACGTCCGGCCCTGGCTACGCGCCGCCGACGTCCGGCCCGGGCTATGGGCAGCCGACCTCCGCGCCGCCGACCTCCGGGCCGGGCTACGGGCAGCCGACCTCCGCGCCGCCGACCTTTGGTCCCGGCTACGGCCAGCCGATGTCCGCTCCGCCCGGGATGGCGCCGCCGCCGTACGGCCCGCCCGGTGTGCAGCCCGCCGGTCGGGGTCGTCTCGTGCTGGGGCTGATCCTGGTGGCCGCGCTGTTCTTCGTTATCAGCGGGGTGATGACGGTGCTGTTCGTGACGAAGAACGACCAGCTGAACCGCACCGAAAAGCGTCTCACCGCTCAGGTCAGCCAGCGCGACGACACCATCGCCACCAACACCACGGAGATCGCGAAGCTGAGGACCGACCTGCAGGCCATGCAGGCCAAGCTCGACAACACCGAGCAGGACCTGACCGGTACGCGCAACGACCGTGACGAACAGACCCGGCAGAAGAAGGTCATCGCGAGCTGCCTGGACAAGCTGACCACTGCGCTCGGCGCTGCGGCGGCCGGCAACAAGGGCGCCTACGACACGGCGATGAAGGGTCTCGACAAGGTCTGCAACGAGGCAGAGGACTACCTGTAAGCCGTCCCGCCTCCCCCTCCGCTCAACCCCCGCCGGGGTCGATCATGGAGTTGTGGTGGTACGCGAAAGCCGCGAATGGGGACGCGTCGCCCACCACGACTCCATGATCGACGCAGCGGGGAGTTGGGCGGGACGGGGCTTGGTGGAGTTAGGCGGCGCCGGCGGGGCGGCGGTCGGACAGGGCCGTGACACCGGGTGGGGGCAGGCCGGCCGTGGAGGCGAGCAGCGCGCACCAGCCGAGCAGGTGTGGGGTCAGGTCGTCGTCGACCGGCGTCCAGGAGGCGCGGATCTCGATGTCGCCGATGGTCGGTGGGCCGGCAAGGTCACCGAACCGGGTCGACATGGTCTGTGTCACCGTCCCGCCGATCGCCCGGTGGCCGGCGTCCTGGGCGTCCAACGCGTCAGTCAGCCACGTCCAGCCGACCCCGGGCAGCAGCGGGTCGGCGGCCAGGTCGACCTCCAACTCGGCGGTCACGTAGGTGACCAGCCGCAGGGTGCCCTGCCACGCCTCGTGACCGACCGGGTCGTGCAGCAGGATCAGCCGGCCGGAGGCCACCTCGTCGCCGTCGCGCAGCACGGTCGCGGAGAGCGCGAACGTGTACGGGGCCAACCGCTGGGGGGCGCCGACCTCCTCCAGGGTGATCTCCGGCCGGGGCGCCGCCGACTGCAGGCCGGCGACCGCGCGGGCGAACGTCTCCGGGAGCGCGATCGGGGGGGCCATGTCGGCAGCCTATGCCGACGCCCGGCCCCCGCTTCGGCGGCGCGCCGACGCTCACCAAGGGGCGCCTGCTCCGATGCGGGCGTAAGGAACGGTGCCCTTCCTCTCACCCCCACCCGGGTGGAGGTGGTGGGCGTGGCACGATTGCGGCGATGACCACGGACACCACGGGCACTGTTGCCCGAGACGGAGAACCCCGCCCCGGCGGACCGGCCGACTCGCCCTTCATCCGGGCCTGCCGACGCCGGCCCGTCCCGCACACCCCGGTCTGGTTCATGCGCCAGGCTGGCCGCTCGCTCCCCGAGTACCGGGAGATCCGAGCGACCGTGCCGATGCTGGAGTCCTGCCGTCGCCCAGAGCTGGTCACCGAGATCACCCTCCAACCGGTGCGCCGGCACGGGGTGGACGCGGCCATCCTGTTCAGCGACATCGTGGTGCCGGTCGCCGCAGCCGGGGTGGACCTGGACATCGTGCCGGGCACCGGGCCGGTGGTCGCCGAGCCGATCCGCACCGCCGCCGACGTGGAGCGGATCCGCCCGATCACCCGCGACGACGTCTCGTACGTGGATGAGGCCGTCCGGCAGTTGGTGGTCGAGCTGGGCGACACCCCGCTGATCGGCTTCGCCGGTGCCCCGTTCACCCTGGCCAGCTACCTGGTCGAGGGCGGGCCGTCGCGGACCCACGCGAAGACCAAGGCGATGATGTACGGCGATCCGGAGCTGTGGCACACGCTCTGTGGCCGGCTGGCCGAGGTGACGTTGGCCTTCCTGCGGGTGCAGATCGAGGCCGGCGTGTCGGCCGTGCAGCTCTTCGATTCGTGGGCCGGCGCGCTCTCCGAGGCCGACTACCGTCGTTTCGTGCTGCCGCACTCGACCGCCGTGCTGAGCGGGCTGGTCGACGACTGCTCCGGGTCGGGGCGCGGCGACAGACGCGCCGAGCCGGAGCGGTCGCACGCCGAGGTGCCGCGGATCCACTTCGGGGTGGGCACCGCCGAACTGCTCGGCGCGATGGGCGAGGCCGGCGCGGACGTGGTCGGCGTCGACTGGCGTACCCCGCTGGACGTGGCCACCGGCCGGATCGGCCCGGACAAGGCGGTGCAGGGCAACCTGGACCCGTGTGTGCTGCTCGCGCCGTGGCCGGTGGTGGAGGCCGAGGTGCGCCGAATCCTGGACCAGGGCAGGGCCGCCCCCGGGCACGTGTTCAACCTCGGCCACGGCGTGCTGCCGGAGACCGACCCGGAGGTGTTGACCCGGGTGGTCGCACTCGTGCACGAGCTTTCCAGCCGCCGGGCCGACCAGGGCTGAGGCGGCAATGCGGCAGCCCTGGCGGGTGGCGGTGGTCGGCGGCGGGATCGCCGGGCTGGCCGCCGCGGTCCGGTTGCGCGACCGAGCACCGGCCGGCACCGAGATCACGGTGTACGAGCAGTCCGGCGCGCTGGGCGGCAAGCTGCGCACCGGCGAGCTGGCCGGCCAGCCGGTGGAGTTCGGCGCCGAGTCGTTCCTGCTGCGCGACCCGACGGGCGCCGAGAGCGCGGCGGTGGCGTTGGTCCGCCGGCTCGGGCTGGCCGATCGGATCGTGCACCCCACCGTGGGGCAGGCCGCGCTGGTCATCGACGGAGGGCTGCGCCCCATCCCGGGCGGCACTCTGGTGGGCGTACCCGGGGACCTGGACCGGGTGACCACGGTCGCCCGCCCGGCCGCGGACGCCGACACCGACGACGGCCGGCCGCTGGTCGGGCCCGACGCGGATGTCTCGGTGGGCGCGCTGGTCCGGTCCCGCTTCGGTGACGAGGTGGTCGAACGGCTGGTCGACCCGATGCTGGGCGGCGTGTACGCGGGCCGTGCCGACGATCTCTCCCTGGTCACGACGATGCCGGCGCTGGCCCGCACGGCCCGGGTGGAGCACACGCTGGTCGGCGCGGTTCGGGCCGCGCAGGCCGCCGCGCCGCGTGCGCCCGGCGCTCCGGTCTTCGGCACCCTGGTCGGTGGGCTCAGCACCCTGGTCGAGGCGGCGGTGACGGCCAGCGGCGCGACGGTACGGCGGGACGCCGCAGTCCGCGAGTTGACCCCGACCGACACGGGTTGGCGGCTCACCGTCGGCCCGACGCGGGCCCCGGAGATGATCGACGTGGACGCCGTGGTGCTGGCGGTGCCGGCCCGACCGGCGGCCCGGCTGCTCGCGGGCCCGGCCCCGGCGACCGCGGCGGGTGTCGGCGAGCTGGACTACGCGAGCGTCGCGCTGGTCACCCTGGCGGTGCCGCAGCCGCGACTGCCCGAGCTGTCCGGCTTCCTGGTGCCGAGCACCGAAGGGCTGCTGATCAAGGCGGCCACCTTCTTCACCACCAAGTGGGGGCACCTGCGCCGGCCGGACGGGTTGGCGTTGGTGCGCGCCTCGGTGGGCCGGTACGGCGAGGAGGCGCAGCTCCAACGCCCGGACGCCGACCTGGCTGCCACCGTGCACCGAGAGCTCTCGGCGGTGCTCGGCGAACCGTTGCCCGCCCCGGTCGACGGGCACGTGCAGCGGTGGGGCGGGGCGCTGCCCCAGTACACCCCGGGGCACGCCGACCGGCTCGCCGCAGCACGGACGGCGCTGCGGGCAGAACACCCCACCCTGGTCCTTGCCGGCGCCGGCTACGACGGCGTCGGCATTCCGGTCTGCGTCCGCTCCGGCGAGACGGCGGCCGACGAGATCATCACAGCACTGGGAGGATCGGCGAGATGACCGAGCAGACCAACGCGGCCCGGTTGCGGGAGCTGAACGACAGCGTCCGCTACACCATGTGGTCGGTGTTCCGGGCCAGCGCACCGCTGCCGTCGCTGCGGGACAACGTCACCGGTGAGGTGGAGTCCCTCTTCGAGGAGCTGGCCGGCAAGGACGTGGTGGTCCGGGGCGTGTACGACGTCTCCGGCCTGCGCGCCGACGCGGACGTGATGATCTGGTGGCACTCCGAGTCCAGCGACGCGCTGCAGGACGCGTACCTGCGGTTCCGCCGCACCACCCTGGGTCGGGCGATGACCCCGGTCTGGTCGCAGATGGCGCTGCACCGGCCGGCTGAGTTCAACAAGAGCCACATCCCGGCGTTCCTGGCCGGCGAGGAGGCCCGCCCCTACATCTGCGTCTACCCGTTCATCCGCTCGTACGAGTGGTACCTGCTGCCCGACGCCGAGCGGCGCGAGATGCTGGCCGAGCACGGGAAGATGGCCCGCGGCTACCCGGACGTACGGGCCAACACGGTTGCCTCGTTCGCGCTCGGCGACTACGAGTGGATGCTCGCCTTCGAGGCCGACGAGCTGCACCGGATCGTCGACCTGATGCGTGACCTGCGCGCGTCGAGTGCCCGCCGCCATGTCCGCGAGGAGGTCCCGTTCTACACGGGCCGCCGCCGCTCGGTAGCCGAGATCGTCAACTGCCTGGTCTGACCCGGGGCCCACGCCCCCACGCCCCCACGCCCCCACGCGCGCGATCTTGCACTTTCTGCCTTGACGAACAGGGCATAAGCCGCAATAGGCCGACCGAAAGTGCAAGATCGCGGGGCAGAGGGGGTGGGGCACGGCGCACCGGCCGGTGCCGCACCCCCGCCCGGGCGCGGCACCGGCCGGGGATCAACTGGTCGTTGTGCAGGAGACCAGCGGAGCCGGGTTGCTGCCGTTCCATGAGCCGAGCAGACCGAACGTGGTGCTCGCTCCGGCGGCGAGGGTGCCGTTGTAGTTGACGTTGCGCGCGGTGACCTGCGTGCCGTTGGTGCTGACGGTGGCGTTCCACGACGAGGCGACCTGTTGGCCGTTGCCGTAGTTCCAGCTCACCGACCAGCCTCGGGTGGGTGAACCGCCAGCGGTCACCTTCACCTCAGCCTGGAAGCCGCCGGCCCACTGGCCGGTGACCTGGTACGTCGCCGTGCAGGCCCCGGCCGGCGGAGTGGTCGGCGGCGGCGTGGTCGGCGGGGGAGTCGTGGGCGGGGGAGTCGTGGGTGGCGGAGTCGTGGGCGGCGGGGTGGTCGGCGGCGGGGTGGTGGGCGGTGGCGTGCCCGTTCCGCCGAAGTCGACGTCGCTGCACAGGTAGTACGACTGGTCCAGGTGGCTGGCCTGCCAGATCGTGTAGACGATGTGCCGGCCGGTGCGTCCCGGCGCGCTGGCCGGGATCTGGATCGAGACGCCGCCGGTGTCCGGGTTCCACTGCGAGGCCGGGGTGTTGCCGATCTGGCCGGCCAACTCCAGGTCATTCCAACCCAGGGGCTGGGTGGCCGCGTTGAAGCCCTGCTTGGTCACGTACACCCGGATGTAGTCGGCGCCGTGGCTGGCCTGGTCGAAGAAGCGGACCCGGAAGTTGTTCGAGATCGAGGTCGTCTTCCACGCGCCGACGGTGTCCAGCGCGTTGTAGCGACCGCTCTGGGTGCGCCCGCCGCTGCACAATTGGCCGTTGGGGATGGCGCCCTGGTGGTTGCCGGCCACACCCTCGCGGAACAGGCCGTTCCAGTTCCACATGGCGTTCGGGTCGGCCTGCCAGGCCTGCCAGCACATCGGGTCCTCGGTGGCCATCCGAGGGTTCTGGAAGTCGCTGCCCCAGCGTTGCCAGCAGCTGTAGTTGCGCGAGGCCGGGTCGACGACCGACCCGTGCGCGGAGGCAGGCCGGACCAGCATGGTGCTCAGCGCGGTCGTCAGTAGGAGCGTGATGGCCGCCGCGATGGCAAGCAACCAGAGCACGCGTCGTGATCGGGTGAGAGTGGACATGGAGCCCCCGGGGGGATGAGGTCGGACGACGACACCCGGACCGCCGGGAGTTGCCCACTCCCGTGCCTACTCGCTGGCTCCCGCGATGGCTCTACCCGGCACCCTGCCAGATTGATCGTCAGGCGTCAATGGCTTCGCGCCGCATCGGCGTGTGCGGGATGCCGTCCTCGACGTACTCCGGGCCGCTGACCGCGAAGCCGTGCCGTGTGTAGAAGGCGACCAGATGCGACTGGGCGTCCAGCACGCTGGGCCCGTTGCCCACCACCTCCAGCGCCGCGGTCATCAGCCGGCCGGCGTGCCCGCCGCCGCGCGCCGCCGGTGCCACCACCACCCGGCCGATCCGGGCGGTGCCGTCCGGGTCGGCCAGGATCCGCAGGTACGCCAGCGGCGCGTCGCCGTCGGTCAGCCAGAGATGTCGGGTGCCCGGCTCCACGTCCCGCCCGTCGAGTTCCGGGTACGGGCAGTGCTGCTCCACCACGAACACGTCGATGCGCAGCTTGAGCAGATCGTGGAAGGTGCGGGCGTCCAGGTCGGCGAAGGAGGCCGTACGGATCTCGGTGGTCTGCTGGGGCACCCGCCGATGGTAGGCCGTTTCGCCCGGCCGGGCCCGTTCACGGTGTGTCCGGCGGGGCGGGTGCCAGGTAGGTGGCGGCCACGGCGGTGAGCAGCAGTACGCCGCCGACGATGACCGGCAGCGGGAGCGGCTCGTGCAGCAGTGCCACCGCCAGCGCCGCGGCGGTGAGCGGTTCGAGCAGGGTCAGCACGGCGGCGACGCTGCCCGGGGTGGTGCGCAGCCCGGCGTAGAACAACGCGTACGCCACCGCGGTGGTGACCACGCCGAGGTGCAGCAGCAGTGCCACGGTGTCGAGGCGTACCGGCACACCGACCCCGGCGACCAGGGCGAACGGCGCGAGCGTCAGCGCACCGACCGTGGTGGAGATGGTGGTCAGCGTCATCGGCGCGGCGCGCTGCGACACCTGTCGGCTGATCAGGGTGGTCACCGCGTACCCGAGGCCGGAGCCGGCCGCCGCGAGCAGGCCGAGCAGTGGTGCGGGCGCCGCCGCGCTGGGATCTGCCGTGGCGCTGGTGATCAGGACGAGACCGGCCACGGCCGCGACCAGCGTGCCGAGTCGCAGCGGGCCGGGGATGCGTCGGGCGCGCGCCGACTCCCAGATCGCGGCGAGCACCGGGGCCAGGCCCAGGCTGACAACGGTGGCCACGCCGACGCCGGCCCACGCCACGGCGACGAAGTAGAGCGCCTGGTAGAGGCCGAGGCCGACGCCGGTGAGCAGCAGCGGTACGGGCGCCGCGCGCAGGGCGGCCAGGATCGTGCCGAGCCGGCCGGCGGTGCACGCCAGCAGCACGAGCGCGGCGATCGCGAGGCGGTGGAAGCCGATGCTCACCGGGCTGAGCCCGGTGCTCTCGCGCAGGAGTTGCACCGCCACACCGGTGGTGCCCCACAGCACGCCGGTGACGGTGATCTGGATCAGGCCGGTGCGGGCCTGGGTGACGGCCGGTGCCGGGGCAGCCGGGCGCGCGGTACGGGAGGTGGACACGGATGCGCTCCGAAGGGTGAGCCGTTGACGGGGACGACGTCGACGGAGCGCGTACGGCAAGGTGGCCGAGCCGGGTCTGTCACCCGCTCGGCGAAAGGCGCGGCGCTCCGCTCAGGAGCGCGGCGGGGGCAGGACGCCCTGGAATGGCCGCATGGGGAGGACCGTACCGCAGAATCGCGGTCAGGCGGGGGCGGTCAGGCCGGGCATGCGGTCAGGCCGGGCGTGCGGTCAGGCCGGGCGTGCGCCGACGGCGTCGCGGATCTCGGCGCCCTCGGCGCCCTCGACGGCGCGGGCGCAGTGTGCGCAGCAGAAGAACCGGCCGTTGACCTCGACGCCATGCCCGACGATCTTGACCTGGCAGTGCTCGCAGATCGGTGCCATCCGGTGGATCGCGCATTCGAACGAGTCGAAGGTGTGCACGTCACCGCTGACGGTGTGCACCTCGAACGCCATCCAGTAGTCGTTGCCGCAGACCTCGCAGTTTGCCACCGAGAACCCCCTGTATCAGGACATGTGCCTACAGAATCCTCTGACTTCGGGTGGTCAGGGGGCGAATGTCGGTGTCGAGGGGTTCCGGCGGCGTGTCGGCTCGGCGTGTTGCCGGTTGGGCCGCCGAATCCGCCGACCAGGGCGGCCCGCTCCGGCCCGGACAAAAAACTCGTCACCATCGATGGATTTATCGATAGGGGTCTTTACTGTAAACAAAGTTTAAATTACCTTGAGGGGCACCACCGGACCTGGAGAAGGAGCTCCCCCCATGCGTCGAAGAATCACCGTCCCGCTGGTGGCGGCGGGCGCCGTCGCCGCCACCCTCACTGTCGCCGCGCCGGCCCAGGCGCACGGCTACGTCTCCGCCCCGCCCAGCCGCCAGGCGCTCTGCGCGCAGGGCCGGGTGCCCGACTGCGGGCAGATCAAGTACGAGCCGCAGAGCGTCGAGGGGCCCAAGGGCCTGCGCAGCTGCAACGCCGGAATCGCCCAGTTCGCCGTCCTCAACGACGACAGCCGGGGCTGGCCGGCGACGTCGGTCGGCAGTTCGCTCACCTTCACCTGGGTGAACACCGCCCGGCACGCCACCAGCAACTGGGAGTATTGGATCGGCAACACCCGGGTCGGCGTGGTCAACGGCAACAACCAGCAGCCGGGCGCCACGGTCTCGCACAACGTCAACCTCGGCGGCTTCTCCGGCCGGCAGAAGATCCTCGCGGTGTGGAACATCTCCGACACGGCGAACGCCTTCTACTCCTGCATCGACGTGCAGATCGGCGGCGGAGGCGGGCCGGTGCCCACGCCCACCCCGACCCCGACCGCCTCACCCACGCCACGGCCTACCCCGACCACCACGCCGACGACTCCGCCCGCGCCGGGTGGTAGTTGGACGGCCGGCCGGGCGTACCAGGTCGGCGAGCAGGTCACCTACGGCGGGCAGACGTACCGCTGCCGGCAGGCGCACACGGCGATCCCCGGGTGGGAGCCGCCGAACGTACCGGCGCTCTGGCTTCAGGTCTGACCGCACGGGTGCGGCCCTCCCCGGGTCGCACCCGTGTCGCCGCCCTCGCGTGAACGGAGCACCCGACATGCCCCGCCGTACCCACCTGGCGTACCTGCTCGCCGTTCTGCTGTTCACCAGCGCCTGCGCCGGGTCGGCCCCGTCAGCCGTACCACAACCGGCCCCCGTGGCCGGGTCCACGGCGGGCGGGTCCACGGCCGAGGGCGACGCGATGAGCGGCATCGACGTCGTGTTCCTGAGCACCATGGTGGGGCACAGCGAACGCACCCTGCAGATCGTCCGGCTGGCTCGGGACCGGGTGCGCGACGACGCGCTGCGTACCCTGGCCGCCGCCATCGAGGCGACCGAGGCCGACGAGCTGTCGGCGATGCGCGGCTGGTTGCCCACGGCCGGGCCGGGCGCCAGCGTGGGCGTACACCATCATGAAGGGCACGGCGACGACGCCGCGCTCGACCGGCTGCGGACCGCGCCGGACGCGGACGTCGATCGAGTGCTGCGCGAGGTTCTCGCCGACCACCAGCGGTCGGCGGCCGACCTGGCCCGAGCCCAGGTCGGCGTCGGCCGTAACGAGCGGGTCCGCGACCTGGCGCGGCGGATCGAGCAGTCCAGGACCGCCGAGGTCGAGCTGCTCACCAAGCCAGGCTGATCCGGGGTACGCCGCTGGCGGGCCCGTCGGGGTACGCCGCTGCCGTGCGTACCGGCGTGCGGAGACCGCTCAGGTCAGCGGGGTTCCAGCCGGATGGAGACCGAGTTGACGCAGTGCCGGGTGTCCTTCGGCGTGAAGCCCTCGCCGTGGAAGACGTGCCCGAGGTGAC
The DNA here is from genome assembly GCF_040606435.1 of Micromonospora sp. NPDC005413. Classification (NCBI taxonomy): domain Bacteria; kingdom Bacillati; phylum Actinomycetota; class Actinomycetes; order Micromonosporales; family Micromonosporaceae; genus Micromonospora; species Micromonospora sp. NPDC005413. The sequence goes on from NZ_JBEXEV010000029.1 coordinate 46,728, forward strand.
TGTTGCAGCGGGCGCAGCGGATCTCCGTACGGGCCATGCCGAGGGTGCTGTCCTCGATTTCCTTGACCCGGCCGGGGATGGCGTCGTCGAAGCTCGGCCAGCCGCAGTGCGAGTCGAACTTCGTGTCGCTGGAGAAAAGCTCCAGCCCGCAGGCGCGGCAGTTGTAGACCCCCTGGGTCTTCGTGTCCACGTACTCGCCGGTCCACGGCCGTTCGGTGCCGGCCTCCCGTAGGACGTGGAACTCCTCGGGGGTCAGTCGGACCCGCCACTCGTCGTCGGTGCGGGGCAGCTCGTTGTCGTCAAGACTCACCCCTCAACGGTACGTCGAACGTCGGGGTCGTGGCATATGGTCGCGAGATGGCTGGCACCAAGGCAGCGGTCACCGAGGTCGAGGTGGCCGGGCACAGCGTACGGCTGAGCAGTCCGGACCGGGTGATCTTCCCGCAGCGGGGCTTCACCAAGGCGGACGTCTTCCACTACTACCTCGCGGTCGGCGACGGGATCACGCGTGCCCTGCGGGACCGGCCCACCACACTGCAACGCTTCCCCGAGGGCGTCGAGGGTGAGGCGTTCTTCCAGAAGCGGGTGCCCACCCGGGGCGTCCCGCCCTGGGTGACGACCGCGGAGATCACCTTCCCGAGCGGCCGGAGCGCGGCGGAGCTCTGCCCGGTCGATCTGGCGCACGTGGCGTGGGCGGCGCAGATGGGCACGATCGTGTTCCACCCGTGGCCCGTGCGTGCCGCCGACGTCGACCGACCCGACGAGCTGCGCATCGACCTGGACCCACAGCCGGGCACCGACTTCGCCGACGCGGCGCGGGCCGCCGGGGAGCTCCGCGCGCTCCTCGACGAGCTGGGTGTGACCGGTTGGCCGAAGACCTCTGGCGGCCGGGGCGTGCACGTCTACCTGCGCATCCAGCCGCGTTGGACGTTCACCGAGGTGCGTCGGGCCACCATCGCGCTCGCTCGGGAAGTGGAGCGTCGCCATCCCGACCTGATCACCACAGCGTGGTGGAAGGAGGAGCGCGGCAGCCGGGTCTTCGTCGACTTCAACCAGATGGCTCGGGACCGGACGATCGCCTGCGCGTACTCGCTGCGGGCCAACGCGCGTGCCACCGTCTCGACCCCGGTCACCTGGGACGAGTTGCCCGACGTCGACCCGGACGACTTCGACCTGCGCACCGTTCCGGCCCGGTTGGCCGAGCGCGGCGACCCGCACGCCGGCATCGATGACGCGCCGTGGGACATCACTCCGCTCCTGGAGTGGGCCGAACGGGACGCCGCCGCCGGTCAGGGCGACCTGCCGTACCCGCCGGACCACCCGAAGATGCCCGGCGAGCCCAAGCGGGTCCAGCCCAGCCGCGCCAAGCGCACTCCCGCCGACGAGAGCGCCTGATCCGCTCGGCCGGCGCTTCCCGTCGATGCCTAAACGGCCGAGAGTCGTCGTACGTCTGTTCTAAAATTTGCCTGTGATCGATGAGTTGGCGCGGGCGGCCGAGACGGCCGCCACGGTGTCGGCCTCGACGGACGCCGAGGTGGCCGACAAGGCCGCGGGTTTGCTGGTTGAGTGGGCCGAGCAGTTCGACCCCGCACTGTTGCGCAGGATGGGCACTCGGATCCTCGACCACGTCGCCCCGGACCTTGCCGACGCCGCCGCTGCGGCGGCCCTGGAGGCAGAGGCCGCCCGGGCGGCCCGCGATCGGCACGTCACCATCTCCGAGCAGACCGGTGGTCGATTGCGGCTCAGCGGCACCCTCGACGCGGAGGCCGCCGCGCTGCTACGTGCCGTCATCGACCCGCTCGGCGCGCCCTCCGGGTCGGACGACACCCGTTCCGCCGGGGAGCGCCGGCACGACGCCCTCGCCGATGTGTGCCGGCTGGCCCTGAGCATCGGTGAGCTGCCCGAGAACGGTGGCGACCCGGCCCAAATCGTCGTCATGACCAGCTACGACGGCCTGACCCAGCTGTTGGGCGCCGGCGCCGGCGCCGGCGCCGGCGCCCTCGACATCGGCCCGCACCTCACTTCCGATGCGGTGCGCCGGCTCGCGTGAGGCGTGGTCGGTCCTATCGGGCGCTGGCGATCTGGGTGATGAGGAAGTCGACTCGTTCCTCCTGTCCATCAGCGGGGATGCGGCCGCTTTGCGACAGGACGGCGATGCCGTGCAAGGCGGCCCAGATGACTTCGGCGAACAGTTCGCGTCGCTCGCTGTCCGGGCGGAAGCAGTTGACGAACTCGTCGAACGAAGCCCGCAGCGGGACCGGTGTCTCGGCGCTCGCAAACTTCAGGTCGGTGGGCAGGATGAACATGGCCTGGTACAGGGCAGGTCGATCGGTCGCGAACTCCAGGTAGGCGCGGCTGACGGCGCGCAAGGCGTGTTCGGGCTCAGGGGCCGCCTGCCGTGCGTGGCTCAGGTAGGCGGCGAGTTGGCTGAATCCGTCCAGGGCGACGGCGCTGACGATGGCGTCTTTGCCGTCGAAGTGGCTGTACAGCACCGGCTGGCTGTACTCCACGCGTTCGGCCAGCCGTCGTGTCGTGACTGCCTCCCAGCCTTCGGCCTCCGCGAGCTCACGCGCGGCCGAGATGATCAGCTGATGACGGTGAGCACGTTCACGCTCGCGGCGCTCGCTGATGGCGGACATGACCACATCCTAGCAACGCTAGACATCCTGTCGGCGGCAAACTATCGTCGCTACCGCATCTAGCGCCGCTAGAAGTACGCCGGTGTCACTCAGGAGGAAGCCGCCCATGCTCACCAACGTCGCCAACGTGCTCGCCGGACTGATCGGCGCAGGCATCATCTTCATCGGCGTGCGCGCCTTCTGGGCGCCGCAGGCCGCAGCCGGCTTCGGCATCCCGGGCACGCCGACCGGGGACCGCAACTTCCAGGCCTGGCTTTCCGTCAAGGCCGTGCGCGACATCGCCTCGGGGGTCTTCATCTTCATCCTGCTGGCTGGAGCGACACCCCACCTGCTCGGCTGGTTCATGCTGGCCGCCGCCGGCATACCCGTCGGCGACGCGCTGATCGTGTTGCGCAGCAACGGTCCCAAGGCGGCCGTGTACGGCATCCACGGGGCCACCGCCCTGGTGATGGTGGCGATCAGCGTGCTCCTGCTCGTCGCGTGACCACTTGTCACGCCGCCCCGGCCAAAAGTCGCGTTCGCTGAAGGGAACAGCCTCTCCATGCCCAGCTTCGAGATCAACCCGATCGGTACGGTCCGAAACGACAGAACGGATGTCCAGCACACCGACCACTGGGGTGCCGTCCGCAGCACGATCACCATCGACGAGCGCTTCGGCGATGCGTGCCTCCAGGGACTGGAGGGCTTCTCCCACGTCGAAGTCCTCTTCATCTTCGATCAATTCCCGGAACACGGCGACTACCGCGAACCCCGCCCCTACCGTGGACGCCCCGACCTCCCGCCGGTTGGCATATTCGCGGGCCGCGGCCCCCGCAGGCCGAACCGCATCGGAGTGACATGCTGCGCCATCGAAGCCGTCCACGGCCGCGAACTGACGGTGGTGGGCCTCGACGCGGTCTCGGGGACCCCGGTCATCGACCTGAAGCCGACGATGACGGAGTTCCTGCCGGTGAACGTCCAGCAGCCGGAATGGGTCAGCCGCCTGATGTCGGAGTACTTCCAGCCGTAAGCGAGGTCCACAACCGCCACTACCACCGACGAGTGTGGCCAATCGGCCCTGGCGTCCAGGGCGCGCCCATCACCGGTCAGGGCAGCTGGCCTGGCCGGTCGACGATTGCGACGCGGAGCAGCGCGGCAGCCGCATGCAGCGACTCCTTGCCGTTGCGCACCACCGACCCACGGGTGCCAAGGTAGACGTGGGTGTCTCGGTCGAAGAGGAAGTCTTCGCTACCACCGATCACACCGGGCATCCGAATCGCCACCCCGTGCCGGCCGGCGGCGTCCACCACGTCGCCCGATATGACGACCGCTCCGGGCTCCCGTGCCAGCAGTTCGAACAGCGCCGCCAGCGCTCGGGGCGGCACGTAACCGTCGAGCATCGACCGCGCGGTGGTGTACGGCATGCTCTCGCCCCCGTACACGGCCTGCTCATCGGCAGCCTCGGGGAGGTGCAGGTCGACCGGGTGTTCCCGAAGGTATCGAAGCAGTTCGTCCGGGTCGGTAGGCAAATCGCCGTGGTACGCGGGTGACGGGAACACATCGAGTTCCTTGTCGGGATCGGCGGGATCATCCGGGCGAAGCACCTTCAGCTCGCTCCACCCGTTCGGATCGGCCTCCGGTCGGTAACGTGCCTGCGTGTGCGCGACGCCCCCGGCCGACTGCCAAATCTGCGTTCGTACGGTGGTGTACGGGCCGCTGTCCGGTCTCTCCCGCATCGTCGCCAGGAGTTCCGTGAAGACGTACTGATCGGGTCGGGCGGTGAGCTCGGGCTGCTGCCGGGCGGCATCGGCCGCCATACGAAGGACCTCCGACGCGCTGGCCGTGGGCGGCGGCTGGTCGCCCACTCTCATCGTCTGGACCGCCAGGCCACCGACGGTCAGTGCGACTGCCAGCCCGACTGCTCCGGCGATGCGCCAACCGCGCACGTACCGGGTACGTCGTCCGACCGGACGGGCCGCCGAAACCATCTCGGCCCGCCAAGCGACGTGTGCGGTCAGATCCGTGAGGAGCTGCTCTTCGAAACCGTGCGGCGACTGTTCGATCTTGTTCACAGCGTCATCTCCGTCTCATCAGGCGAGGGTGGTGGCCGGGCGGGCGAGCACTGCGCGGACGAGGCGACGGGCACGATGCAGGCGGACCCGAGCGGCGACCGGGGACATTCCGAGCACGGTCGCCGCCTCCGCGACAGTGAGGCCGTCCACGGCGACGAGTTCGACAAGCGCCCGGGTGCCCTCGGGTAGCCCGCTCAGCGCCCGATGGGTACGGCGGGCCGCCGACTCGGCGTCGATCCGCTCCTCGATGCGGGCGATGTCGTCGGTGCTCAGGTCCCGTCGTCCGGCCAGTCGTCCGGTCACCCGCAGCCGTTGGGCAGCCCGACGCCGCTCGTCGCCGATGACGTTGCGGGCCACCCCGAACAGCCAGCCGATCTGGCTACCCCGGTCTGGCCGGTAACCGGCCGCCGATTCGACCACCGCCAGGAACACGTCCGCGGTCAGGTCGGCCGCGAGGTGTGGGTCGTTGACCCGCCGCGCCACGAACCGGCCCACCGCCTCCAGGTGCTGCCGGTAGAAGGCCTCGAAGGCCACCGGATCGACGCCGATGCCAGAGATGTCACCCTCCGCTTGGCCAGGTTCATTCACAGGCCGTCCTCTCTCGTAGCCGCCACACCCTCTCTTCGTCAGGCGGAGCGCGGGTGTTACCGAACCATCCGGCACGACAAAAAGGTGGATCAGTGGTTGAGATGCCGGCCGACCTCCTCGACGGGAGCGGCGAACCCGCGAACCGATTGACTTTCGATAGGTAACGAGCGAAACTCGATGGATGGTTGTAGAGCATCGAGCGGTAGCCGCTCTCCGGGTCTTTCTCGTGGTGTTGTTCGGGGTCCTGGTCGTGTTCCAGACCCTCTCGCTGCCCGGGCAGTTCGCGTACATGGCGCAGGAGTCACCGCAGGACGCCTACCTGCGATGGCCGGCGACCGTCGTGACGGTGTTCTGGGTGCTGTGCGTCCAGGTCGTCATCGTCTCGACGTGGAAGTTGCTCAGCCTCGTCAAGACCGACCGCATCTTCACCGAGGCGTCCCTGAAGTGGGTGGACGCGATCGTGTGGGCCATCGCCGCCGCGTGGGTGGTGCTCGTGGGTGTCTTTCTCTGGGTCGGGTTCAACGCGGATGACCCAGGAGTGCCACTCCTGCTGTTCCTGCTGACGGTGGGCGTCACCGTGCTGGGGCTCCTCATGGTGGTGATGCGTGCGCTGCTGAGGCAGGCAACCACGCTGCGGACCGACATGGAAGCGGTGATCTGATGCCCATCGTCGTCCGCATCGACGTCGAGTTGGCCAAGCGCAAGATGAGCGTCGGTGAGTTCGCCGAACGTGTCGGGCTCACGCCAGCCAACGTGGCGGTGCTGAAGAACGGCCGTGCCAAGGCCGTCCGCTTCAGCACGCTGGAAGCGATGTGCCGGGTGCTCGACTGCCAGCCCGGGGACCTGCTCGAGTGGGTTGAGGAGGAAACCCCATGAGGTACGTCCTGACCGTCCTGGCCATTCTCGCGACCGCGGTCGGCGTCGCCGGCATCGTGCACGGGGAGGCCGACGACTCGCCGGGCCTCCAGCTCCTGGGCGTCGCGCTGGTGATCGGCGCGGTCGCGTTCGGCATCCGGAACGTCCGGGGCGGCAGTTAGCCGTCCAGGCGCGCGGGCCGGTCTGAGCTGACCCCCTCAGAGTAACGATCATGTAACGGGCGCGAACCTTTCCCGGTGGGTGGCGTGTCTTGATGGTCGTCGGCCCGTCAGGGCCAGGGGAGGCGTCGGATGAAGCTGGTGTGGAGGCGGGCCCGCGAGGCGCGAGGGTTGCTGGTTGCCGCGGTGATCGCCGCCCTCGTCGCCGTCGCGTTGGTCACCGGCCTGTCCGACTACAACCGCCGGGCGGTGGACGCCGGGCAGCGTTCGCTGGTCGCCGCCTCGCCGGCCGAGGAGCGCGGCCTGCTGGTCAACGGCTCAGGCGGACGCGACGCGGCCGAGTTCGCTACCCGGGACAAGGCGGTCCGAGACGGGTTCGCCGCAGGGCTGGCCGGCGTCCCGGTCAGTGTCGCCGCCGCCCGCTACGGCACCGGCCGGGAGTTGACCGGCGACCTCGGGCAGGTGCCCCGTCCGGACGACGAACCGGTCTTCGCGAGCCTGGCCACGCTCGACGACCTCACCGGCCACGCGGAGCTGACCAGCGGAGCCTGGCCCAGCCCTGGGGCGAACCCGATCCAGGTGAGCCTGCCGGAGCGGGTCGCCGGCGCGCTCGGACTGAGCGTCGGCGAACGCGTCCCGGTGCGTGACCGGGCCACCGAACGACGCGGCGAACTGGTGCTCGCCGGCACCTGGCGGCCCCGCGACCCGACCGACGCGTACTGGCTGCTGGCACCCGGAGTGGGGGCGGGCAGCGTCGGTTCCGGCACCTCGTACGGGCCGTTCGCGCTCGACCCGGCTGACTTCGCGGCCACCTTCCCGGGCTCGGTGTCGGCGTCCTGGCTGGCCGAACCGGACCTCGGCGGCGTCGACACCGCCGACCTGCCCGCCGTGCGGAAAGCCCTCGCCGAGGCCGCCTCGGCGGTGCCCGAGGCCGCTCAACTGGGCAGCTCCGGGCAGGCGGTCACCAAGATGGAGCAACTGCTGGACCGGATCGCCCGCGCCGACCTGGTGGGTCGTTCCTCGCTGGCAACCCCGCTGCTGCTCATCCTGGTGCTCGGTGGGTACGCGCTGGTGCTGGTCGCCGCACTGCTGCACGAGGACCGCCGCCCGCAGACCGCGCTGCTGCGTGCCCGCGGTGCCGCCCGCCGCCAGTTGGCCGGCCTGGCCGCCCGCGAAGCGACCCTCGTGGTCGCCCCGGCCGCCGTGCTCGGTCCGCTGATCGCCAGTGTGGCGCTGCGGTACATCCGCCCCGGCGGGGCGGGCGACCTGTCCACCGCTGGCGGCAACACCACACTGGTCTGGGCGGCAGCCGCGGCCACCGCGGCCGGCTGCCTCGTCGCCATGGTTCTCCCGACGCTGCGCAGCGCCGGCACGTACGTGGCCGACATGGCCGCCCGGTCCCGCCCGAACCGCGCGGCGAGCGTCCAACGTGCCAGCATCGACCTGGTGCTCGTGGCGCTCGCCCTGCTCGCCTGGGTGCAGCTACGCCGGTACGCCTCCCCGCTGGCCGGCTCAGGCGGCCGACTGGGGCTCGACCCGCTGCTGGTCGCCGCCCCGACGCTCGGCGTGCTGGCCGGTGCCGTGCTGGCGCTGCGGGTCCTCCCGCCGCTCACCCGGTTCGCCGAGCGGTTCGTCGACCGACGCCCCTGGACGGCCACCATGTTCGGCATGTGGCAGGCCGGTCGGCGTCCACACGCCGGCCCGGTGCTGCTGCTCGCCCTCGCCGTCGGTGGCAGCACCCTGGCCTGGTCCCTGATCAGCACGGGGGAGCGGTCCCAGGTCGAGCAGGCCGGTCACACGGTCGGCGCCGACCTCCGGGTCACCGAACGGACCGGGACCGCCCCGCCGACCCGGGCCGACCAGCTCGCCGCGCTGCCGAGCGTCAATCGGGTGCTGCCGGCATGGCGGGACGAGATGCGGGTTGGCCGGGAGGACCTGCCGGTGACCGTGATCGGTGTCGACCCGGCCAGCGCCGCCGGGGTCGTCCGTCTCGCCGACCGCCTGAGCGACGGACCCGCGTCGACGCAGTACGAGCGGATGGTCGGGGCGCGGGGAGCCTTCGCAGGCGTCGAGTTTCCTGCCGACGCGCGCGCGATCACCGGCACGGTCCGTACCCCGGTGAGCAACGCGAGCCGGCCGGTTCAGGTCGCGGTGACGCTGTTGGTCACCAGCTCCGACGGGCTCGCCCTGCGGCTGCCGGCAGCCAACGCCGACAGTGACGGCCGGACGACCCGGTTCACCGTGCAACTGCCCGACGTGGGTGGGGCGCGGCTGCGGCTGGCCGGGTTCGAAGCCGACGGCGGGCTGGCGGCCGGCAACGCCTACCGGCTCCAGGTGGACGGGTTGACGGTGGTCGTTGCCGACGGCACGACCCGACCCGCCGAGCTGAGCGGTGACTGGATGATGACCGTGCCCGGCGAGATACCCACGCCGGTGCGGACCACTCCCACCGGGTTCGCCGCGGTCCACTCGGTGGAAGTGATTCCTGGCGGGCAGTTCTTGTACCAGCCGCCGAGCCGGTTCACGATCGTGCCGGGCGGGGAGAGCAAGCCCGTAGCGGTGCTGATGACCCCCCGGGTCCGCGAGGCACTGAGCCTGCGCGTCGGCGACACCGTCGACCTGACGCTCTCCGGGGCGACGCTGCCGGTCCAGCTGGTCGGCGAGCTGAGTGCGGTGCCGACCACCACCGGGGAAGGCATGCTGCTGGACCTGCCCGCGGCGGTCGACACGCTGATCCGGGGCAGTGGCGCGATGCGACCCGTACCGGAGTGGTGGGTGGGCGCCGACGACGCGACGGCCGCCGCCCAGGCGGCCAGCGAGCTGCCGGGCGTCACCGTGCTCAACCGGGAAGCGGTGTACGAGTCGGCCGCCGACGACCCGTACTGGCAGGGGTCGCGTACCGGAATGCTCGCCGCCGCGCTCGGCGCGGTGCTGCTCGCCCTCGTCGGCCTGATGGTGGACGTGTGGGCCACCGCCCGGCACCGGCTCGGGGAGTTCGCGGTGCTGCACACCCTCGGCGCCACGCCCCGGCTGCTGGCCCGGGCGCTGCTGGCCGAACAGACCTTCCTCGCCGGCATCGGCGTGGGGGTCGGGCTACTACTCGGCGCCGCGGTCAGCGCAACCATGGCCCCACTGGTCATCCTCACCCCGGCCGCCGGCCGGCCGATTCCCCCGGCGGCGTTCGCGCTGCCCTGGGTGCCGATCGGGCTGACCGCGGTCGGTCTGCTGCTGGCGGCGCTCGCCTTCAGCGCTTTCATCGCCACCGGCATCCGGCAGCGGGTGGCGGCGGTGCAGCTGCGAATCGGGGGAGAACGATGAGCGTCGGCGCGGCCGTCCGGCGGGTCCGGGCGTACGGCGGGCAGTTCCTGCTCCTGGCGGTGCTGACCCTGGTGGTCACGCTGCTGATCAGTGGGGTGCCCCGGCTGGTCAACCGGCTTGCCGAACAGGGGCTGCGGGCGCAGCTGACCAGCGAGCCGGCCGCCCGCCGGGACATCTCGTACACCACGGGCGAGGTGAGCGCACCTCCCGGAAAAACGGCGATGGGCAGCGCCAGCGAACGGTTCGACACCTTGGCCACGACGATGCCGCCGCAGGTGCGCTCGGCAGTGTCCGAGCATTGGTACGACGTGGACGTCACGCCGGCCCGGGTGTCCGGGCCGGATCTCGCGGCCCGGAAACTGCTGGTCGACCTGGGGCTACGGACCATGCCCGGCATCCAGGAAGCCAGCACCCTCGTCGAGGGAGCGTGGCCGAGCGAGACGTTCGTACCCGATCGGCCGATCGAGGTGGCGCTCGATGTCGACGTGGCCGGCAAGCTCAATCTGCGCACCGGCAGCAAACTGCGTATCGGCAACACTGATGCCAAGGGCAATCTCCTCGACGCTGCCCCGATGGTGGTGGCCGGGCTGTTCCGGCCCGCCGACCGCGCGAACGGCATCTGGGACGGACTGCCACCGCTACTGCGGATCACCGAACCGCTCGGGGATGGCCAGCCGCTGATCGTCGTCGGCGTGGTCGACCAGTCGACCCTCAACAAGCGGGCCGCGGCGGGTTGGCCGATACGGTCCGAATGGCGGTACCGGCTGGGTGTCGACGCCATCGACGCACGCGACCTGGACCAGATGATCGACGGCCTGCAGGAAATGCAGCGCAACAAGCCGTCCGACCTCACGTTGACCCAGGGCATCGATGTCCTGTTGCGCGCGTTCGCCGCCCAGGTGAACGCCGCCCGTACCCTGCTCGCGGTGATCGCGGCCGGCGTACTGGCCACGCTGGCCGGGCTGATCGTGCTCGCGGCCAGCCTCGCCACCCGACGGCGCCGCTCGGAGTTCGTCCTGCTGCGCGCCCGTGGTGGCGGGGCCACCGCCGGCGCCCGGCGCAGCCTCGCCGAGTCGCTGCTGGTGGTGCCGGTCGCGGCCGCGCTCGGCTGGTGGCTGGGCACCCTGTTCCCCGGCACCCCGGACCCGACCGCCGCGTACGCCGCCGCGGCGACCGTGCTCGTCACCCTGGCGCTGCCGCTGGCGACGCTGGCCGTACCGATCGGCGGGGCGGCCCGTTCTGACCTGGTCCGGGTGCGTCCGTCGGCCCGTCGGCTCACCGTCGAGGTCTCCCTGCTGCTGCTGGCCGGGCTGGCCGCTGTGCTGCTGCGCCGGCGCGGCCTCACTCTCGGCGAGGTGGACCCGCTGCTGGTGTCGGTGCCGGTGCTGCTCGCGGTCGCCGCGGCGGTGCTCGCGCTGCGGGCGTACCCCTGGCCGTTGCTGCTGGTCAGCCGGCTGGCCGCGCGGACCCGGGGCAGCGTCGCCTTCCTCGGCACGGCACGGGCCGGCCGGTCGGCTGTCGCCGCACCGCTGGTCGTCGTGGTGCTGGCGATCGGCACCGCTGCGTTCTGCGCGGTCGTCGCCGCTGGCGTCGACGCGAGCCGGGAACGCGCCGCCGAGCAGATCGTGCCCGCCGATGCGGTGATCCGTGGGGAGCGCTTCGCGCCCGACACCATCGACGAGTTGGGTCGCCTGCCGGGGGTCCGGGCCGTCACCCAGGTGCTGTACCAGTCTGATGAGCGGCTGGCCGCCGACGAGCTCGGCACCGACGCGCGGGTCGCGCAGACGGCCGTGCTGCTCGTCAACGGCTCGGGCCTGGACGCGGTGGCCCGCGAATCCGAGGTGGACCTGCCGGTTCCGGCCGCGCTGCGCACCGCCCGGCCCGGCCCGGGGCCGCTGCCGGCGATCGTCTCCCCGGCGGTCGCCGCCGACCTGGCCAAGGTCGGGCTGGACCGCTCCGCCTTCATCTCCGTGCAGGGCCAGCGGTACGAGTTCCGGGTGGCCGGCACCGAGGAGAGTTTCCCGTTGCTGTCAGCGAACACCAGCCGGTTCGTGATCCTGCCCTGGCAGGCGCTGCCGGCGCGAAACACCACACCCGCGCCGACCAGCCTGCTGGTCGCCGGGGACTCGCTGAACGCGGAGGCGCTACGCCAGGCCGGCGACCAGGGGCAGGATCGCTACCAGCGTGGGGGAACGGTGACCGGTCGGGAACGGCCGCTGGGGGTCGTCGTCGACACCCGGGCGGACGTCCGACGGGATCTCGGCAACGGCGGGGCGAACGGCGTGCTGGCCTTCGGCTTTGTGGCCGGCGCCGTCGGCGGCACCGTGCTCGGGCTGCTGGCCATCGCGTTCACCGTGCTGGCCGGAGCGCGAGCCCGGGGCCAGGTGCTGTCCCGGCTGCGTACCCTCGGCCTGTCCCGCCGGCAGTGGCGAGGCCTGCTGCTCGTCGAATTGACCCCGCTGGTCGCGGTGTCGGTGTTGACCGGTGCGCTGGTCGGTGCGGTGCTGCCCCTGCTGCTCAACCCGGTGCTCGGCCTGTCCGCGTTCACCAGTGGTGTGCCCGTCCGGGTGGCCTTCGAGCCCAGCCTGGTCGCCGCGGTGCTCGCGCTCGGGGCGGTCGCCCTCGGCTTCGCGGTCGCCGTCGAGGCCCTGAACAACCGCCGGTTGCGCCTCGGTGAGGTGCTCCGGCTCGGAGAGGAGAGCTGAGATGACCGCTACCGCCCAGACTCCACTGGTGCCTGACCTGGCCGCCATGCAACAGCGGGCCGCGCAACGCGCCGCCGAGCGGGCCGGCGGGCAGGACCGCCTTCGCGGGCACATCGTCTGCGACGGCCTGGTGCGCATCTTCAAGACCGAGGGGGTGGAGGTGGTCGCCCTGCAGGGGCTCGACCTGGTCATCGACCGGGGCGAGCTGGTGGCGATCGTCGGTGCCTCCGGCTCGGGCAAGTCGACCCTGCTCAACATCCTCTCCGGCCTGGACACGCCGACCGCCGGCATCGCCCGGGTGGCCGACTACGACCTGCTCTCGCTGTCCGCCAAGCGGCGGCTGAGCTACCGACGGGAGCTGGTCGGGTTCGTCTGGCAGCAGACCGGCCGCAACCTGCTGCCGTACCTCAGCGCGCTGGAGAACGTCGAGCTGCCCATGCAGTTGGCCGGCAAACGCAGCCGGAAGGCCCGCCGGGAGCGCGCCCGGGAACTGCTCGACATGGTCGGCGTGGGTTACTGCGCGGACCGGCGGCCGGGGCAGCTCAGCGGCGGCGAGCAGCAGCGGTGCGCGGTGGCGGTGGCCGTGGCGAACGACCCGGAGGTGCTCTTCGCCGACGAGCCGACCGGTGAACTGGACGAGGCGACCGGCGCGGAGGTCTTCGCGGCGCTGCGCACCATAAACGCCGAGCTGGGCGTGACCATCGTGGTCGTCACCCACGACCACGCCGTGGCCACGCAGGTCCGTCGGACCGTCGCGATCCGCGACGGCCGAACCGCCTCCGAGGTACGCCGGACCGCTCGGATCGACGCGGACGGCAACACCGAGCTGGTCAGCGAGGAGTACGCGGTGCTGGACCGGAACGGCCGGATGCAGCTACCGGCCGCTTTCGTCGACGCACTCTCGCTGAAGGAGCGGGTCCGGCTCGACCTGGAACCGGACCATGTGCAGGTACGGCCCGGTGACCGGGCCGCGGACGAGCGGGGGGCACGGGCATGAGCCGTCGGGACATGGTGGTGACCGGCGCGGCCGGGTTCGGCGGTGTGCCGGCGGAGCACCCTGCCCAGGTGGTCCGGGTCAGTGGCCTGAGCCGGACCTTCGGCCGGGGCGAGCACGCCGTGCACGCGGTACGGGACGTCTCGTTCACGGCCAACCGCGGCGAGCTGGTCGCCATCCGGGGCCGGTCCGGGGCCGGCAAGACGACGCTGTTGAACCTGATCGGCGGACTGGACCGGCCGGACAGCGGTCAGGTGGTGGTGGCCGGGCACGAGGTCACCGCGGCCGGCGAGGCGGAGTTGCTGCGGCTGCGCCGGGGCACCGTCGGGTTCGTGTTCCAGACCTTCGGGCTGGTGCCGATCCTCTCCGCCGCCGAGAACGTGGGCGTGCCGTTGCGGCTGGCGCAGGTGCCGGCCGCGGAGCGGGAGCAGCGGGTCGCTGTGCTGCTGGAGCTGGTCGGTCTGGGCGGGCACGCGGCGCAGCGCCCGTACGAGCTCTCCGGTGGGCAGCAGCAGCGCGTCGCGGTGGCCCGAGCACTGGCGAACGAGCCGGACCTGCTCATCGCCGACGAGCCCACCGGTCAGCTCGACTCGGAGACCGGCCGGTCCATCATGGATCTGCTGCGCGCGGTGGTGCACGCCCGGGGCATGACGGCGCTGGTGGCCACGCACGACCCCGCCCTGATCGATCTCGCCGACCGTCTACTCGTCCTGCGCGACGGCCGGCTGGTCGACGGCTGACCGCTGCTGACGCCGCCGACGGGTGGCGGGTGGCGCCGCGGGCGGACGGCGGGTGGCGCCGCGGGCGGGCGGCGGGTGGCGCCGCGGGCGGGCGGCGGGTGGCGGCGGCCGATGATGCTGCGCGCTCGCTGTGGAGCTGATGTCGTAAACGAATCGGGTGTGTGCGACTCGTTTACGACATCAGCTCCACAGCTTCTGTGAAGCAGTGGAGGAGGCCGTCCGAACCGTGAGCGCCAGCCGGTCAGAGCGCGAGCTTCATGCCCTCGTGGCTGGCCACGAAGCCGAGACCCAGATAGAAGCGGTGCGCGTCCTGGCGGGTCTTGTCGGTGGTGAGCTGCACCAGCGCGCAGCCACGCTGCCGGGCCTGGTCAACCGCCCAGGTCATCAACTCCCGGCCCAGGCCCTGGCCACGCCGGTCGGATTGGACCCGGACCGCCTCGATGAGGGACCGCTCGGCGCCGTGCCGGCCGAGCCCCGGGATGTAGGTGATCTGGAGGCAGCCGACCAGGTCGCCGTCCTGCTCGGCGACGATCAGCAGGTTGCGCGGGTCGGCGGTGATGTCCGCGAAGGCCTTCTCGTACGCCTCGTCGACCTCGGTGAAGTCGCGGGCCTTGCCCAGCACGTCGTCGGCTAGGAGGGCGATGACGGCGGGCAGGTCGGCCCGGACGGCCTGCCGGAAGATCACATCGGTCATGCGGGCAGCCTGGCACGGCCCCTCAGCAGTCGTCCAGCCAGCTGCGCAGCGCCCACCACCAGTGGACGGTCTCCGGCACCGTGCACCGTCCCCCCTCCTCGACCGGTGGCCCGCCGGTCACCTCCCGAAGCCGGCGCAACCGGTAGCGCACCGTGTTCGGGTGTACGTGCAAGGCGGCGGCGGTCTGGTCCAGCCGCTGGCCGTGGTCCAGCCAGGCGAGCGCCGTGCTGGCCAGCTCCCGGTGAAACTCGTCGGCCGGGTCGAGCGCGCCGAGCAGCGTGCCCCGCAGCAGCTCGGCCAGGGCCGGCTGGGCGGCCAGGGCGGTCTCCCCGGCCAGGTCGGTCAACCGGCGCGGGCCGCGCAACCGCCGGTGCGTGGCAGTGCGCAGCGCCGCCAGGCAGAGCGCGTACATCGCCGGGGCCCGCTCCAGCGGTTGTGCCGGCGCCACCAGCACCAGCAGGTCGGTCGTCGCGGGGCCGGGAAACCGCGGGAGCAGGCCGGCCAACCGGTCCTCGACGGTGCCGAGCAGGCCGCCGTGCCGGCTGAGCTGCCGATGCAGGGCGTGCGACGGCGCCGGATCGGGATGGGTGGCGACCAGGCAGTGGTAGCGGCCGTCCGGCCGTAACCCGAACCGGGCGAGCTCGGCCGGTGACGTGCCGGCGGGCCCGTCGAGCAGCAGCCGGCCCAGCAGACGTGCCCGGGCCGCCGCGCCGGTGCCGACCAGCTCCCGCTCGGCGGCCCGGTGCCCGTCCACCACCGCCCACTCCACCGCGGCCGCGTACCGGCCGATGGTGAGCAGCCCTTCCAGCAGCACCTCGTCCGCGATGCCGGCCGCCCGGCCGTGCCGGACCACCAGTTCCACCGCCCGGTCCCGGCCGGCCTGCACGCCGCGCAGCAGGCCGGCGACGGAGATGCCCCGCGCCGCCCGGCCGGCGCCGAGCCTGCGGGCCTCGGTGAAGTCACGCCCGGCGGGATCCTCGTGGCGTTCCAGCGCGCCGAGGCCGCTGGCGACCAGCAGGACGACCTGCCGGCGGACCTCGCCGGCCGGGAGGCGGGCCACCTCGGGCGAGTTCGCGCGGGCGGCCCGAGCCACCTCGTCCACGGCGACCGCGTCGGCGGCCAGGTCGCGCAGCAGCGCGCCGAACGTGGGCGCTTGTCCTGTCCGGGTCATCGGCGCGCGCCGCCTCCCGTTGTCGTCGCGGCACAACCGAGCCGGTCGAGCGTTGGCATCCGGTCCCTAGTCGTGGTGACCGTCCGGTTGCTCTCCTGGTTGTTACCGCAAGGTAACACCGATTGAGCCACCGAGAAACGTCGATGTCCTACCGGCTACCAGGAGGCGTCCATGACCCCTGCGTCACCCCGCCCGTCCCGATCCCGCCGCCGCGCCGGTTTCGCCGCGCTGGCCGCCCTCGCGCTCGCCGTGCCGACCCCACTGGCGGCGGCGCCCACGCCAGCCGCCGCGTCCGCCGCCCTGCAGGAGGTGATGTTCGTCGGCAACAACTGGGACGGCACCGCCGACGTCATCCGCTCCCGCGGCGACTACGCCAAGCTCGGCCGGATCAACGTGACCCCGGACCGGGCCGCACGGCTGCGCGAGATCTACCTCAACCCGATCAAGCTGGCCTACTTTCTCGGCATCCGGCAGGGGCCGGGGGAGGGCCACGACCAGCTCGTCGACGACATGTACACCACTCCGGACGGCGCTGCCCTGGTCGCGTCCCGGCCCAGCTTCGCCGACGTGGTCTCGATCGACCTCGCCACCGGAGGGATCCGCTGGCGGTTCCCGGTCTCCGGCTACCGCGCCGACCACATGGCCGTGTCGCCCGACGGCACCCGGGTCGCGGTCTCCGCCTCCACCTCGAACACCCTGCACGTGCTGGACATCCGCACCGGCCAGCAGTTGGGCTCGTTCGGCACCGGCGACAAGCCGCACGAGAACATCTTCACCGACGGCGGCCGTCGGCTGTGGAACATGTCCATCGGCGAGGTCAACACCGACCTGGACGCGCCCTGGCTGGACTGGACCAAGGGGGACCGCCGGATCACCGTCGCCGACACCACCACGTTCCAGGTGGTCAAGGTGATCGACATGCGGGACCGGCTGGACGCCGCCGGCCGCCGCGACCTCTCCGACGCGGTCCGCCCGGCGGTGTTCACCCCGGACGGCGGCAAGCTCTACTTCCAGGTGTCCTTCTTCAACGGCCTGGTCGAGTACGACGTGGCCGCCGACCGGATCACCCGGGTCGCCACGCTGCCGAAGAACCCGGCCACCAGCGAGGACCGCACCACCTGGGTGAACGACTCGCGACACCATGGCCTGTCGGTCAGCCCGGACGGCGCCCGGCTCTGCGTCGCCGGCACCATGGACGACTACGCGACCGTGGTGGACCGGGCCACGCTGCGCGAGGGCCCGCTCGTGCCGGCCAGCAAGCCGTACTGGGCAACGGTCAGCGGGGACGGCCGGGACTGCGTGATCTCCGAATCCGGTGCGGACCAGGTCACCGCGATCAACTTCGCCACCGGCCAGAAGGTGGCCAGCGTCCCGGTCGGCGACCACCCGCAGCGGGTCCGCATCGGGCACCTTCCGGAGGGCTGGACGCCACCGGCCGCCGGCTGACCGGCGACCGCACCGTCACCGGGCGGGGCAGCGCAGCCCCTCCCGGGGAACGGTCAGGTCGAGCAGGTAGGCGTCGACCGCGGCGGTGATGCAGGAGGTCTGCGGGTACGCGGTGTGCCCCTCGCCCTCCCAGGTGAGCACCCGACCGACGCCCAGCATCGACGCGAGCCGCGGGGTCTGCTCGTAGGGCGTCGCCGGGTCACCGGTGGTGCCGACCACCACGATCGGCGGCGCGCCGTTGGCCCGGCCGGTCGGGTACGGGTCACGCCCGCCCGGCCATTCGACGCAGCTCAACATGCCGACCGCGAGCGCCGGCCCGAACAGCGGATACTTCCCACGCCACTCCGACTGCAACTGCCGGATCTGCTCCCGGCTCGGCTTCTCCGTCTCGTCGGCGCAGTTGATGGCCAGGTTGGCGTCGAACAGGTTCGTGTAGCGCCCGTCGTCCTCCCGCCCGGCGTACGCGTCGGCGAGCCGGAACACGTCCTTCGGGTCGCCCTCGGCCAGCCGGTCGATCGCCTGGGCCAGCTCCTGCCAGCCGGATTCGGTGTAGAGCGACGAGATGACCGCGTAGAACACCCAGCCGGCGGTGGCCTCCCGCCCGTCGGCGCCGCGTACCGGGGAGACCTTGGCCTTGTCGATGGCTGAGGTCACCGCGGCACGCGCGTCCGGAGCGATCGGGCAGCGGCCGGCGTTCGCCGCGCACCAGCGGGTGAAGTTGGTGAAGGCCCGCTCGAAGCCACGGGCCTGGCTCTCCGAGCCCTCCACCAGTCGCTGCTGCGGGTCGACGGCGCCGTCGAGCACC
This sequence comes from Micromonospora sp. NPDC005413, assembly GCF_040606435.1. Classification (NCBI taxonomy): domain Bacteria; kingdom Bacillati; phylum Actinomycetota; class Actinomycetes; order Micromonosporales; family Micromonosporaceae; genus Micromonospora; species Micromonospora sp. NPDC005413. The sequence goes on from NZ_JBEXEV010000029.1 coordinate 64,913, forward strand.
AGCGCCCGCACCCGCTCCGGGTAGAGCTGGGCGTACGTGGCACCGAGCAGGGTGCCGTAGGAGTAACCCAGGTAGGTGAGCTTGTCGTCACCCACGGCGGCGCGCACCGCGTCCATGTCGCGGGCAGCCTGCTCGGTGCCGTACAGCGGCAACTGGTCGCCGTACCGATCGCCGCAGCCGCGCCCGATCCGCTGGTTCAGGCCGACGAGGCCGTCGAACGCCGACTGGCTCGCTGGGTCCGGGTCGAAGCCGAAGCTGGCGTCCAGGTCGGCGTCGGAGATGCACTTCACCGGGCTGGACCGGGCGACCCCCCGCGGGTCGAAGCCAACGATGTCGAAACGCTCGGTGATCGAGGTCGGCAGCCCACCGAACTGGGTGCCGAAGGAGAGGTAGACGGCCGTGTCGACGCCGGAGCCGCCGGGGCCGCCCGGGTTGATCACCAGCGAGCCGACCCGGTCCCGTTGCTTGGTGGACCGGGCACGCAGCAGGGCGATCTCGAAGGTCTCCCCGGCGCCCGGGCCGGCCGTCGCCCCGCTGCCGGTGCCCCAGTCGCGGGGCACCGCGATCCGGGTGCACTCGTAGCGCATGTCCGGTGCGCCGCGCCCGACCAGCTCGTCGGGAACCTCGGGGCAGGGCCGCCAGGTCGGCGCGCTGCCGGTCGGCGCGGCCGCACCCTCCACGTCGGTGCGTGGCACGAACGCCGGCAGCGTGCAGCCGGCGGTGAGCAGTGCGGCCACGGCGAAGGCGGCCAGAGTTTGACGGACCCGGCGACTGGTCGCCATCCGAGGCTGGTCGGCGGTGCGGGTCACGTGATCCTCCGAGGTCGGGTCGACGGCCAGGCTACGCCGAGTCGGTGGCGGCCCGGTCCACGGTGGCCGCCGGATCGCCGCGCAGCACCTGGTCCACATCGAAGCGGATCGGGCGGTCGAGCTGGTCGTAGCGGCAGGATCGGGGATCGCGGTCCGGTCGCCAGCGGACGAACTGGGCGGTGTGCCGGAACCGTTCGCCCTCCATCGCGTCGTAGCCCACCTCGACCACCAGCTCCGGGCGCACCGGCTCCCACTCCAGGTTCTTCGTGCCGGTCCACCGGCTCACCCCGCCCGGGATGCGTTGGCCGCGCTCGTGGTCGCCATGCACCCACGGGTGCTCGCCGCCGGTGTCCCGGTAGGGCGCCAGCTCGTCGAGCAACTCGGCACGGCGGGCCATGCTGAACGACGCGCTCACCCCCACGTGGTGCAGGACCCCGGCGTCGTCATACAGGCCGAGCAGCAACGAGCCCACCACCGGACCAGATTTGTGCCAGCGGAAGCCGGCCACCACCGCGTCCGCGGTGCGGGAGTGCTTGACCTTGAACATCAGCCGTTTGCCCGGCTCGTACGGCAGGTCAGCCGGCTTCACGATCAGCCCGTCCAGCCCGGCGCCCTCAAAGACGTCGAACCAACGGCGCGCGGTGTCCGGATCGGTGGTGACCTGGGTGACGTGCACCGGCGGGCGCACCCCGGCCAGCGCCTCGACCAACCGCTCCCGGCGGCGCGGGTAGGGCTGGTCGAGCAGCGCCTCGTCGCCGATGGCCAGCAGGTCGAAGGCGACGAAATCGGCCGGTGTGGTCTCGGACAGCATCTTCACCCGGGACGCGGCCGGGTGGACGCGCTGGGCCAGCAGCTCGAAATCCAACCGGGGCTGGCCGCTCGGCCCGTCGCGCCGGATGACGATCAGCTCACCGTCGACCGCGCACCGCTCGGGCAACTGCCGGCGGGCCTGCTCGACCACCTCGGGGAAGTAGCGGGTCATCGACTTGCCGCCCCGACTGGACAACTCAACCTCGTCGCCGTCGCGGAACACGATGCACCGGAACCCGTCCCACTTGGGCTCGTAGGTCACCCCCGGCGTGGTGGGCAGCTTGGGAACGCTCTTGGCCAGCATCGGCTCGACCGGCGGGTTGATCGGCAGGTCCACGGCGACCAGTCAATCAGACGGTGCCGACAGTCGTGAGGCAGATCACCGTGGGTGCCGAGGTGGCGTGTCCTGCCGCGCGCCGCTCGTCCCGACCGGGCGAATCGGATAACCGCAGGTCAGAGCTACTTTCGCGAGGTGTCCGAGTGGGTCTGTGACTGCTGCGGGCGGTGGCGGGTGAGCGTCGAGCTCATTCGGGGCCGCTACCGCTACCGGCTGACCCGCCGTTACCCGGAGCGGTTCGGCGGCGGCCGGAACGTGCTCGGCGAGGTCGGCTCGGTGCCGGAGCTGGAGGAGCTGCTGCGCAGGCGTACCCCATTGAGCCTGGCCGACCTGCGCGAAGCCGCCTGATCCCACCGGGGTTGCGCACCGGTGTCACGATCCACCTGGCGGCCTCGTCCGCACCCGTGGCGGTGCCGGACGGCACCGCCGGGGAGGGGACGCGATGCGGTTCGAAGACGTCACGGAGATCGCCGCCGACGCTGAGCGGGTCTGGGCGGTGCTGATCGACGTGCAGCGCTGGCCGGAGTGGACGACCTCGGTATCCCGCGCCGAACGGGGGGAGCAGGGGCCCTTCGCCGTCGGCGCGACCGCCCGGTTGACCCAGCCGAAACTGCGGCCGGCGGTGTGGCGGGTCACCGAGCTGACCGCGCAGCGGGAATTCGTCTGGGTCTCCGAGACCCCGGGCGTGCGGACCACGGCAGAGCACCGACTGCTGCCGCTGCCCGACGGCCGTACCCGCGTCGAGCTGGCAATGAGCCAGTCCGGGCCGCTGGCCGGTCTGATCGGCTGGCTCTACGGCGGCCTGCTCCGCCGCTATCTTCGCCTTGAGGCCGAGGGCCTCAAGCGTCGGAGCGAGCGGGGCTGACGCCCCAGCCGTCGCCGGCACCGACACGCGGCCCGGCCCTGTCGGCCGTACCCTGGCGCGTGTCCAGCCGAGGTCGAGGGGGAACGGTGGCCGAGCTGACGTACCCGGAGGTGGGGTCGACCCGGCAGGGGCCGCTGCCCGGCGGATACCACCACCTGCGCCACCGGTACCCGATGCCAGCGGGCTGCTTCGAGACCGCGGCCGAGGCGGTGCTGAGCTGGCGGCTGCACCGCGCCGCCGGTGTCCGGATGCGCACCGACGCTCCACGGGCCACCGAGGGCGTGCTGGTGACCGCCGGCCTGGGCGTCGGTCCGGTCCGCGTCTGGGGGCCCTGCCGGGTGATCTGGAGTGCGGATTCGCCCACCCTCGCCGGCTTCGGCTACGGCACCCTGCCGGGGCACCCGGAGCGGGGCGAGGAGGCGTTCGTGGTCGGCCGTGACGACGGCGGCGCGGTCTGGTTCGAGGTACGCGCGTTCAGCCTCCCGGACCGCTGGTTCACCCGTGCCGGCGGCCCGGCGGTCCGGGCCGTTCAGCACACCTACGCGTGGTGGCTCGGCCGCACTCTGCGCCGGCTGTGCGCCGGACGCTGACCGCGGTGGTCAGAATCGGGCGAACGAGCGGATCGGGGCGCGCGGGCCGTATTTCGGCGCTCGGAGGCCGGCGGCCTCCAGCAGCAGGCAGACCCGACCCCGGTGACCCCGGAACGGCTCCAGCAGGGCCAGCATCCGGGCGTCGTCGCCCCTCGGCTCGCCCGCGAGTGCCCAGGCCACCGTGTTCGGAATGTGGTAGTCGCCGACGCTGACCGCGTCCGCGTCGCCGTAGGCGATCCGCACCACCTCGGCGGCCGTCCACGGGCCGATGCCGGGGATGGCGGTCAGCCGGCGGGTGGCCTCGGTGGCGTCGGCGCTGAGCTCCAACCGGTCGGCGAGCGCCGCGGCGCGACGCAGCGTGTCGGCGCGGCGTTGCTCGACCCCGAACGGGTGGAACACCCAGTACGGGGTGACGGCCACCGCGGCGGCCTCGGGCGGCAGGAGCAGCGGTTGCAGGGGGCCGGGTGCCGGCTCGCGGAAGTGCCGCACGGTCGCCGCGTACGCCCGGTACGCCTCCTTGCCGGTGACCTTCTGCTCGAAGACCGCGCGCAGCAGCCGGGGGAAGACCTGCCCGGTCGTGGGCATCCGCAGCCCCCGGTGCTCCCGGGCCAGTCGGGCGACCAGCGGGTGCGCCGCGGCCAGCTCGGCGAAGCCGGTCTGGTCGTCACGCAGCCCGGCGATCGCGTCGGCGCGGTCCAGGACGTGCTCGGCGCCGGGCCCGTAGCCCTCCGCGAGCAACTCGCCGCCTGCGGGGCGCAGCGCGAGAGTGGCTGGCCCGTCCGGGGTGCGAGCGGCCCACCAGAAGGTGCCGGCGGCGATGCGCGCGCACGGGTCGTACGGGCTGAAGGTGAGCGCGCGGACCGATGCGGCCAGCCGGTAGCCGACCGGCGGGTGCAGCACCCTGGTCGCGGCGGGTTCGGTCTCGGTCACCCCGTTACTCTGCCAGGCCACGGTGCTGCCTCAGTGACCGCCGTACCGGTCCCGCAGCCCGTTGGGGAGAATCGTGAGGATACGTTCGGCTAACCATATCGGCGTCGTTAACCACCCGAATGGCCAGGATTCTTCGGGCTAATCGGCGCAGAACGTCCTTATGCCACCTTCCGCTGTGGGCCAGGTATCGATCGTGTGGTTGTTTGATGTCCTGCAGGTAAATGCACTGCCCCGGGTCACCTGCGGCGGCCACCATCTTCCCCGCTCGCGGGAGAACGCGGTCCGGCCCGGAGATCGGTGTCCACCGACAGCGGCCACAGCGCTGCGTGCGGTCGGTGCAGATCGCCATGCAGTGCCAACGGGGGATCTGTGGAAAGGCATGCAGTGATGGCTGCACGAGTGTGTGTCGAATCATCGCGAGTGGGGTTTCACGCCGCTACCCAGCAGCAGGGCTGACGGGTGGCCGCCGATGAGGTGGCAGTCCCGAGCGGACGGCCCAGCGCATGATCGCCCTGAAGATCTACCGACTTCTGCCGTCGCCGGCACGGCGGCGCCTCCTGGCTCTGCTGCCCGCGCACCGGCGGATCGGCGTGGTGCAGACGCTCTCCCGACCACGCGGCGGCGACACCGTGCATCCCCTGGGTGCCCGGGTGAGCGTGCCCGACGGTGGCGTCCGAACCCGGGCTGAGGTGGTCGCCACGGCTACGCCGTTGGAGCAGTGGCACCGCAACCTCACCGCCGTCACCACCGCGCTGCGCGCGGCCGGCATCGAATATCACTGCATCCGCAACGATGACCATCTGCGCAGCACAGTCGCAGTCCTCGACGACCAACGCCCGGCGGTGCAACGCCTGATCAGCTCCGCTCCGGCGCTGTCGGGCGCCCACGTCCGGGTGGTGCAGGTTCAGCCCGGTCGGGACCAGCCGGACGCCACCCCGACCGAGGTGTTCCAGGTCTGCTTCCCGGTGACCGACGCCCGGGCCAATGTGGTCCTCGGCGCCAAGTTCGCCTGCGAGATCGAGTTCTGGAGCCGTCGCGGGGACATGGTTCGCGCGCCTCGACGCAACGGGGTCGTCGACGAGGCGCCTGCCCGGGCGCAGCCGGTCCGGGTGGCCGCAGCACTGATGAGCCACTTCGTGCCCGAGGCCGACGACCACACCTACGGCACCCGCCGGGACCTGGCGGTCCGGGCACCGGACCGCATTGGCTTCCCGATCGATGCCGTCTACACCTGGGTGGACGGCTCCGACCCGCAATGGTTGAAGCGGAAGTCGACGGCGCTCGGTGCCCCCGACGGCCCGCTGCACGCGGTCGCGGCGAACTCCTCGCGCTACCACAACCGCGACGAGCTGCGGTATTCGATGCGGTCGCTGCACAGCTTCGCGCCCTGGCTGCGGCGGATCTTCCTGATCACCGACAGTCAGCTGCCGAGCTGGCTCGACCCGAGCCATCCGATGATCACGATCATCTCGCATGCCGAGCTCTTCGCCGACCTCGGCGGCCGGTCGTCGTTCAACTCGCACGCCATCGAGTCCCGGCTGCACCGTATCGATGGTCTGGCCGAACACTTCCTCTACCTCAATGACGACGTGTTCCTCGGGCGTCCGCTGCTGCCGAACCACTTCTTCCACGCCAACGGGATCGCGAAGTTCTTCCCCTCACCCGCGCAGTTCGGCCTGGGCGAGGCGAAGCCGGAGGATCCGCCGGTGAAAGCCGCCGGTAAGAACAACCGTCAGCACATCCAGCGGCAGTTCGGCGTGACCATCACGCAGAAGATGAAGCACACCCCGTTCGCGCTGCGACGCAGCATCATGCAGCAGATCGAGGGCACGTTGCCGGAGGAGGTGATGGCCACCGCGCGGCACCGGTTCCGTCACCACGGCGACCTGTCCATCCCGTCGTCACTGCACCAGTACTGGGCGTTCCTCACCGCCCAGGCCGTCCCCGGCGACATCGAGTACGAGTACGCCGACCTGGGTCACCCGTCGACCCCCGCCCGGCTGACCGAGCTGCTGGCCCGCCGGCACCGCGACGTCTTCTGCCTCAACGACACCGATTCCGACCCTCGGTCGTTCGAAGAGCAGGAAAAGATGCTGGCCGCCTTCCTGCCGCGCTACCTGCCCTTCCCCGCCCCGTTCGAGCTGCCGGACGACGTGGTGGCGGAGCGGCGGGGTGTGGGTGCCAGCGAGCTGTGGCGGCGGTCGTACCGGCCGATGCGGGAGGCCCGTCGGGGCGCTCCGATCGACGCGCCGACCATGCCGAACAACATGCTCAACACGGTCACCGACTTCAAGGCCGTCCTGCTGCGGCGCGACGAGTGAAACAGCGGCAGCCCAGCCAGCTGATGTTCCCCCCGCGTTCCCCAAAACCCTTCCAGTGGAGTACAGAGTGGTAGACCCCGCCCCGCAGGTCACGATCATCGTCCCGGTCTACAACGTCGAGGATTACCTGCCCGAGACACTGGAGTCGATCGCGGCGCAGACCGTCTTCGCCCAGTGTCGCGTCATCCTGGTCGACGACGGCAGCACCGACGGCTCCGACCTACTGGCCAAGCAGTTCGCGGCGGAGCACCCGAACGCGACCGCCCTGCAGCAGGAGAACAGCGGGCCGGGGGCGGCTCGCAACCTGGCTCTCGACATGGCCGACACCCCGTACGTGGCGTTCGTCGACTCCGACGACCTGCTGCCGCCGCGCGCCATCGAGGTGCTGCTCAAGGCGATCGTGACCCACAAGGCGAGCATCGCCGTCGGCGACATGGACACCTTCCCGAAGCCGACCCCGTTCCTGTGGAAGAAGCCATTCGGCAAGGGCGACCGGCTGCTGGAGACCGTCGTCGACGCACCGGATCTGATTTTCGACGCGGGCCCCTGTCACAAGCTGTACGACCTGGCGCAGCTGCGCCAGCACGGCCTGCGGTTCCGTGAGGGTGTCCACTTCGAGGACGCGTTCCTGGCCATCCCGATGCTGCTCAAGGCGGAGCGCATCGCCCTGGTCGACACGGTGGTCTACCAGTACCGCAAGCGCGCGGTCAGCAGCTCCATCATGGACAACCTCTTCGTCCGGGAGCAGAACTTCTGGGATCACCTGGAGTTGTGCGAGACCCTCGCCAACCTGCGACCCGACCTGGACGTGTTCCGGCGTGAGGTGCTCGAGCGGTGGCTCGTCCGCAGCTACCAGGGCTTCGCCATGCGCGCGCACACCATCTTCTCCGACACCGATCTGTGGAAGATCTTCGACAAGTGCACGCGGATCTATCACGACATCGACCCGTCCTTCATCGCCCGCTGGACAATCGACACCCGGCACCGGGTCCCGTACCTGGCGTTCAAGTCGTATGACTTCGAGTTGTTCGCACGTCCCTGGCAGCGGCTCCGGGGGGTCGTCGCCTGCGGCGGTGACCTGCACCTGGACTACCCGGTCACGCCGTCGATGCTGCCGCTGACCAAGGTCACCGCCGTCGGGGCGCGGCTCGAGCAGGTCCGGCTCTCGCAGTCGGGAGAGACGCTCAAGATCTCCGGGCACATGGTGGTCAACGGCCTGCCGATGCGTGCTCCGCTGGACACCCCCCTCGCGCTGCGGGTGCGGGGCAGCAACCTGACCATGCCGGTCACGGCCGATCGGCGGGTTGACCTCAAGGCCGGAGACGAGGACCGGGAGTGGAGCGGCTTCTCGGCCGAACTTCCGGTGAGCAAACTCCGTGCCGGGCAGCACGCGCTGCGGCTGGTGTTCATGACCGAGACCGGGCAGGCGTCCCGGCACTGCCTGATCTCGGCGGCCTTCCTGCGGGACGCCACGATGAAGCTGGCCGGCGACACCCGAATCCTGCCCACGTTCAGTGGCCGGGAGAACGCCGAGCTGCTGGTGCGGCGGCAGGGTGGGGTCGCCGGGCAACGCGGGTGGCGGCGGATGATGCTGCGCAAGGACCTGCGGCACATCGCCGCCCGGGGCCCGTTCTGGAAGCAGCGGCTGCTGCGCGCGCTCACCGCTCCGCTGATGGGTCGGCGCGACGTGTGGCTGGTCGGTGAGCGCACCGACACCGCCCAGGACAACTCCTCGCACCTGTTCCGCCACCTGCGGAAGGTGGAGCGCCGGCGCAACGTGTACTACCTGCTGGCGAAGGGCAGCCCGGACCGTCACCGGGTGCAGGAGCTGGGCAACGTGGTGACCCACGGCTCGTTCCGGCACAAGTTCTTGATGCTGCACGCCACCAAGCTGATCAACTCGTACGACATCGACTCCTACATGTTGCCGGCCGGTTGGGACCGTTCACCCTTCCTCAAGCACCTCAACTGGCGGATCGCCCCCACCCGGGTCTTCCTTGACCACGGGGTCATCGAGAAGGACGTCAGCGCCGGCGTACACCGCGGCCGGGCCTCCTTCGACCTCTTCGTGACCTCGGCCGACCGGGAAGCGGAGTACGTGTCGAAGGACCTCGACTACGGCGACATGGTGGCGAACACGGGCCTGCCCCGCTTCGACGCACTGACCCCCGACCGGGGTGGACGTCGAATCCTGTTCATGCCGACCTGGCGCACCTACCTCGTCACCCCGTCGTACGACAAGAAGGCCCGGCCCCGCATCGCCTTCGAGGGCTCGGCCTACCAGGTGTTCCTCGCCGAGCTGTTCGGCAGCGAGCGCCTGCGGCAGGCACTGCGTCAGCACGGGTACACGCTGGAACTCCTGCCGCACTACGAGATGCGCTCGCTGCTGGCCGGCCTCGTGCCGACCGACGACTGCTTCGCGATGGCGGACCAGAGCAGCCGGACGGTGCAGGACGCGCTGCGCCAGTGCGACCTGTTCATCACCGACTACTCCTCGACGGCCTGCGACGTCGCGTACCTCGGCACTCCGCTGATCTACGCCCAGTTCGACGCGGAGGAGTTCTGGACCATCGGCGGCTACAAGAAGGGTTACTTCGAGCACGGGGAGGACGGGTTCGGTCCGGTCTGCGAGACCGCGGCGGAGACCGTGGACGCGATCATCCGGTACCTGGAGAACGGGTGCGTCCGTGAGGACGAGTATTCCCAGCGGGCGGCGAACTTCTTCGTCGCCCAGGACCGGAACAACTCCCAGCGGGTGGCCGCCGCCATCGCGGCATTGCCCGGTCCGCAGCGGTGACCGGTCCGAAGCACACGCCGGGGGAGCCTCCCCGGGCGCTGGCCGAGCCCTCCGGGCTGGTGGAGGTCTACCGCCGGGTGCTGAGCCCGCAGACCCGGCGTGCCATCGCGACGAAGGTGAGCCCCCGGGCCCGGCACCAGTTGAAGCAGTGGGTCGCCCGTGCCGCGCGGGACGGCCATCTCTCCGAGCGCCGGGGCGAACGGCTGGCCCGCCGCCAACCGCAGTTGGTGGCCGGCGCGGACCGGGTGGTCGTCACCGCCGACCGAGGGCCCCGGGTGGCCCGGATCGCCGTGTCCGTCACACCCCTGCGAACGCGGCTGGAAAATCTGCGGACGGTGACGGGGGCGCTCGACGAGGCCGGGGTACCCCACTTCCGGGTACGGGGCGAGGCCCACCGTTCGTCGGTGGTCGCCGTCGACGCCGAGGACCGTGCCCGGGCGTACGCCGCGCTCGCCGCTGCCTGCGGCCGGGTTCCCGGTTACGTCTCGGTGCCCGGCGGTACCGGGCAGCCAGCTGCCGGGTTCGAACCGAAGACCTGGGACCGCCTGGGGGACGCTCCGGTGCTCCGGCTGACCTGGTACTGGACAGATCCCCGGCGCCGGCTGGTGCTGGGGCAGGTGTACGGGTGCGACGTCGAGTTCTGGACCCGTGCGGGCGACATATTCGTCGCACCGCGGCCCAACCCCGTCGCCGAACAGGTGGCGGCGTCGGCGCCGATGGTCCTCGTACCGGAGTCGCGGTTCACCGGCCTGGCACCCCCGACCGCCCCGGCGACCGCGTGGACTCGTCCGGAGTTCGCCGAGCCTCGCCCGGTCGATGTGCCGTTCCCGGTCGACGTGGTCTACACCTGGGTCGACGGCGCCGATCCGGCCTGGCTGCGCCGACGGGCCGAGGTGGCCGGGGTGCCGTACCACGCCGAGGCGGCGAACGCGGCCCGGTTCCTCAGCCGCGACGAGCTGCGCTACTCGCTACGGTCGCTGCACCTGTTCGCGCCCTGGGTGCGCCACATCTACCTGGTGACCGACGACCAGGTGCCGGCCTGGCTGGACCCGTCGGCGCCCGGGCTGCGGGTGGTCAGCCACCGGGAGATCTTCTCTGACCCGACGGTGCTGCCGACCTACAACTCGCATGCCATCGAGAGTCAACTGCACCACATCGACGGGCTCTCCGAGCACTTCCTGTACTTCAACGACGACGTCTTCCTCGGCACCGAGGTGCTGCCCCAGGACTTCTTCCTGGCCAACGGCATCTCGCGGTTCTTCCCCTCGCCGGCGCTGGTACCGCCGGGCCCGCCCACCGCCGGGGACATCCCGTCGTCGGCGGCCGGGAAGAACAACCGGGCGTTGATCGCGGAGCGGTTCGGCACGGTGCTGACCCAGAAGATGAAGCACATGCCGCACGCGTTGCGGCGTAGCGTCCTCCAGGAGATCGAGCAGACGTTCCCGGAGCAGTACCGCCGGACCGCCGCCAGTCAGTTCCGCAGCCTGGACGACCTGTCGGTCGCCTCGTCGCTGCACCACTACTACGCGTTCCAGACCGGTCGCGCGGTGCCGGGGAACATGCTGTACACCATCGCCGAGTTGTCCCACCCGGACACGCCCGCCCGGTTGGCTCATCTGCTGGCGCGCCGGGACCGGCAGGTGTTCTGCCTCAATGACGCGTTCTCCGTCGAGGAGGACCTCGCCGCCCAGTTGGCGCTGCTCACCCCGTTCCTGGAGACATACTTCCCGGTGCCGAGCCCGTGGGAACGAACCTGACCGGCCCCGCGCACGACGATGGCCGGCCGCGCCCTCCCCGGCTGCGACCGACCACCGTGCCTTCGTGACGAGCGGGGCTCAGTACGAGTAGCCCGATCCTCCAGCGTCGTTCGTCCCGCTGTCCGCCGGCGGCGCGACCGCCTTGGGCGTGGAGGTGGGCAGGCAGCTGAGGTTCTTCTTGCCGTCCGGCTGGACCACGAACCAGGTGCCACCAACAGCCTGGCCCTTCCACTGGCCGGGCTTCTTGTCGCCGATGTAGCGGTACACCGGCCAGCCGCCGACGGTGAGCTGACGGGTGCCATCCTGGCGGGTCACGCTGCTGACCTTGTCGTCGGAGACGCCGGTGAGCTGCGGGTTGCCGTCGGTCAGCGCCGGGGGCCACACCTGGGCGCACTTGTCGACGCAGTTCGACGCGGGCGGGTCGGCGGTGTCCTTGTCGAAGCGGTACAGGATCCAGCCGTCCTGGTCGGTGATCACCTTGCCCATCCGGGCGACATTCTTGCCGACCAACTGCTCGGTCAGGTCGACGTTCGCGGGCGGCGCGTCGGCGGCCGGCGCCTCCGCGGACGCCGAGGCCTCGGCTTCAACCGTCGCGCTGGGCTCGGCCGCGGCGACGGCGACCGGCTCAACCGCGCTCGAGTTCGCCCCGTCGTAACCTGCGGGAGCGCAGGCCGTTAGTGCGACCATCGCGCTCGCGACGATGACGGTCCGCTTCATCTTTGCCACGTGCCCTCCTCATTCTTGGTAGTCCACCCATAGGTACGGCGGGCGGGCTGTCAAGGTTGAAGCGTTAACAGTGGTCAATTTCACGCGGATTGATTGAACCGATTCGGGTGCCCATGCGTACGCCCCAGCACGGGACACGTCCCGGAACGACAGATCGGCGCCGGCCATTGTCACAATGGCCGGCGCCGATGCGGTACGTGAGGACTACATAGGCACGGTGACCAGCGGACTCGCCACACCGTTGGCATCCACCGACTGCACCTGGAGTTGCTTGATGTCACTCACCAGGGCTGACGTCGAGGCACTCAACTCGAGACCCTGAGGTCTGTTGTTGGTGCCGTAGCCACCCTCCGGCACCGACCAGGTCGAAATCACCTCGGTGCTGGCGTTCTTGCGCACCACCACCAGACGGCAGGTGCGTGGGCCGGGCAACTTCCGGAGGCTGAGATTGATCCGGGTGCCGTAATCCCGGGTCACCAGGAACATGGTGGTCTGCACACCGGTGGTCGGGTCGGTGGCCTCGACCTGGTCGCCCTCCTCCTCGGTGCCGCCGACACCCGGGCCGCTCGGCGGGGCCGTCGGCCCGCTCGTCGCCGGGTCGCTCGGTGCGCTCGGCGTCGAATCGGCGAGCACCCCCGGCGGCTGTTCGTTGCCGGTGACGCTGACGAAGCCGTACCCGGTCAGACCGCCGAAGACCACCACCGCGGCGGCGGTCGCGAGCATCTGACGAAATCGGGTACGCCGCCGGTCGGCCCGCACCGCGCCCAGCGTCCGGTCCAGCAACGCCGGGTCGGTCGCGGTCTGCTCCAGCGCCATCATCGTCTCGCCGTCGATGTCGGAGAGCAGCCCGACCACCGGCACCATCGTCTCCAGTTCGGCCGCACACGCCCAGCAGGTGGCGAGATGCTCCTCGAACCGCTCATTGTCCTGCTCGTCGAGCACGCCGAGCGCGTACGCCGCGACGTCCATATGGTCTGGCCGGCTCATTCTGTCACCCCCCGCTCCTGTAGAGCCGTGCGCAGCGCGCGCAGCGCGTAGTAGACCCTCGACTTGGCGGTGCCGAGTGGGAGCCCCAACTCCTCGGCGGCCTCCGGCACCGTCCGCCCCCGGAAGTACGTCGAGATCAGGATCTCCCGGTGCGACTGACTGAGCGTACGCAGCGCGTCCGCCACCGTCATGGTGCGCAGCACCCGGTCGGTGCTGTCCGCCTCAGCGAAGGCGGTGAGATCCCGGTCGTACGTCTCCGGCGGTCGGGCCTCCTGGCTGCGGTGCTCGTCGATGGCGATCCGGCGGGCCACCGTGACCAGCCACGGCCGCAACGAACCCTGCCCCTGCACGCCGAGGCGGTGCGCGTTGCGCCAGGCCCGCAGCAGTGTCTCCTGGACGATGTCCTCCGCACGCTGCCGGTCCCCCCCGGTGAGGCGCATGACGAACATCAGCAATGGGCCGGCGTGCTCGGCGTAGAGCAGCCGGATCAACTGGTCGGAGTGGCTCGCCTCGGTTGACGTCGCCTGATGGCGCCCGGGCGCCGGTCGCGGCGTCACCGGATCATTCTGGCGAGACGTCGGGCGCGCGTCGACCCCCCGGGCAGACGAGGTCGGCCGCGACGAGGACCGCGCCGACAACCAGTCCGCGCGTACCGCGTCGCCATGCCAACCGGCCGCCAACGCATGCATGCAGACCTCCGGAGTGTCCGTGACCAACGCCGGCCCACGAGGTGGGCCGCCCGGTGGTACGCAACACCGCCCCGAGCGGATCAACAAACGGCGAAAAAAGTTCCGCACCGCCGTCGGATGGACGGTCAGCGGCGTACGGAGAACAGACCCGGCGGTGGCGGATCGGAGCCGGTGGCGTCGGCGTCCCGGACCACCTGCGAGCCGCTGGTGAAGCGGTCCAGCTCGTCGCCGGCCACCACCCGGCCGGGGAACCAGTCGCCGGCAGCGCGCCGCGTCAGCTCCGGCACCGGCGGTGTGACCCGCCCGGCGACCAGCACCAGGTTGCCGTACCGGCGGCCGCGCAGCACCGCCGCGTCCCCGACAAGACAGGCCTGCGGCAGCACCGAGCGGACCGTGGCGACCTGCCCACGGGCGTGCCGCAGCGGCGGGCCGTCAGCCAGGTTCGCCAGATACCAGCCCGTGGGGCGGAGCACCCGGGCCACCTCGGCCGCGTACTCCACCGAGGTGAGGTGGGCCGGGGTGCGGGCACCGGCGAACACGTCGGCGACCACCACGTCGTAGCTGGCGTCCCGGGTCGAGGTCAGCACGGCGCGCGCATCCTCGACGCGGACCCGCAGCCGGGCGTCGGCCGGCCAGGGCAGCGCCCGGCGAACCAGCTCCACCAAAGCACCGTCCACCTCGGACACCCGCTGCGTGGAGCCGGGGCGGGTGGCGGACACGTACCGGGGCAGGGTCAGGGCGCCGCCGCCCAGATGCAGCACCCGCAGCGGCTCACCGGCCGGTGCGATCAGGTCCACCGCGGCGGCCAGCCGCCGCACGTACTCGAATTCCAGGTGGGTGGGGTCGGTCAGGTCGACGTGCGACTGCGGCGCGCCGTCCAGCAGCAGCGTCCACGAGCCGGCCCGGTCCGGGTCCGGAACGAGTTCGGCCTGCCCGGTGTCCACCTGCTCGACCACCCGGTCGCCCGCCCGTTTACGTCCCATCGTGACCAGTATCCGCGTTCACCTGGCGGCGCGGGCCGCAGCGGTCAACGCGCGGTGCAGCAGCCGGGAATCACCCAGCAGGGCGCGCAGTCGGCGCTCCAGGCCGGCGATCGGGATCAGATTCTGTGGGGCCCGCGGATCCTTGTACGGGGTGGAGGCGAAGCGGGGCAGGGTGACCAGCGACAGGTCGGCCAGCTCGATCGCCGCCTCGACGGGCAGGTCGGCGGAGCACTCCACCCGGACGATGCCCGCCCACGGCGCGCCGATCGCCACCGGCAGCCGCAGATACCACGACCAGCCACCCCAGGCGGTGCCGAGCCGGAACACCGGGGAGCGCTCACCCGACGCCATGCCGGTCACCACGGCGGTCAGCCGGGCATCGAGGTACTGGCTGTGCTGGGTCTTGATGTAGCCGAGCGTGCGCGGCAACTGCCGGCGACTGCGCAACGGGCCGTCCACCACCAGCAGGTCACCGTCGACCCGGGCGGCGTCGGACACCGCCACCTCCAGCGCGGTCAGCGGGCCCTGCACGGCGGCCGGCAGCTTCGCCAGCTCGCCGGTGCCCCCCACCCGGTGCACCGAGTAACGGATCGCGCCCGCCACCACGTCCTGCGCCGACGGGCTCGCGGTGAACAGACCCCGGCCAACCCGGGCGCCGGCCAGCTGCGCCGCCCCCCGGCCCAGGTCGCACCGGACCACCCCGGCCGCGTACGAGGCGGCCAACCCGGGGAACGACCCGCCGTCGGTCTCGGCCGTCCAGATGCTCGCGTCGATCCGGCGAACCCCGTCGACCAGCAGCACCACGTCGGGTGCCCGCACCCCCGGGCGTACCCCGATCGCCCGCCAGTCCACGGCGGGCAGCTCCGCGTCCGCGTCGACCTGCGCGCTGCTCTGCGCGGCCGGCCCGGCGGCGGACGCCTCGAACGACGCCCCGTACGCCGGATCCCACGAGTCGACGAAGAACGTGGCGTCGCTCCTCGGCATCACCGGCCCGTCCGTTCCACGCGAGCCGAACGGGCATCCTTGCGTACCTCGAAGCGGACCGGGATCCGCTCGGCCAACGCCGGCACATGGGTGACCACGCCGACCATGCGGTCGCCCCGGGCGGCCAGGTTTTCCAGGGTGGCGGCCACCGTGTCCAGGGTGGCCGCGTCCAGCGTGCCGAAGCCCTCGTCCAGGACGATCGACTCCAGGCTCGCCGCCGTGGTCGACATCCCGGCCAACTGCTCGGAGAGCGCCAAGGCCAACGCCAGCGACGCCTGGAACGTCTCACCGCCGGAGAGGGTGCGCACGCCCCGGCGCAGCCCCGCGTCGTGGTGGTCGACCACGAAGAACTCGCCCTTGTCGTGCACCAGCTCGTACTGCCCGGAGGAGAGCTCCCGCAGAATCCCCGACGCACCGTCGACCAGCAGGTCCAACGCCTCGGCCAGCAACCACCGCTCGAAGTTGTTGGCCCGCAGATGCCCGGCGAGCGCCCGCGCCACCTGGGCCTCCCGCTCGTGCCCGGCCCGCTGATCGCGTAGCGTCCCGGCCTGCTCGCGGCGCTCCCGCAGCCGCCGCCGCTCGGCGTCGGCCCGCTCCACCGCCACGGTCGCGGCGTGCACCGGATCCTCACCGACCGGCACCTCGGCGGCCGCGAAGATGCCGGCGATACGCCGCTGCACCGAGTCGGCCACCGACTCGGCCTCGGCGACGGCGACGGCACGGCCGGCCCGGTCGGCGCGGCGGCGGTCCGCCTCGGTCGTCGCCCAGCCGGTCAGCGCCGCCCACGCGGCGGCCACATCGTCCCGATCGGTCGCGGGCGGGCCGAACCGGGCCAGCCCGTCCCGGGCCGTGTCGAAGGCCCGCCACGCCGCCCGCAGCCGCTCCTCGGCGGCGTCCACCCCGGCCCGGGCCTGGCGAGCGGCCTCGCGGCCGGCCCGGACCGCGGTCGCCGCCTCCTCCAGCGCGCGCCGCAACCGGGCGTGCTCGGCCAACTCCCGGCGCAGCACGGCCGGCTCGGCCGCGTCGGTGAGCTGCCCGTCCAGCTCGGCCAGCCGGGCTTCCACCTGTTCCTGCCGGGCCCGCGCCTGCACCAGCAGCCGCTCCAGGTCACGCGCCGCCGCGTCCCGCTGCTGCACGGTCGTTTGCGCGGCCTTGGTCGCGGCCCGCGCCGCCTTGCCCGCCGCCGTCGCGGACGCCACCGCCGAATCGGCCGGCACCGCCGGCACCTCGGCCACCGGCTGTTCGCACACCGGGCAGGCCGCGCCGGCGTGCAGGTGCACGCGCAGGCTGACCGCCAGGTCGGTGGCCTTCGCCTCCTCGTGCGCCCGGAAGGCCGCCTCCAGCTCGGCGTCGGCCCGCTCGGCAGCCGCGCGGGCTGCGGTCAGCGCGGCCATCGCCGCGGCGTGCTCGTCGTTCGCCGCGCTCACCGTCGCCCGGACCGTGTCGGCCTCGCCGGACAGCCGGTCCCGATCGTCGTACGCCCGCAGCAGCAGTCGCACCGCGCTTTCGTCCCCGGCGCCGGCCAGCTCGCCGCGCAGCTTCTCCTCCCGCTCCTCGGCCAGCGACACCCCGCCCGCCGCTGCCTCGGCCTCGGCGCGCGCAGCGGTCACCGCGCGGGCCACCTCGGTCACCCCGCCCGGCGACCGCACCCCGGTCAGCACGGTCAGCTCGTCGTCGAGGGCGGTCAGCGCCGCCGCCGCCTCCCGCGCGGTGGCCCGGGCCGCCGCCAGCTCCGGCACGGCGGCGGTCACCGCGGTGGCCAGCTCGGCCATCCGGTCGACCCGGGAGTCGGCCTCGGCCAGCGCCTCGTCGTCCACGCCGGTGAGCCCGGCGAGCACCTGGTCGACCGCTTCGAGCCGGGCCTCCGCCTGCGCAGCTCGCGCGGTCGCCTTCTTCTGCACGTCCTCGTAAACGCCGAGGCCGAGCAGGTTGACCAGGATCTGCTGTCGCGTCGCCGGCTTGGCGTGCAGGAAGTCGGCGAACTGCCCCTGCGGCAGCACCACACAGCTGGTGAACTGCTCGTACGGCAGCCCGACCGCCTCCAGCACCGCCTGCTCCATCTCGGCGGGAGTGCCAGCCACCACCTCACCGAGGTCGTCCGGGCTCAACCCGGTGTCCAGTTTGGTCACGTCGAAGCCGGCCGGCATCAGCTGCAACCCGGCGTTCGCGGTCTTCACGTTGCCCCGGCCGTCCCGGCGTACCACCCGGGTGGCCACGTAGCGGGCCCCGCCGGACTCGAACACCAACCGCACCCGGGCCTCGGTCGCCGACGGCGCGAGCGCGTTCGCCAAGCCCCGGGCGCCGCCCCAGCGGGGAACCATGCCGTAGAGGGCGAAGCAGATGGCGTCCAGCACGGTGGACTTACCCGAACCGGTCGGGCCGATCAGGGCGAAGAAGTCGGCGTCGGTGAAGTCGACGGTGGTGTCGTCCCGGAAGACCGTGAACCCGGCCATGTCCAACCGCATCGGACGCATCAGTGATCGACCTCCTCGAAGATTTCGTCGAAGAGCTCCCGGACGCCGTCGTCGGCGTGGCCCCGGCTGTCCAGGTAGTCGGCGAACAACTCCCGGGGGGAACGCCCCGAGCGCTGTGCGATGCGGGCACCGCTGCCCGCAGCGGCCAACAGTTCCGGGTCGATCCGGATCTCCAGCGCCCGGGGGAGCAGCTCCTGGACCTCCTCGCGCAGGCCGGCGCGGGGCTGCTCCCGCACGTACACCCGCAGCCAGGCGTCCGGTGCCTCGATCTCGGAGAGCTGGGCCAGGGTGCCCCGCACCGTCCGCAGCGCGCTCGCCGCGGTCACCGGCACCTCCCGCACCCGGGCGGCGGTGCTGGCGGTCACCTCGACCAGCGTCACCGAGGGGACATTTTCCTGCTCACCGAAGTCGACCGCGAGCGGGCTGCCGCTGTAGCGAACCGGGCAGGGGCCGATGACCCGCTGCGCCCGGTGCAGGTGGCCGAGCGCCACGTAGTGCGCGGTGGCCGGGAAGACAGTGGCCGGAACGGCGTAGCCCAGCACGGTGTGCGCGTCCCGCTCGCCGCCGCCGGTGGTCGCACCGGTCACCGTCACGTGCGCGGTGACCAGATGCACCCGGTCCGGTTCGGTGAAACCCTCGGTCAGTCGGCCCAGCACCCGGCCCAGGTGGTCGGCGTACGTCTGGTTGGTCTCCGCGGCGGTCAGCTCGTACATCTCCAGCGCGCGCACCGCGTACCGCTGCGACAGGAACGGCAGCGCGGCCAGCTGCCACCGCTCCCCGCCGGCGGTGGTGCCATCGATCACGTGCTCGTCCGGATTTTCCCGCACCCCACCGCGCAGCGTGATGCCGGCGGCGTCCGCCCAGGGGCGCAGCGCGTCCAGCGCCGGGCCGTTGTCGTGGTTGCCGCCGATCGCGACCACGTCCGCGCCGGTGCGACGCAGCGCGGTCAACGCCCGGGTGACCAGGCGGGTCGCCTCCGAGGTGGGCGCGGCGGTGTCGTAGAGGTCGCCGGCGACGATCACCAGATCCGGCTGCTCGGCGCGGGCGATGTCGATCACCCCGGCCAGCACGGCGGTGTGCTCCTCGGCCCGGGACTGCCCCTTGAGCACCTTTCCCACGTGCCAGTCGGAGGTGTGCAGGATCTTCATGGCTGTGCTGGCCTTCCGTTCGCGACTGCGGGGCTCGCAAGCTCACTCCTCGCGCTCACCTGTGCCGGCCCTCCCTAGAACGGGATGTCGTCGTCGGTGCTGCCGCCACCGGAGCCCACCACGGCGAACGGGTCGGCGGACTGGGTGATCGAGCGCAGCGTCTCCGATGGTGCCCGCCCCGCCTCGGAGACCCGGGTGGCCCAGGCCGGGAACGGGAACTCCAGGCAGAGCGGCACCGGGATGTCCGGCTGGTTGACGAACATGGTGCCCGGCTTGGCCAGCAGTGCCCGCTGTCGCTGCGCGGGCGGGAGGAAGCCGTACTCCGGGCGGGAGGCCTCGGCTGGGTCGAGCCGGCCGACCACCCGGATCGCCGAGTTGGTGACGATCCGCCGCTCCACCTCACTCGCCGTCTGCTGCGCGCCGATCAGGATCACCCCGAGCGAGCGGCCCCGCTCGGCGATGTCGAGCAGCACCTCCTTGATGGGGGAGGAGCCCTCCCGGGGGGCGTACTTGTTGAGCTCGTCGAGGACGACGAAGAGCAGCGGCTTGGCGGTGCCGGACTTCTCCTTGCGCTCGAACTCGCTCTTGAGCGTCACGCCGACCACGAACCGCTGCGCGCGGTCCGGCAGGTTGTGCAGGTCGACCACCGTGACCTGCGCCGACTCGCTGGTGTTGATCGAGTGCGGGCGGCGGGTGGCGAGGTCGCCGCGGATCAGCCGGGCGAGGTCCTTCTTGCTGCCGATCAACCGCCGGGCGAACGCGTTGACGGTGCCCAGACCGACCGCGCTGCCCGCCCAGTCGGAGCGGGTCTCGTCGTCGTTGAGCTGGTCGACGATGTGGTCGACCAGATCGCCGTAGGAGCCGAGCCGGACCCCGTCGATGCTCACCCCGCCGTCGGCGGGCTGGGCGTAGCGGGCCAGGTGCGCGGCCACCGAGTGGACCACCATCGTGTACTGCTGGCGTTCGTCGTCGGCGTCGGCGAAGACGTACGGCAGCAGGCGGTCGGCGCAGAACTCGCTGAGCGTCCAGTAGAACGAATCCACCCCGGTGAGCCGGCTGCTCACATCCGGCGTGCCGGCGGCGTCACCCGCCCGTGGCGGGGCGTAGACGCGCACGTCGGGGAAGGCGCCGGCGCTCAGCCCGAGCTTCGCGTACGCCGCGCGGGTGGGTTCGTCGAGGCGGGTGTTGGGGTGGTCCAGGAAGAGCAGATCCTCACCCTTGACGTTGAAGATCAGCGCCTTGGCGTTGACCGCGTCGCCGCCCAGCACCCCGGAGCGGAAGACCGAGTAGAGCAGGAAGGTGGCGAAGCTGGTCTTGGTGGCCACCCCGGAGATGCCGGAGATGGAGACGTGCGCGCCCCGGCTGCCGTCGAGGAAGTCGGCGTTGAGGTAGACCGGCACCCCGTCGCGACCCATCCCCATCGGGATGCGTCGCTCCATCCGGTCGAAGTGCAGCGCGCGTGCCCGGGCGTCGCCCTCGGCCCGGTGCACCACCGCGCCCGGCGTCGGCGGCACGTAGAGCTCCGGATCGACCCGGGTGGTGGTGACCTCGGCCGCCTCCTGCACCTGCGCGGGCAGCGTGCCGTCGGCGATGGCGAAAACGTCGGAGTCGAACTGGGCGCCCTCGTGTCGCGCGCGGACCTGGGTGACCACCCCGGCGATCGTCACCGGCTCCCGGTTGGGCAGCTCTCGCCGGGTGACCACCACGTCGTCGAGCTGGAGGTAGCTGCCGGGCGCCACGGCCGTCCAGAACTGCAACGGGGTGGCGTCGGCGGTGCCCAGCACCCGCCCAACCGCCTCGCCAGGGCTGTCGAGGTCGGCGTCGGTCATCGGGCGACTCGGGTCGGTCGAGCATCACGGTCGGCGCGCATGAGGTGCATCCTGCCCGAGGAGTACGACAGGTCGCCACGCGACGCGGCGGACGACACCATGCGTCGTCACAGCCGCGACGCTAGGTGTGCGACCGGCGACGGCGCGTCGTGTGTCGCCCGGCGTCAGGGGCGGGTGTGGCGGAGCATGAGGACGCCGTCGTCGGCGGCGAGCACGTGTCGCAACGTCAGCTGTCGGGGTGCCGTGGTGTCGCCGGCGGTGATCCGGCCCGGTCCTGGACCGGCGAGCAGCGGCGAGACGGTGAGGCACAGCTCGTCCACCAGGTCGGCGGCGGTGAGCGCGCCGAACAGGTGGGGGCCGCCCTCGCAGAGCAGCTGGGTCAGCCCGCGTCGGTGCAGCTCGGCGAGGCCGGCGGCCAGGTCGACCCGCTCGGTGCCGCAGCGCAGGACGTCGGCGACGTCGGTCAGGCCGGGTGGCGGGTCCGCGTCGGCGTGGGTGAGCACGATCGGGCGGGTCGGGGCGTCGGCGAAGGCGCCCTGTGCCGGGTTCAAGTCGAGCGAGCCGGAGACGACCACCAGCGTGGGGTACTCGGCCAGCCCGTTCTCGCGGCGCCAGGCACGGCGGCGTTCGTTGAGTCGGACCGCCCGGTACCCCTCGTGGCGCAGCGTGCCGGCGCCCACCACCAGCGCGTCGCAGAGCATCCGCAGCAGGCCGAAGACCCGCTTGTCCGGCTCGCCGGAGAGCCCGGCGGAGTAGCCGTC
Source organism: Micromonospora sp. NPDC005413 (assembly GCF_040606435.1). Taxonomy (NCBI): domain Bacteria; kingdom Bacillati; phylum Actinomycetota; class Actinomycetes; order Micromonosporales; family Micromonosporaceae; genus Micromonospora; species Micromonospora sp. NPDC005413. The sequence goes on from NZ_JBEXEV010000029.1 coordinate 86,710, forward strand.
AACGGTGACCGCGCCGTCCAGGCTGGCGACGAAGTTGACCCGCAGTCGGGGCTCGTCGGCGCGGCCGTAGAGGGCGGTCAGCGCGGCGTCGTCGAGCGGCTGCGCCGACGGCTCAGGCCAGAGCCGTTGGATCGGGATTCCGACGGTCATTCGCCGGCCGGACCGGTGACCGGAGGGGTTGGTTCGGCGGTACGGTGCTGGCAGTCGCACCAGTTCCGGCCCGGGCAGTCGTCGTGTCGCCGGGCCCGGCACGCTCGGCAGATCATGCTCGCAGCCTAAGCCGCGGGAGGGCAGGACAGCATGCCGCGTCAGATCTTCCAGCTGAAGATGTCCCTCGCCGGCGTCCGTCCGCCGGTGTGGCGACGGGTGCTCGTCCCGGCCGGCTACACGCTGGACCGCCTGCACCGGGTGGTGCAGCACGCGATGGGTTGGCGGGACTGTCACCTGCACTCGTTCGAGATCGACGCCGTGCAGTATGGCGAGCCCGACCCGGACGGTGAGTTGGCGCTGCACGACGAGCTGGACGTGCGGCTGGACGCGGTGCTCGGCAAGGGCAGCCGGTTCTCCTACACGTACGACTTCGGCGACTGGTGGGAGCACGACCTGGTCGTGGAGGACGCGCTGACCGTCGACCCCGACGAGCGGTACCCGCTCTGCCTGGACGGCGAGCAGGCCTGCCCGCCGGAGGGTGTCGGCGGGCCGTTGGGCTACCAGGCGCTACTTGTCGCGTTGGCCGACCAGGGCGGCTCGGCTGACCTGACCGACCCGCGGCACGCGATGCTGCGCGACTGGGCGGGCCCCACCTTCGACCCGTCCCGCTTCGACCCCAACCGCACAACCACCCTCCTCCGCCGCTTCTGCTGACCCCTCCCCTGGGGGGAGCGCGGCTGTAACGATCTGGGAACGCTCCCATCGCCCTATTGACACTCCTGTTACCCGCCGGCAATCTCATGGGAGCGCTCCCGGGGGTGGCATGGGTCACTTCGGCATCCCCGGCCTGGCGCGATGAGCACCCCCCACCACGCCCATCCAGCCTCACCACCGGAAAGAGGGGTCAGCGAATGAGTGTCACCACGCGGCGTACCCGCCTGGCGGCCGCTGCCCTGGCCGCGATCACCGCAATCGGCGGTCTCGCGGCCTGCGGCAACGACGACGACAAGCCGGCTGCCGGCGAGAAGCCGGCCAAGCTGGTCGTCGACACGTTCGGCGAGTTCGGCTACGACGAGCTCCTCAAGCAGTACGAGAAGGACACCGGCATCAAGGTCGAGCTGCGCAAGACCGCGCAGCTCGCCGAGTACCGGCCGAAGCTGGTCCGCTACCTCGCCACCGGCAAGGGCGCCGCGGACGTCACCGCCCTGGAAGAGGGCATCCTCAACGAGTTCAAGCCCAACGCGCGCAACTGGGCCGACCTCAACCCGTTGGTCGCCGACCACTCCAAGGAGTTCCTGCCCTGGAAGTGGGAGCTGGGCAAGGCGCCGGACGGTCGGCTGATCGGCCTGCCGACCGACGTCGGCAGCCTCGCCGTCTGCTACCGCAAGGACCTGTTCCAGGCGGCCGGCCTGCCCACCGAGCGCGACCAGGTGTCGGCGCTCTGGCCGGACTGGAAGGGCTTCCACGACGCCGGTCTGAAGTACAAGCAGGGCAGCGGCGGCAAGGCGTTCATCGACTCGATCACCGCCGTCTCCAACGGTGTGATGTTCCAGGGCAACGGTGACCTGTTCTACGACAAGGAAGACAACATCATCGCGGACACCAGCCCCGCGGTGAAGAACGCTTGGGACACCGCCACCTCGATGGCGGACATCTCCGCCAAGGCGCAGACCTGGTCGCCGGAGTGGTCGGGTGGCTTCAAGCAGGGCACCTTCGCGGCGACCTTCTGCCCGTCCTGGATGCTCGGCATCGTCTCGGAGAACTCCGGCCCGGCCAACAAGGGCAAGTGGGACGTCGCGTCCGTGCCGGGCGGCGGCGGTAACTGGGGCGGCTCGTGGCTCGCGGTTCCGGCGCAGAGCAAGTACCCGAAGGAGGCGGCGAAGCTCGCCGAGTACCTGACCAACGCGAAGAGCCAGGTGGAGGCCTTCAAGGCCAAGGGCCCGCTGCCCACCAACCTGGAGGCGCTGAAGAACGAAGCGTTCATCGGCTACACCAACGAGTACTTCAGCAACGCGCCGACCGGCAAGATCTTCGGGGAGAGCGTCGCCAAGATCCAGCCGACCCACCTGGGCCCGAAGCACCAGGCGGTCAAGGAGAACGCGCTCGAGCCGGCCCTGCGGGCGTTCGAGAGCGGGCAGGCCGACAAGGCGAAGGCCTGGGAGCAGTTCACGAAGGACGCCAAGACTCAGGGTGCCTTCTGAGTGATTCCCTGCCGGTGGCGTTCGGGGCTTCCCGGACGCCACCGGCCGGTCCCCTCCGCGTAGCACCCTGCGCGAGGGCCCCCGGGCCTCGCCGGAAAAGGAAATTCGCATGAGCCTGTCGGCCACGACGGCACCGCCGTCGCCAGCAGCACCGCCTTCTCCCGACGTCTCTTCCCGACGTAGCCGGGGAAGGTTACTCAACCGCCTCGATGTCAAGTACTCGCCGTACCTCTACATCGCCCCGTTCTTCCTGATCTTCGGTGCGTTCGGGCTGTACCCGATGGTGCGTACCGCCTGGATGTCGTTGCACGACTGGGACATGATCGGCGATCACTCGTTCATCGGCTTCGACAACTACACCCGGCTGGCGTCCGACGAGTACTTCTGGAACGCGCTGGTCAACACGTTCGGCATCTTCGCCATGTCGACCATCCCGCAGCTGTTGCTCGCCCTCTTCCTGGCGAACCTGCTCAACCGGACCTTCCTGCGCGCCAAGACCTTCTTCCGGATGGCCATCTTCATGCCGAACGTGGTGTCGGTGGCCGCGGTCGCGATCGTCTTCGGGATGCTGTTCCAGCGGGAGTTCGGCCTGTTCAACTGGCTGCTCAGCCTCGTCGGTGTCGACCCGGTCGACTGGGACGGGCAGCGGTGGAGTTCCTGGTTCGCCATCTCGTCCATGGTCAACTGGCGGTGGACCGGCTACAACACCCTGATCCTGCTCGCCGGCATGCAGGCGATCCCGAAGGATCTCTACGAGGCCGCAGCGATCGACGGCGCCGGCCCGTGGCGGCAGTTCTGGCAGATCACCCTGCCCATGCTCAAGCCCACCTTCATCTTCGTGGTCATCCTGTCCACGATCGGCGGCATGCAGCTCTTCACCGAGCCACTGCTCTTCGCCAACGGCAACATTCTCGGCGGCAGCCAGCGGGAGTTCCAGACGCTGGCCATGTACATGTACGAGATGGGCATCGTGAACCTGAACTCCGCCGGCTACGGAGCCGCGGTCGCCTGGGCGATCTTCATGATCATCGTCCTGGTGTCGCTGTTCAACTTCCTACTCGTCCGCCGCTCGGCGAAGTGAGGAGAGATCGATGATCTCGGCTTCCCAGCGCCTGTGGCGCACCAGTCCGCTGACCTACCTGGCGCTCGTCCTGGCGGCGCTGCTGTCGATCTACCCGTTCTACTACATGCTGGTGATCGGCACTCGCAGCCTGGACTCCATCAACGAAGTCCCGCCACCGGTAACCCCCGGCGGAGCGTTCGGTGACAACTTCGGGCGGGTGCTCGACAACGACGCCGCCAACTTCCTCACCGGCATGATGAACTCGATCATCGTCTCCTCGGTGGTCACCCTGTCGGTGGTGCTCACCGGTTCACTGGCCGGGTTCGCCTTCGCCAAGCTGAAGTTCCGGGGCAGCAACGCCCTGCTGCTGGCGATCATCGTCACCATGATGATCCCGACCCAGATGGGCCTCATCCCGCTCTGGTCCATGATGCAGGACCTGAAGTGGGGCGACACCCTCTACGCGGTCACCGTGCCGTTCCTGGTCAGCGCCTTCGGCGTGTTCATGATGCGGCAGTACGCCAGCCAGGCGATCTCCGACGAGCTGATCGAGGCCGGTCGCGTCGACGGGGCCAGCACGTTCCGGATCTACTGGAGCATCGTGCTGCCCGCGCTGCGTCCCGCCGCCGGCGTCCTCGGCCTGCTCACCTTCATGGAGACCTGGAACTCGTTCATCTGGCCGTACGCCATCCTCTCTCCGGAGAACCCGACCCTGCAGGTCTCGCTCTCCTTCCTCTCGTACGCCTACTACACCGACTACTCCCAGGTGTTCGCCGCCACCGTGGTGGGGACCATCCCCCTGGTGCTCGTCTTTCTCGTGTTCGGCCGCCAGATCATCGGCGGGATCATGGAAGGTGCCGTCAAGTCGTGAGCAACCCCGCCAGCCCATTCGCCGTCGATGTCCTCGACGAGCGCCCCGGGCTGACCTTTCCACCCGGTTTCCTCTGGGGGGCCGCGACCGCGGCATACCAGATCGAGGGGGCGGCGGCCGTGGACGGCCGTACCCCTTCGATCTGGGACACCTTCAGCCACACTGACGGTCGCGTCGTCGCCGGGCACACCGGCGACGTGGCGTGCGACCACTACCACCGGCTCGGCGACGACGTCGCTCTGATGGCCGAGCTGGGCCTGAAGTCGTACCGTTTCTCGGTCTCCTGGTCCCGGGTGCAGCCCGGCGGCACCGGCGCGGCCAACCCGCAGGGTCTGGATTTCTACCGGCGGCTGGTCGACGAGTTGCTGGCCAACGGCATCGAGCCGTGGCTCACCCTCTACCACTGGGATCTGCCGCAGCCCCTGGAGGACGCCGGTGGCTGGCCGGCCCGGGACACCGCGGCCCGCTTCGCCGACTACACGACGCTGGTCGCCGATGCGCTCGGTGACCGGGTGCGCTACTGGACCACGCTGAACGAGCCGTGGTGCTCGGCGTTCCTCGGCTACGGCTCCGGCGTGCACGCGCCCGGCCGCACCAACGGAGCGGACGCGGTCCGCGCCGGGCACCACCTGATGCTCGGGCACGGCCTGTCCGTGCAGGCGTTGCGGGCCGCCCGGCCGACCGCAGAGGTGGGCGTGACGGTCAACCTCTACCCGGTCGACCCGGCCAGCGACGCCCCTGCTGACGTGGACGCCGCCCGGCGGATCGACGGGTTGGCCAACCGGTTCTTCCTCGACCCGCTGCTGCGTGGGTCGTACCCGAAGGATCTGGTGGCCGACCTGAGCACGGTGACCGACTTCGACCATGTGCACGACGGTGATCTCGCGACCATCTCCACGCCGCTGGACCTGGTCGGGGTCAACTACTACAGCCGGCACGTCGTCACCGCCTCGACCGGCGGGGCCGACGCGGTGTCGGCCCCCTCGTGCTGGCCGGGCAGCGAGGACGTCCGGTTCGTCACCCGGGGCGTCCCGGTCACCGACATGGGCTGGGAGATCGACGCCCCGGGCCTGGTCGAGACGCTGCGCCGGGTGCACGACTACACCGATCTGCCCCTGTACGTCACCGAGAACGGCTCCGCGTTCGTCGACACGGTGGTCGACGGGCAGGTCGACGACGTCGACCGGTTGGCCTACTTCGACGCCCATCTGCGCGCCGCGCACGAGGCGATCAACGCCGGGGTGCCCCTGCGGGGATACTTCGCCTGGTCGCTGATGGATAATTTCGAATGGGCCTGGGGTTACACCAAGCGGTTCGGCATGATCCACGTCGACTACGACAGCCAGGTCCGCATCCCCAAGTCCAGCGCCAAGTGGTACGCCTCGGTGATCCGGCGCAACGGTCTGGCCGCACAATAGGCTCGGGCCAGCCATCAGGACGGTCCTGGCGTCCACCTCCCGCAGGTGGCGCCGGGTCCGCCCGCCGTCGGAGGAGCAGACGATGACAACGCAGCGCACCCGGTCGCTCGGGCGCCCGACCCTCGACGCGGTCGCGGCGCGTGCCGGCGTCGGCCGGGGCACAGTCTCCCGCGTGGTCAACGGCTCGCCCCAGGTCAGCCCGGAGGCCCGGGCCGCGGTCCAACAGGCCATCGCCGAGCTGGGGTACGTGCCGAACCGGGCCGCCCGTGCACTCGTCACCCAGCGGACCGACTCCGTCGCGCTGGTGGTGTCCGAGTCCGGCGAGCGGGTCTTCACCGAGCCGTTCTTCGCCAGCATCGTGCGGGGCATCAGCTCCGCGCTGCTGGAGACACCGATGCAGCTCTGGCTGGCCATGGCCCAGTCGCCGGTGGAACGGGAGCGGGTCGAGCACCACCTGACCAACCAGCACGTCGACGGCGTACTCCTGTTGTCGTTGCACGACTCCGACCCCCTGCCGACTCTGCTGGAGGAGCGCGGCCTGCCCGCCGTGCTCGGCGGCCGGCCCGCCCGAATGCTGCAACCCGGCGCTCAGCCGGCCTGGTTTGTCGACGTGGACAACGTTGGCGGGGCGCGGCAGGCGGTGGAATATCTGGCAAGGCAGGGGCGGCGACGCATCGCCACCATCGCCGGGCCACAGGACATGGGCGCCGGCCTGGCCCGGTTGGCCGGGTACACCGAGGCGGTCAAGGCCACCGGGGCCGGCGTCAACCCCGACCTGATCGCGTACGGCGACTTCAGCGAGAGCAGCGGTGCGGCGGGCATGCGCCGGCTACTGGACGTCTGCCCCGACCTGGACGCGGTCTTCGTGGCGTCCGACCTCATGGCGTTCGGCGCGCTGCGTACCCTGCGCGAGGCCGGCCGGCGGGTGCCGGAGGACGTCGCGGTGATCGGCTTCGACGACGCGACGATCGCCCGACAGGCGGAACCGCCGCTGACCACGGTCTTCCAGCCGGTGGAGGAGATGGGCCGGCAGATGGCCCGCCTGCTGGTCGCCCGAATCCGCGGCGAGGACCTCCCCGCCTCACACATCCTCCTGGACACCCAGCTGGTCCACCGCGCCTCCGCCTGACCTCCACCCCCACCTCCCACTCACCCCACCCCCACCCCCACCCCCACCCCCACCCCCACCCCGTCCGGGCCGTGGGTGATCATGAGGGTGATTGGTTCAAACCGGGCAAATAGGGCCGCTAACCTCATGATCGTCCGGGTCCTTGGGCAAGATCGTGCTCGATCCTGGTTGTAGTGGTCATCGTGGAGGGCGGAGGCCACTAAAACCAGGAAGTTGCACGATCTTGTGCGGGGCGGCACGGCGCGCGCGGCACGGCGCGCGCACCGTTGCCGGGGTTGCCGAGGGACTGGCAGCAGTTGTAGCCGCTGTGCGGGTTGACCAGACGGGTCGGGTCCTGGTTCTTGATGTTCTGCGCG
>NZ_JBEXEV010000030.1:0-93140 GCF_040606435.1 Micromonospora sp. NPDC005413
ATCACCCTGAACGATGAGCAGACCGCCAACGTCAAGGCGATCATCGCGGCGACGAAGAAGGCTGGTCTGCCGGAGCGGGCCGCGGTCATCTCGATTGCCACGAGCCTGCAGGAGTCGAAGCTGGAGAACCTGGGTCACCTCGGCGACGCCAACGACCACGACTCGCTGGGTCTGTTCCAGCAGCGTCCGACCAGTGGTTGGGGTACGCCGGAGCAGATCACCGACCCCGCCTACTCCACCACCGCGTTCCTGAAGGGCCTGAAGCAGGTCGACGGGTGGCAGGACATGCCCCTGACCCAGGCCGCGCAGACCGTGCAGGTCTCGGCCTACCCGGACGCGTACGCCCAGTGGGAGCAGCAGGCCACCGACCTGGTCGCCCAGCACTGGAACAGCTGACCCACATGAACCCAAACCGCTGGCCGGCACCCCAACCCGGGGATGCCGGCCAGCGGCGTTTCCACGCCCTGCACCCGGCGCCGGTTGGTGGTTGGTGGTTGCGCGCGACGCGCTGGCCGGTGCGGGCGGCGAATGACCCTGCCTCAACCGACGGCCCCGCAGATCTTGGACTGTTTCCGTTAGCTGGGCGGGCCCCGCTGACGGAAACTGTCCAAGATCTCGTGCGGCTTGGCTGTGGGGTGGCGCGGTGGCGCGGCCGTGGTGTGGTGGGGTGCGGCGGTGGTGGGATGGCGGCGGGGGCGGTGCGGAACAAGGTGGGGGCCGGGCTGGTTGTGGACAGTGTCGGTGTGACTCAGTGTCCCCGGGCCTCACCTAATATTGCCTTCGCGGAATACCGTTCGGCTGGAGCCGCGTCGTGCCACTCGCCGAGAGGCGACCTGCACACCGACACCAGCGCCGCCCCCGGCCCACCAGCCGGGGGCGGCGCTGTCTGTGCCCACCCGTTCGACAGTGGCGGCACAATGCTCAAATGACTGTCGCTGAGTCCTGGTCCGAGCAGTCGGGTGTGTTCGTACTCCCCAGTGGGGCGACCGTGCGCGGGCGCCGTATCGGTGCGGAGGCCTCGCCCGCCGACTTCGCCCTGTTGTTGGCGCCCGGGCCGGAGCCGGCCTGGCCGTATCGGAGGGTCCGGTGGCCCGACTTCTGGGTACCGCTCGATCGGGCGGATGCCCTCGCCGCCCTGCGGGTGGCGCTGCAACGGGCACATGACGGTGAGCGCGTCGAGGTGGCCTGTCGGGGTGGGGTGGGGCGTACCGGTACGGCGTTGGCCGCGTTGGCGATCCTCGACGGCCTGCCGGCCGAGCGGGCGGTGCCTTGGGTTCGGGCGGGCTACCACCCGAAGGCGGTGGAGACTCCCTGGCAGCGGCGCTGGCTGCGGCGCGTCGCCTGAGCAGCATCCGCCCCGGGCCGTACCGCGGAAGCAGCCCGCGCGCCCGGCTACCTCTTGGCGACCATCGCCGGCTCGTGGACGTACTCGCGTAGGTGGTTGGCGGTGAGGGTGTCGCCGTGGGCGACCAGTTCGGCGGGCGTGCCGGTGAAGACGATCTGGCCGCCGTCGTGCCCGGCGCCCGGGCCGAGGTCGATGAGCCAGTCCGCGTGCGCCATGACCGCCTGGTGGTGCTCGATGACGATCACCGTGTTGCCGGCGTCGACCATCCGGTCGAGCAGGGCCAACAGTTGGTCCACGTCAGCAAGGTGAAGGCCCGTGGTCGGCTCGTCCAGGACGTACGTGCTGGTCTTCTCCGCCAGGTGGATGGCGAGCTTGAGTCTCTGCCGCTCTCCGCCTGACAGGGTGGTCAGTGGCTGGCCGAGGCTGAGGTAGCCCAGCCCGACGTCGACCAGCCGGCCGAGGATCTGGTGCGCCGCCCCGTTGGGAAAGAACCCGTGCGCCTCGGTGACCGACATGGCCAGCACCTCGCTGATGTTCTTGCCGCGCAGCGTGTACGTGAGCACCTCGTCGGTGAAGCGTCGCCCCTCGCACCGTTCGCAGATGCTCGCCACGCCGGCCATCATCGCCAGGTCCGTGTAGATCAGCCCGATCCCCTTGCAGGCCGGGCAGGCGCCCTCCGAGTTGGCGCTGAACAGCGCGGCCTTGACCCCGTTGGCCTTGGCGAAGGCGGTACGGATCGGGTCGAGCAGCCCACTGTAGGTGGCCGGGTTGCTGCGTCGTGACCCACGGATCGGGGACTGGTCCACGATCACGACACCGGAGCGGCCGCGCAGCGACCCGTGGATCAGCGAGCTCTTGCCGGAGCCGGCCACGCCGGTGACCACGCTGAGCACCCCGAGGGGGATGTCCACGTCCACGTCGCGCAGGTTGTGCAGGTCGGCCTGGCGGATGGCGAGCTGCCCGGTCGGTCGGCGTACCTCGTCGCGCAGGGTCACCCGGTGATCCAGGTGTCGGCCAGTGAGCGTGTCGGAGCGGCGCAGCCCGGGGATGTCGCCGGTGAAGCAGATCCGGCCACCGTCGGTGCCGGCCCCCGGCCCGAGGTCGACCACGTGGTCGGCGATCGCGATCGTCTCCGGCTTGTGTTCCACCACCAGCACGGTGTTGCCCTTGTCGCGTAGCCGCAGCAGCAGGTCGTTCATCCGGGCGATGTCGTGCGGGTGCAGGCCGACGGTGGGTTCGTCGAAGACGTACGTGACGTCGGAGAGGCTGGAGCCGAGGTGTCGGACCATTTTCACCCGTTGCGCCTCCCCGCCGGACAGGGTTGCCGACTCGCGGTTCAGGCTGAGGTAGCCGAGCCCGATTTCGACGAGGGAGTCCAGCAGGTCCCGCAGGTTGGCGATCAGCGGCGCCACGGCCGGGTCGTCGACGCCCCGGAGGAAGGCGGCCAGGTCGCTGATCTGCATGGCTGAGCACTCGGCGATGTTGTGCCCGGCGATCCGCGATGACAGGGCCGCCGCGTTGAGCCGGGTGCCGCCGCAGTCGCCGCAGGTGGCGAAGGTGACCGCGCGGTCGACGAAGGCGCGGATGTGCGGTTGCATCGACTCGCGGTCCTTGGCCAGGAGGAGCCGCTTGACCTTGACCGCGAGGCCCTCGTACGTCCAGTTGTTGCTGCCCACCTTGATCTTGGTGGCCGGCTTGTGCAGGAAGTCCTCCCACTGGGAAGGCGTGTAGTCCTGCAGCTTGATGTCGGGGTCGAACAGGCCGGAGCCGACGATGGTCTGCCAGTACCAGGAGTCGACGGCGAAGTTGGGCACCGTGATCGCGCCGTCGTTGAGTGAGCGTTCGACGTCCACCAACTCGTTCACGTCGAGGTCGGAGACCCGGCCCAGCCCTTCGCAGGTGAGGCACATGCCTTCGGCCAGGTTGAAGCTGAACGCACCCGCGCCGCCCACCGACGGCACGCCGAGCCGGCTGAAGACGATCCGCAGCATGGCGTACCCGTCGGTGGCGGTGCCGACGGTGGAGCGGGAGTTGACCCCCATCCGCTCCTGGTCGACGACGATGGCCGCGCTGAGGTTGCGCAGCGAGTCGACGTCCGGCCGGTTGAGGTTCGGCATGAACGACTGGAGGAACGCGCTGTAGGTCTCGTTGATCATGCGCTGGGACTCGGCGGCGATGGTGCCGAAGACCAGCGACGACTTGCCTGACCCGGAGACACCGGTGAAGACGGTCAACCGGCGCTTGGGGATGTCGACCGAGACGTTGGCGAGGTTGTTCTCCCGCGCTCCGCGTACCTCGATCATGTCGTGGCTGTCGGCGTCGGACCATGCTGGCTGCGACATGCGAACCCTTCACGAGGTCATGGCGGGAAAGCCTCCCGCTGGGCTGACGGATTACATTGTCTCATTCATCTGCATGTAGAGACTTTCGCCGGAATTACAGCGCGGCCCGCTGCAGGACAACCCGATAAGTCTCAAATCACGTGACAACCGGTACCGTTGCTCGCGTGGATGCCGCACCGGAGGACCGCCTGCGCGCCGTCGACCTCGCGGCGACCGTCGGGATCTCGGTGCAGCAGGTGCGCAACTACGTCGAGTTGGGCGTGCTGCCGCCGGTGCGGCGTACCGCGAGCGGCTACCGGATCTTCACAAGTGAGCACGCACGGGCGCTGACCGTGGCGCGGCGGCTGGCCGAGGGGCACGGCTGGAGCCGTACCCGGGAGATCATGGCCGCGGTGCACCGGGGTGACCTGCCGGCGGCCCTCGCGGCGCTCGACGGCGGCCACGCCGAGTTGGACCGGGAACGTGCTGAGATCCGTCGGGTGCTCGGCGCCTTCGAGACCGTGCTGGCCAGCCCACCGGAGGCCCGGCCCGCACCACGCGGGGGCGCCCGCATCGGCGAGGTCGCCGCCCTGGTCGGGGTCCGGACCCCGCAGCTGCGGCTGTGGGAGGAGCGCGGGCTGCTGCGGCCGGCGCGCACCCCGGGCACCAGATACCGGGTGTACGACGAGGCCGAGCTGCGCGCCGCGCAGGTCATCGCGTTGCTGCGCCGGGGCGCGTACCCGTTCGAGATCATCGCGGCGGTGTTGGGGGAACTGCGGACCACCGGCAGCGCCCAGCGGGTCCGCGCCGAGCTTGCCCGCCGCGAGCAGGAGCTGCACACCCGCAGCCTGAGGCGGCTGCGGGGGAGTGCCGCGCTGTACGACTATCTGCGCGGTCGCGGCGACGCGGGTTGATCGACCACGGCATCCCGTCCCGCCGGGCGATCTTGTTGACTAGGGTCGGTCTCATGAGAGCTGCGCTGCTGGCGGCCACGGCGTCCACCATCCTGCTCGCTCCCGCGCCGGTCGCCGCCGCGGGAGCGTCCGCCGCGTCGATCGTGCGGTGCCCCCGGGTGCCAGCGCCGGCGATGTCCCGTCCGCCCCGGCCCTCGCCCCCGCCCGCCGTGCCGGAGCAGCGGGCGGTCGGCGGCGCGGCGCTGGACACGACCGGCCTGGTCGTGCCGGCTGGCGTCGCCGCACCACCGGGGGTCACCGCCACGTCGTGGCTGGTCGCCGACCTGGACAGCGGCCAGGTGCTCGGCGGTTGCGGCCCACACGAGTACGGCACCCCGGCCAGCGTGCAGAAGCTCCTGCTGGCGGCCACGATGCTGCCCCGGCTGGACCCGAAGCAGACGGTCACCGTCACCTCGGACGACATGAACATCGAACCCGGCTCCTCCGCGGTCGGGCTGGTCGAGGGTGGCCGCTACACCATCGAGACCATCTGGCTCGGCCTGCTGCTCAACTCGGGCAACGAGGCGGCCAACGCGCTGGCCCGGCTGGGCAGCGGGACGGACGACGCGGCCGCCGGGGTACGCGCCATGAACGAGCAGGCGCACCGCCTCGGCGCGCTCCAGACGCACGCGGTCACCCCGTCCGGGCTGGACGGCAAGGGGCAGTTCACCAGCGCGTACGACCTGGCGCTGATCGCCCGCGCCTGCTTCGCCGAGCCGACCTTCCGCCGGTACGCGCTGACCGACCTGGCTCCCATTCCGGCCCAGCCGGCGCAGCGCACCAAGGGTTTCCAGATCCAGAACGAGAACCAGCTCATCTACCGGTACCCGGGTGCGCTCGGGGGCAAGACCGGCTTCACCGACCTGGCCCGGCACACCTACGTGGGTGCGGCGGAGCGCGGCGGGCGTCGGCTGGTGGTGACGTTGCTGGGTGCGGAGTCGACGCCGGTGCGTGGCTGGGAGCAGGGTGCGGCCCTGCTGGACTGGGGCTTCACGCTGCCCCGCGACGCCTCCGTCGGTCGGCTGGTCGAGCCGGGCGAGCTGACCGCCACGCCGTCGGCGGCGGCGTCCGCGCTGGCGGCGCCCGGTGCGCCTCGGCCGGCGGCGGCCAGCGGGCCGACGCGTCCCGGCTCGGGGTGGCTCTGGTCGGTGACGGCGTTGAGCGGCGCGAGCGTGCTGGCGCTGTTGGGCGGGCTGCTGTGGCGGCGTCGCCGCCAGTTGCCCTGACGGATCGACATCAGGCGCTGTCCTCCATAGACTCCGGTCTTTCTGGCACCACGAGTCCAGGAGGATCCCTGTGTCGAGTGAACTCGAACCGCGCCCCGGCGTGGCGGCATCCCGCCGGCCGATGCGCGCGCTGACCCGCCTCGCGGGGGTGACCGTGCTCGCCGGCGCGCTGGTCGTCGGCGCGTCCGCCACCGCGGTCGCCGCGCCAGGCCCGTCGGCCGATGCGGTCACCGCGTCCGCCGCGCCGCCCACCGCCCGTGACGCCGCCACCCGGCCGCCGCGCACCACCCACGGCCCGTGCGCGTACGCCGAGACGCCCGACGAGCCGGCCGCCCGGCCGGTGCCGCTGCCGCCCGACCCGCGACGCACCCCGGCCCGGGGCAGTGTCCGGGTGACGCTGGCGACCAACCACGGGCCGATCGGCTTGACCCTGGACCGGGCCGCCGCGCCGTGCACAGTGCAGAGCTTCCTGCACCTGGTCGCCAAGCGCTTCTACGACCGCACCTCGTGCCACCGGCTCACCGCATACCCCACGCTGAGCGTGTTGCAGTGCGGTGACCCGTCCGGCACCGGCGAGGGTGGCCCGGGATACCGGTACCGCGACGAGCTGCCGACCGACCTGCCGCCTGCGCCCACCGACCCGACCGGGGAACGCCGGGTCTACGCCCGGGGCGTGCTGGCCATGGCCAACGCCGGCCCGGACACCAACGGCAGCCAGTTCTTCCTGGTGTACGCCAACTCCGCGCTCCGCCCCAACTACACGATCTTCGGCGAGATCGACGGGGCCGGCCTGGCGACCCTGGACCGGATCGCCGCCGGGGGAGTGGCGCCGACCGCCGAGGACCCGGCACCGGTCGACGGCGCGCCCGCGCTGCCGGTGGAGATCCGCAAGGCCGTCCGCTCGCACCACCACCACTGACCGTCCGGCGCGGTGGGCGACCTCGGTCGCTCACCGCGCCAGCTCGCCCTACGCCGGAACTTTCGGAAGCGAATCGGAACCGGTTCAACCGCTTTCCGGTGCAGTTCCGGCCGTCACGACGGGTCAGGCGACCCGGTCGGTGGGGGCGGTGGTGCTGTCGCGGACGACCAGTTCCGTGGCGAGCTCGACCCGTGGCGAGTCGATGCCCTCGCCCTGGGCCAGGCGCAGCACGGTCCGCGCCGCCAACCGTCCCATCTCGACCAACGGTTGCCGCACGGTGGTCAGCGGTGGCGAGGCCCACCGGGCCTCCGGCAGGTCGTCGAAGCCGACGACGCTGACGTCGTCGGGGACTCGCAGCCCTCGGCGCCGGATGGCCTCGTAGACGCCGAAGGCCATCTGGTCGCTGGCGGCGAAGATGCCGGTCGGCGGATCGGCGAGGTCGAGCAACGCAGCCCCGGCGGCGAACCCGGAGGCGTGGTAGAAGTCACCGGCGCAGATCAGTGCGTCGTCCACCGACACCCCGGCGGCCTCCAGGCCAGCCCGGTAGCCGTCGAGCCGGGCCCGGCTGCAGAGCAGGTGCGTCGGCCCGGCCACGAAGCCGATGCGTCGGTGCCCGATCGAGAGCAGGTGTTCGGTCGCGGCGAGCCCGCCGGCCCAGTTGGTGGCGCCGATCGTCGGCACGTCCATGGCCGGCACCCCGGCCGGGTCGACGACCACCACCGGCACGTTGAGACGGCGTAGCTGCGCGTGCAGCGGCGGGCTCAGGTGCGAGGTCACGAAGATGACCCCGTCGGTGGCCCGGGTGCGGAGGTTCTGCAACCACTGCCGGGCCGCGGTGGGCTGCCGGTGGATCGCGGAGACCACCGTGCCGACACCCGCGCCGTGCCCGACATCCTCCACGCCCCGGATGATTTCCACGGCCCAGGGGCTGTCCAGGTCGTTGAAGACCAGATCGACGAGGCCGGCGCGGCGGACGCTGCGGCTGCTGCGACGCCGGTAGCCGTGGTGGCGCAGTAGTTCCTCGACCCGCTCCCGGGTGTCCGGGGCCACATCGGAGCGACCGTTGAGCACCCGTGACACGGTCGGCACCGACACTCCGGCCTCCCGTGCGATCGCGGTGATGGTCACCCTGCGTCCGTCGTCCGCGCCCACCCGCGTCTCCTTCACCGGTCAGGAAGAACGACCACAGACGTCGTCAACCGAGTGTCCCGGAACGGCGTGCCCGTTCCACGCGTCATCTTGCCTCACCGATGGGGGTTGACGACACGCCAGGTCGTTCTAGCGTTCGGCGCAGTTACGGAAAAGCTCCGGAAGTTTATCGGGTCTTCTTCGCGATCGTGCCGCTGGTGCTCGTCGTCGCCCTCTCCTCCATGAGCTGGAGCGGCTCGGCTACCTGCGGGTGCCGCTGGACGCCGGCACGTGCTGCCGGGTCGACGTCACCGTGCCGGCCGACCTGCTCTCGTTCACGGGACGGGACGGGGCAAGGGTGGTCGAGCCGGGCGAGGTGGAGCTGCGGCTGTCTTCGTCCAGCACCCCAACGCAGCTCGTGGCGACCGTCGCGCTGACCGGGCCGGTCCGGCAGGTGGACCACACCCGGCGGCTGCATCCGCTGTTCACCGTCGGCCCGTGGCCTGGGCGCACCGACCCCTCGAAAGGCAGCAGGTCCCACTCCAGAGCTTTGGGGTGGGACCTATTGTTCGCGCGTCTCGCGGATGGCGTAGTGATGCATCGTGACGCCCTGCTTGAACGATCGCTGCTCAAGCAGATCGAGCTCGATCGGCACGTCGTAGTCGTCGAACAGCGGCCTGCCCAAGCCGAGGATTGCCGGGTGGGTGAAGAGCAGCAGCTCGTCAAGAAGCCCTGCCCGGAGCAGCTGTGTCGCGAGCGTCGCGCCGCCCACACCGATGGTGCCGTCGGTCTCGGCGCGCAGGGCGGCGAGTTGCTCGATCGCGTCGTCTCCGCCGATGATCCTGGTGTGGTGATCGGCGCGATGGCGGGTGCGGGAGACGAGCACCTTGGGCTTGGCGGTCCAGATCTCGCCGTACTCACGCATGTAGTCCGGCAGCGACGCGTCCTCGCGCGCCCGTGGCCAGTACTCCTCCATCGTCTCGTAGATGACCCGACCCTGGACCAGGAGCGCGAGCGCTCGCGCCCGCGCGTTGAACTCGCGGTGCAGTTCCTCGTCGATGCGCAGCCACTCGCCAGCACCGTTGTCACCAGGAGCTTGCTCGATCCGCAGGTCGAGGGACACGTTCATCCAGTACGCGAAGCGGCCCATCTTCTCCTCTTCCGATAGTGATTGCGCTCTGCAGGATCGCCTCCGACGCGACCGCGTGGCGGATTCTTGGGTTGACCAGTGGTTTCGTCAGTCTTATCCGCAAGATCGGCGAGCAGTCGCGCGCCGGCACCCTGCAAGCGCTTTCGCGTTCCCGGACACCTAGCCAGCCACCCTTTGCTAAAGGGCCGAGGCTAGCACCGTGACCCCTGCCGGCTGTAGAAACAACTCCCGACGAGCGACAGCATCACCGCGGCGGTTCAACTCGTAACCGTCCACCCAGGCCCAGCCGTGATAAGTAGGGCGGTCGAGTACCCGGATCAGTCGGAACTGAATGGGGATGCCGAACTGAGGACTTGCGTCGCTGCCGATGAGCAGAGTGTCGCCCGACTTCACGACTGCTTTTCTCTACGGTCTCGCCAAGCCCTCAGGTGTTCGCCCGCCTCGGTGAGTCGGGGGCACGGGCTGTCCGGACTGCACTTGGGACAGACGTTGCGGTGGTGGAAGTCGACCACATAGCTCGCCATGATCACGAGGAACGGCGGTTCGGGGCGGATCTCCTCAGCCATCATGACGGTCATCCCTCGTCGATCGGTTCGTCTGACCGTTGGAACCACGTCCATCGGCTCACATGTCCTCCCTGCTCAGCGGGAGACCGGCACAGCGTCACCTACCCCTAGATCACTCTCTGTGCTGGTCTCGCTACCACCCTAGGGCCTGTCTAGCCAACCTGTCCAGACAGGTATGCTGTGGCGAGGCGGAAAGGTCCTCAGGAAGATCGGGAGTACCGTGGCCAACGTGCCTACCCCGCACCCGCAGTCAGCTCGTTATCGTCTGGTTGCAGCCGAACTACGCAGCCGGGTCATGTCCGGTGCGATCCCGCCTGGTGCGCTGCTGCCCAGTGAATCGACGCTGATGGCTGAGTTCTCGGTGGCCAGAGGGACGGTGCGGGAAGCCTTGGCGCTGTTGCGCGCAGAGGGTCTGACGGTTTCCGAGAAGGGGCGGGGTACGTACGCCCGACCGAGGATGCCGGTCCGTCGTTTGGGTTCTGACCGCTATCGGGCTGAACTTGAACAGGTGCGGCGCGGTGAACTCGGGACGTCGTTCACCGCGGATCAACGGGTTGAGTGGTCGGCGTACACCTTGGACAGGGAATTCCGGGAAGCGCCAGCGACCGAAGCGGTTGCCGAGCTGTTTGGCGTAGACCCGGGCACGATGCTGCTGGAGCGACGATTCGTCTTCAGGACGCACGGTATGCCGCAGCAGATGTCTACCTCGTACCTCCTGCTGGAGATGGTTGCGGACACCCCGGTAGCTGACCCCGACAACGAACCCTGGCCCGGCGGCAACACGTCCCAGCTCCACTCGCTCGGCTACGACATCACGGCGGTACGCGAACAGGTGCGAGCGCGGATGGCGCTGGCCGATGAGGTGGAGCAGCTAGGCATGCCCGGTGGTGCGCCGGTACTGGTCATCACCAGGCAGACCTACGTAGAAGACCGAGTTGTAGAGGTCGCTGACATCACCATTCCAGCCGACAGGGTCAGCCTGGATTACCGGATCGACTTGACCTGAGCTGGCGCGGCGGCCTGAGCTGGGCTGATAGACAGGACTGGTGCGTAACCGCATCGCCGTCGTGCTCGCGCTCGTCGCGCTGCTCGGCGGCTGCTCGCGGCCGGAGCCTCGCCCCGCGCCGGCCGTGCCGCAGTCGGCGTCGGTAAGTCCCACCCCCACCCCCACGCCCGCCGAGCGGCTGCCGGGGTTCGTGGTGCTGACCGACCTCGACCCGCGTATCCACGCCGACATCCGGTACGCGACGGCCCACAACTTCGTCGGCCGGCCGATCACCGGCTACCGCGAGCCGCTGTGTCTGCTCACCCGGCAGGCGGCCGAGGCGTTGCGCCGCGTGCAGGACGCCGCGCTGGCCAGTGGGCACAGCCTCAAGGTGTACGACTGCTACCGCCCGCAGCCGGCGGTGGACGACTTCGTCGCCTGGTCGAAGCGCCCCGGCGAGCAGCAGACCAAGGCCGAGTTCTACCCGGACGTGGCCAAGAACCGGCTCTTCGCCGAGGGTTACATCGGGGCGCCCACCGCGCACAGCCGGGGCAGCACCGTCGACCTCACCCTGGTCGACGAGCCGGCCGCCAGCCAACCCCCGTACCGGGACGGGCAGCCGCTGGTCGCCTGCACCGCACCGCGGGGGCAGCGCTTCGCGGACAACAGCATCGACATGGGTACGGGCTTCGACTGTTTCGACGCCCGGGCGCACACAGCGGACCCTCGCATCACAGGGACAGCCCGAGACAACCGTCGGTTGCTGCAGCGGCTGATGACCGGGGCCGGGTTCGTGAACTACGACCGTGAGTGGTGGCACTACAGCTACCGCGAGGAGCCGTATCCGGACACGTTCTTCGCCGCGCCGGTGGCCCGCGCGTCGGTCGGCTGACGCGCGGCCCGGCACCACCGCCCTCGGTGCCACCCGGGATGATCACTTTTACGACCACCGAACGGATCGGCCCTCCGGTTGCCGGCGACGAGCGGGAGAGCCTGCGCCGGTGTTGGCTAGTGCCTCGTCATGCAGCCTTGCACGGTCTATACGTGCTTCGTGGGGGCGGTGGTGGTGGCCGAGGTTGGTTCGTGGGCGAGGGGTCGTACGACGCTTTGGAGCTGAGTCGTTTGTGACATCGGGTGGCGTCTCGGCCGCGGTGGCGGCAGCCGACCGCTGATCCGTTTACGACATCAGCTCGAAAGCGTCTCGCGGGCGGATCCTCCGCCGGCACCCGAGCGGATCCTGAGGTGATCGCGGATCCGAAGAAACAAGGGGTTACCCAACCAGCGTTCAAGGACGAGGAACTGGTCAGGTCCAGTAGAGGATCCGGCAGGCCGGCACGCGCGCCGCCAGTTCAGCGGAGAACCAGCCGCGCAGCTCGGCCATCGTGTCCCGCGGGTAGACGTACTTCACCGCGCCGAACTTGCCGCGCTTTTGGGTGCGCGACTCCTCGTCCATCTCCAGCCGGGTCCGGGGGTACCAGCCGAGCAGCACCTCCTTACTGCCGGGAGTGAACCGGTGGGTGATCAGCTCGCGGTCAGGTCCAGCTCCGGCACCCCGTCGACCGCCGCGCGGACCTGGTCGAGCAACTCGCCGTAGCGTTCCCGCCAGTCGGGCAGAGCGATGATCGGCGCGATGGTCAGCCCGACCGGGTAGCCGTCGAGGGCGAGCCGGCGCAGCGCGGCCAGTCGGTCCGGCACGCGGGCGGTGCCGCCCTCGAACCGTTCGCTGACCGGGCCGCAGTTGACGCTGAACCGGACCCGGGTCCGGCCGGCGTGCGGCAGCCCGACGAAGGTGTCCACGTCGGCGTACTTGGTGGTCCAGCGCAGCTGCACCGGCGCGTCCCAGCCGGCGAAGTGCTGCACCGCCCGCCGCCAGCTTCCGGTCAGGTGCTCCAGCGCCAGGGGGTCGGTGTAGCAGGACGCCTCGAAGGTGGTGCCCTCGTCGGCGCGCCGCGCGTTGCGGCTGGTCACCGTTCCGCGCCCGGCGTACGCCGCCAGCCCGTCCAGGATGTCGTCGAGGTCCGCGTACACCCGGGTCACCGGCGGGCCGGACAGCGATCCGGCGAGATAGCAGTACTGGCAGTGCGCCGGGCACCCCTCGGCCAGGTCGACCCGCCAGTCGGCGCTGGGCGCGATGGGTTGCAGGGCGCGCCGCGATGGTGGGCTCACCACGATCGCCATGGTCGCCTTGGCCCGGGCGTACGTCTCCCGGTCGGTCTGCCCACGTACCCCGCTGAGCCGGTTGGACCGCAGGTGCTCCACCTCGATGCCCTGTGCCTCGACCTGGGCGACGATCCGCTGGCCGTGCGGGTGCTCAAGTGCGGCCGGGGTGGCCACCACCCGGCTCGGGGTCCAGCGGCGCGCCGACCTGGCCGGCGGCGCGAGGCTGGCCAGGTCGCGAGTCGGCACCCGCTCGCCGCTGGCGTCGTGCGGTGCGGCGGGCACGTCCACGGCGAGCGGCTGGTCGACGTCGACGGCGTCGGGGCTGGTCATCCGGCCGGGGTACCCGTTGCCGCAGGAATCCCACCCGATCGGCCGGCCCGCGATTGACGCCACTCGGCCCCGGGGAATAACCTCTCATCGATCTGTAAACCTTGTGAACAGATGGTTTGCCTCGACGCGGCGGCGCGCGTCCCGACCGAAGGGACGATCAGGTGATCGCAGAACTCTCCTCCCGTACCAGACGGATCTTGTCGTTGTTCGTCGCCCTCGTCGTCGCGCTGACCGCCGGCCTCGCGGTCAACGCCTCGCACAGCGCGCAGGCCGCGCCGACGTTCAAGGTCCTGGCCTTTTACAACGGCACCTGGGACGCCGCGCACATCGACTTCGACCGGGACGCCCGGGCCTGGTTCCCGCAGGCCGCCGCCCAGTACGGCTTCTCCTGGGAGTCGACCACCAACTGGGGCCTGCTGAACACCGCCAACCTGGCCCAGTACAAGGTCATCATGTTCCTCGACGACGCGCCGCCCGCCGCACAACGTCCCGCGTTCGAGCAGTACATGCGCAACGGTGGGGCGTGGATGGGCTTCCACGTGACGGCGTTCAACACCAACCCGTCGAGCTGGAGCTGGTACTACAACACCTTCCTCGGCACCGGCGCGTTCCAGACGAACACCTGGGGTCCCACCCGGGTCACGCTGCGCGCCGACAACCGCACCCACGCCGCCACCCGGAACCTCCCGGCGACCTTCCCCTCGTCGATCAGCGAGTGGTACTCCTGGAGCAACGACCTGCGGCAGAACCCGAACATCGACATCCTCGCGTCGATCGACCCGTCCAGCTTCCCGGTCGGCACCGACCCCAACCAGTCCTGGTACGGCGGCTACTACCCGCTGGTGTGGAGCAACCGGCAGTACAAGATGCTCTACGCCAACTTCGGCCACAACGCGATGGACTACAGCACCAACACCGGGCTGTCCTCCACCTTCGACAGCGCGCAGCAGAACCGCCTGCTGATCGACGGGCTGCACTGGCTCGCCGGCGTCGGCGCCGGCCCCACCCCGACGCCCACGCCGACCCCCACGGCCGGCCCGATCTCGCCGACCGCCTGGCACATCGTGGTCAACCGGGGCAGCGGCAAGTGCGTGGACGCGCGGGCCGCCGCCAGCGCGAACGGCACAGCCATCCAGCAGTACGCGTGCAACAGCAGCACCGCCCAGCAGTACCAGTTCGCGCCGACCAGCGGCGGCTACCTGCGGGTCAACAATCGCAACAACAGCGCTCAGGTGCTCGACGTGACCAACGTGTCGACCGCCGACTCGGCGCCGATCCAGCTCTGGTCCTACAGCAGCGGCAACAACCAGCAGTGGCGGGCCGAATCGGAAGGCGGCGGCTACTACCGCCTGGTCAACCGCCTCAGCGGCAAGTGTCTCGACGTGCCGGGCGCATCCACGGCGGACAGCGTCCAGCTCGTCCAGTACACCTGCAACGGCACCGCGGCGCAGTCCTTCCGGCTGGTGCCGCAACCGTAGAACCGACTGGCGTACCCGGCGAGTCGGCAGGGGAGCGGTTGCGCCGGTAAATCCGTTGCCCACGCCGTGGCGGTCTGCTGAACTACCCGAAACCGCCACCAACCTGCAGGGAGTAACAATGCGCGCTGCGTCGATGTCCGACCAGATGGGATCTGTTGCCTACCTGAAGGACCTGACGCTGCGTGAAAACCCTGAACCTCGGCATCCTGGCTCACGTCGATGCCGGTAAGACCAGCCTGACCGAGCGGCTGTTGCACGACGTCGGTGTGACCGACCAGCTCGG
This sequence comes from Micromonospora sp. NPDC005413, assembly GCF_040606435.1. Taxonomy (NCBI): domain Bacteria; kingdom Bacillati; phylum Actinomycetota; class Actinomycetes; order Micromonosporales; family Micromonosporaceae; genus Micromonospora; species Micromonospora sp. NPDC005413. Next base: position 14,845 of record NZ_JBEXEV010000030.1, read on the forward strand.
CAGTGTCGACGCGGGCAGCACCCGCACCGACTCCCTGGCGTTGGAGCGGCAACGCGGGATCACCATCCGCTCGGCCGTCGTCTCCTTCGTGCTGGACGACGTGACCGTCAACCTGATCGACACGCCCGGTCACCCGGATTTCATCGCCGAGGTCGAGCGGGTGCTCGGCGTGCTCGACGGCGCGGTGCTGGTGATCTCCGCGGTGGAGGGGGTCCAACCGCAGACCCGGGTGTTGATGCGTGCGCTGCGGCGGCTGCGCATCCCCACGCTGATCTTCGTGAACAAGGTCGACCGGGCCGGGGCCGACCCCGAGCGGGTGCTGCGGGCCGTCGCGGAGAAGCTCACCCCGGCCGTGGTGGCGATGGGATCGGTGGCGGCGCCCGGCACACGTCATGCCCACTGCACGCCGTACGGCCCCGCCGACGACACCTTCACCGGCCGACTGCTCGACCTGCTCGCCGGGCAGGACGACGCGCTGCTCGCCGACTGGGTGGCGGACACGTCGTCGTTGCCGTACCCCCGACTGCGCCGTGCGCTGGCGGCGCGGACCGGGCGTGCGCTGGTTCAGCCCGTGTTCGCCGGCTCGGCCATCACCGGCGCCGGGGTGGACGCGCTCATCGCCGGGATCACCGAGTTGCTGCCCACGGTCCAGGGTGACGTCGACGCCCCGGTCTCCGGCACCGTGTTCGCCATCGAGCGCGGCCCGGCGGGGGAGAAGGTCGCCCTGGTCCGGCTCTTCGCCGGCACCATCCGGGTCCGGGACCGGATCCGTGTCGGCGCGGCCGCCGCGGCCCTGGTCACCGCCGTACGCGTCGTCGCCGACGGAGCCGACGTCGCGGCGTCCTCGGTCGGCGCGGGCCACATCGCCCGACTGTGGGGCCTCACGGACGCGCGGATCGGCGACCCGGTCGGCGTACCGCCGGAGCGTGCTGGCGGGGACCGTCACTTCGCGCCGCCCACCCTGGAGACCGTCGTGGTCCCGGCGCGGCCCGCCGACTGGGTCGCTGCCCACGCCGCGCTGAGCCAGCTCGCCGAGCAGGATCCGCTGATCAACCTGCGGCAGGACGACCGGCAGCACGAGATGACCCTCTCGCTCTACGGCGAGGTGCAGAAGGAGGTCATCCAGGCCACCCTGGCCGACGACTTCGGGGTGGCGGTGACCTTCCGGGAGAGCAGCACGGTGCACGTGGAGCGCCTGTACGGCGTCGGCGCGGCGGTCGAGGTGATCGCCGTGGCGCCCAACCCGTTCCTGGCCACCGTCGGGCTGCGGGTGGCCCCGGCACCGGCCGGCGCCGGGGTGAGCTTCCGGCTCGGCGTCGAGCTGGGATCGATGCCGCCGGCCTTCTTCGCCGCCGTCGAGGAGACCGTGCACCGGACGCTGCGTCAGGGACCGTACGGCTGGCAGGTCCCGGACTGCGAGGTCGCGATGACCCATGCCGGCTACTGGGCCCGGCAGAGCCACTCCCACGGCACCTTCGACAAGACCATGTCCAGCACAGCGGGGGACTTCCGCAATCTCACCCCGCTGGTGTTGATGACCGCACTCACCCGGGCCGGCACCCGGGTCCACGAGCCGGTGCACCGATTCCGGCTGGAGGTGCCGGGCGACGTCCTCGGCACCCTGCTTCCCGCGCTCGCCCGGCTGGACGCGGTGCCGACCAACACCACCGGGCACGGCACGTCGTACCTGGTGGAGGGGGAGATCCCGGCGGGCCGGGTGCACGCGCTGGAGCGTCGGCTGCCGGCGCTGACCCGGGGCGAGGGCGTCCTGGAGACCGCGTTCGACCGGTACCGGCCGGTGCGCGGCCCGGCCCCCACCCGGCCCCGGTGGGACCACAATCCGTTGGACCGCAAGGAGTACCTGCTGGCGGTCGCCCGCCGGGTCGGCGGCCGGTAGCGGCGATATCCATTGCGGACGTACCGCGTCCCTCCTACTCTCGTCGGTGCAAGGTCAACCGATCACACCCGGAGGGAGTACGCCGTGCCACGTTGCGTCCGCACCGATGCCGCGCGGCGCTTGCTCGCTGCCGGCGCCCCTGTGCTCACCAACGCCACAACCCATGCCTGCCGCCCAGCGCGCGGCATCGAGCCGGGGTGGCGCGACTGACGCCGACGCTGACGCGTCCGCCGGCCGCCCATCCCACGGGGATCGGGCGGCCGTTTCGTATCCGCATACGGCAGCCGGGCCCCGGACAACCACAAGGAGACCACGATGGGATTCACCCCCCTCGCCGGTACCCGGGCACCGGTCCGGGTCTGGACCGACCCGTACGCCATCGAGCCACAGGCCGCCCGGCAGCTGCGCAACATCGGCGCGCTGCCCTGGGTGCAGGGCGTCGCCGTCATGCCCGACGTGCACTTCGGCAAGGGCGCCACGGTCGGCTCCGTGATCGCGATGCGGCAGGCCGTCTCGCCGGCCGCCGTCGGCGTGGACATCGGCTGCGGGATGTCGGCGGTCCGCACGTCGCTGACCGCCGCCGACCTGCCGGACGACCTGGCCGGGCTGCGCTCCGCGATCGAGGCCACCATCCCGGTCGGCTTCACCCAGCGGGACAACGCGGTCGACCCGCGCCGGGTGCGGGGCCTGGAGCAGGCCGGTTGGGACGACTTCTGGGGCCGTTTCGCCGGGCTGGACCGGCGGGTCGCGCAGCTGGAGACCAGGGCGCAGCGGCAGCTCGGCACCCTCGGCGGAGGCAACCACTTCATCGAGGTCTGCCTGGAGCAGGGTGGCGCCGACGAGGGCCGGGTGTGGCTCATGCTGCACTCCGGATCGCGCAACATCGGCAAGGAGCTGGCTGAGCGGCACATCGGGGTGGCGCGGGGTCTGCCGCACAACGTGGACCTGCCCGACCGGGACCTGGCGGTGTTCCTGGTCGGTACGCCGGAGATGGACGCCTACCGGCGGGACCTGTTCTGGGCGCAGGAGTACGCGCGGCGTAACCGTGCGGTCATGCTGGCCCTGCTCTGCGGCGTGGTGCGCGAGCACTTCCCGCAGGTCGGTTACGACGAGCCCATCTCGTGCCACCACAACTACGTCGCCGAGGAGAGCTACGACGGCGTGGACGTGCTGGTCACCCGCAAGGGTGCGATCCGGGCCGGGCGGGGCGACCTGGGCATCATCCCCGGGTCGATGGGCACCGGGTCGTACATCGTGCGGGGTCGGGGGAACCCGGACGCGTACTGCTCGGCCTCGCACGGGGCCGGGCGGCGGATGTCGCGGGCGCAGGCCAAGCGGACCTTCAGCACGGACGACCTGGCCGCGCAGACCGCCGGGGTGGAGTGCCGTAAGGACGCCGGGGTGGTCGACGAGATTCCCGGCGCGTACAAGGACATCACCGAGGTGATGGCCCAGCAGGAGGATCTGGTCGAGGTGGTGGCGCACCTCAAGCAGGTGGTCTGCGTGAAGGGCTGACGGGGTCGACAGGCCGCGCGGGTCGGGGTGACCGGCCCGCGCGGCATCTCCTCAGAAGCCGGCGAAGACCCGGCGCAGGTCGGCCAGGGGCACCGGGCCTGTCACCCGCACCCCCTCCGGGGTGTTGGCGGGCCCGAGTCGTCCGGTGGCCAGCCGCAGCCACGCCTCGGCCGGGGCGGTCAGCTCGCCGTCGGGCTGCTCCGGCGCGTCGACCAGCTCGATTTTCTCGCCCAGCCGCAGCCCGTACACCTGCTCGGGTTCGTGCAGCCGGACCAGCAGGGTGGCCTCCCGGCCGGCCAGCTCCTGCGGTCGACTGGTCCAGGCCAGCATCCCGCCGATCTGGTCGAGCAGCAGCGACACCGCCTCCGGCGTCACCGCCGCGAACGGGTTGAACGCCACCTCGACGTCCCACTGGTGCAGGGCGAACTCACTGAGCCGGAACCGGCCCGCGGTGGCCAGGTCGACCGGTTCCGGCAGGAAGCCGAGGTCGATCCGCAGCGAGGCTCGGGTGTCGGCGTCCAGCGCCTCGTACGCCTCGACCAGCCGCTCGTTGGTGGCGAGGAACCCGGCGGCGTGCTCGGCCGGGGACATCGCGTCCCAGCGCTGCCAGACGCCGCGGTTGAAGTCCCCGTCCGGGCCGGGTGCGCCGGTGCGGGCGGCGTCCAACGACGCCAGGGTGATCTCGGCGCCGCTGCCCAGGTGGCTCAGCACCTGGGACACCTGCCACTCGCTGGCCCCCGACGGCCGGAGCAGGTCGTCTTCCTTGAGGTCCCGGACGAGCGCGGCGAGCTCCTCGTGGCCGGCGCGCAGAGCCGTGATGATCTGGTCAGCAGGGGTGGGCATAAATCTCCTCAAACAGACTTTCGACGGTGGTCGGGACGTTACCGGAGGTGGCCGCCGGCCGGCTCAGCCCATGTGCACGGTGTTGCCGGTCGGGACGTCCTCCTTGCGCACCTTCACCAGGAACAGGGTGGCCAGCCCGGCGAGCACGATCAGCGCCGCGCCCCAGGCGAACGCCACGCTGTAACCGTGCACCAGCGCCTCGATCTGGTTGACCGGGGTCGGTGCCCGGCCGACCAGGTAGGCGGCGACCGCGCTGGTGTACATGGTGTTCAGCAGCGCGGTGCCCAGGGAGCCACCGATCTGCTGGGTGGCGTTGAGCGTCGCGCTGGCCGCGCCGGCGTCGTGCTCCGGCACCCCGACCAGGGCGAGGCTGGACAACGGGACGAAGGTGAAGCCCAGGCCCAGGCCCAGGATGACCTGGGCGGGCAGCAGGTGGGTGAGGAACGAGGTGTTCACGTCGATCTGGGTCAGGACCAGCATGCCCACGGCGGCGAGCACCGTACCGGCGACCATCAGCGGCTTGGCACCCAACCGTGGCATCAGCTGGCTGGCGCCACCCGCGGCGATCAGCACACCGGCGGTGACCGGCAGCGACGCGAGACCCGCTTCGAGGGGCTTGTACTGAAGCACCACCTGGAAGTAGAAGGTCAGGAAGAGGAACGCCCCGAACAGGCCGGCGCCGATGAGCGTGGAGGTGAGGAACGCGCCGCCCCGGTTGCGGTCCAGGAGGATCCGCATTGGCAGCAGCGGGTGGCTGGAGCGCATCTCGATCACCACGAAGGCGGCGAGCAGCACCACGCCCGCGGCGATGAAGCCGAGCGTCGCTGTGGCGTCCCAGCCGTTCTCGGCGGCCTTGGTGAAGCCGTACACCAGGGAGACCAGGCCGGCGGTCACCACGATCGCACCGGGTACGTCGTATCGGGTGTTGCCGTGTGCCCGGCTCTCCGGCACCAGTGGGAGCGCGAAGGCGATGGCGATGGCGGCGACGGGGATGTTGACCAGCAGGCACCAGCGCCAGTCGGCGTACTCGGTGAGCACCCCACCGAGCAGCAGACCGACGGCGGATCCACCGCCGGCGATCGCGCCGTACACCGCGAAGGCCTTGGCACGTTCGGTGGTCTCGGTGAACAGGACGGTGAGCAGTGCCAGCGCGGCCGGGGCGAGCAGCGCGCCGAAGGCACCCTGCAGTGCGCGGGCGGCGAAGAGCATCCCGCCGGTGGTGGCCAGACCGCCCAGCGCCGAGGCGAGCGCGAAACCGGTCATGCCGACCAGGAAGGTGCGCTTGCGCCCCCAGTAGTCGGCGATGCGGCCGCCGAGCAGCAGCAGACCGCCGAAGGCCAGCGTGTAGGCGGTGACCACCCACTGCCGGTTCGCGTCGTTGATGCCCAGGTCCGCCTGGGCCTGCGGCAGTGCGATGTTCACGATGGTGGCGTCCAGGACCACCATCAGCTGCGAGACCGCGATGACCGCCAGCGCGATCCAGCGCCGCGGGTGCGGTGCGCCTGTCGACGTCCCGGCGCCGGGTGCGCCGGGGGCGGTCGAGGTAGTTCCGGGCATGGTGAAGCCTTCCGTGTTGCGAGTGTCGTTGGATCAGGCCTGAGACGGCCGGTCGGGCTGATAGCGGAGCACCGGAATCAGCACCTGGTCGACGACCTGGGTGAGGAACGCGTCATCGGCGGGTAGGCCGGACGCGACGATGCGGGACAGGGAGAGCGCGGGCGCCAGCTCGTGGAACAGCTCCCGTTCGCCGGCCTCCGGCGGGATCTCACCCCGGGCGGCGGCGCGGACCAGGATGGCCGTGCTGGCCACCCGCCCGGCGGGCAGCACCTGGTGACGCACCAGGCGTTCCAGCTCCGGATTGGTCCGCATGGCGAAGGCCAACGCCTGCATGAGATCGCAGTCGGCCGCACAGATCGCGGCCGTGGCGCGCAGCAACTCGATCAGGTCGCCGCGCAGGGAGCCGGTGTCGGGTGGGTTGTGCACGCCCACCTGCCGGTCGCGCAGGGCGGCGACGACCAACTCCGCCTTGCCGTCCCAGCGCCGGTAGATGGTGGCCTTGCTGACGTGGGCGCGGGCGGCGACGGCGTCGATCGTCAGCCGGTCGAAGCCGACCTCGCGCAGCAGGTCGATGACCACGGCGAACAGGTCGCTGGCGGTGCACCGCGGAGCCCGGGCCGCCGGCACCCCGGCACCCACGCCCACCTGCTGACCACCCAGCATCCCCGAACCCCCCGCGAAACGATGTCGTACCGACACTAGTTCCCGGTTGTCCGAACGCGCAGGTTTTCGTGAGTTGCATCGCACCGAGTAGACGAAACGATTGCGTTTCGAGCAGATGGCCGGCGGGTGAACCCGGTGGTCAGCCGCCGGGCGCGAGGATCACCGGCACGGCCATCGTGTTGATCCGCGAGCCGTCGCGGGCGGACACCTCGTACACCTCGACCGTGCCTTTCTGCTCCCGAGCCGTGCGCCAACCGACCACCACGCGGTACGCGCCCCGGCAGCCGCTGCCGCAACTGGCGGTGCCGAAACCGGTGGCCACCTCCCGGCCGGCGGCGTCCAACACCCGGACACTCACCGTGGCCTCGAACACGTCGGCGCTGCCGGTGACGGTGAGTGGGGTGGAGACACGGTCGCCGGGGATCGGGCCGGTGACCACGATCGGCGGCAGCAGACCGGTGTAGTCGGCTCGGTCGACCGGGGGCCCGTCGCCGAAGCGGACCTGCCGCACGGTGGGGAACTGGGTGAGCGTCCACACCACCTGCGCCTCGCGTAGCCGCCGGTTCACCGGATCGTCGGCGGACGCGACCCGCAGTGTCGCCACGCCGTCGGTGATCCGGGTGACCTCGACGCCGACCGGGAGCAGGGTGGTCAGCCCGGTGGCAGCCTCTGCCGGCGTGGGGCCGGCGGCCAGCTCGGTCAGCGCCAGTCGGGACGTCGCGACCGTGGCCGGCCGGGTCCGCCGGGTCGGGACGAGCTGCCCGGCGCGGACGAACCACAGCTCAATGGTCACGGTGTCACCGGTGCTGGTGCTGGCCGACGTCGGCGCGGCTTTCGTGGGTGACCGTGGCGGGTCCGATGGCACGGTGCGGGTCGGATCCGGACGTCCGCTCGGTGCGGCGCTCGACGGTGCCGCGCTCGTGGGTGCACCGGTGGGCGCCGGACCGAGCGCACCGGAGCGCGGTGTGCCGCACGCGGTCACGAGCAGCGCGGCGACGAGCACCGGCGTGATCGCCCGGGCGGCACCTCGCCGGCTCATCGCGCACCGCCCGCCACCGTGCCGGCGTGCCGCTGCTCGCCGTCGTCGCTCTGTGGCGCGGCGGGACCGTGGGCCGGCAGTTCCAGTCGGAAACAGGTGCCGACGTCGGGCCCGCTGCGGACGCTCAGCACGCCGCCGAGCAGAGCGGCGTGTTCCCGCGCGATGGCCAGCCCGAGCCCACTGCCCGGCGCGGAGCGGGACGGGTCGACCTGGTGGAACCGGTCGAACACGCGGGGCAGGTGCTCCGCCGGGATGCCCGGCCCCTGGTCGGTGACCTCGAAGACGACCAGCGGGCCTGCCCCGGCCACGCTGGCCCGGATCTCTCCGCCGCCGTGCTCGATCGCGTTGGCGATCAGGTTGGCCAGCACGCGCTCCAGCCGGCGCGGGTCGGTGCGCAGCGTGACCGAGTCGCCGGTGACCAGTACCCGCTCCGACCAACCGCGCGCGGCGACGATCCCGTGCAGCAGCGCCGACGCGTCGACGGGCCCGACGGCTGGTTGCTCCCGGCCGGCGTCCAGCCGGGAGATCTCCATCAGATCCTCCACCAGCCGGCGCAGCCGGACCACGTCGCCGACCAGCAGGCGCGCGGCCGGTCGCGCGTCGTCGGGCAGCTGGTCCAGGTGCTCGCGCAGCAGCGACGCCGCGGCCACCAGGGCGGTCACCGGGGTACGCAGCTCGTGCGCGACATCGGCGGTGAACCGCCGCTCCCGGGCCTGCGCAGCCGACAGGGCGGCGATCTTCGACTCCAGCGCCTCGGCCATCTCGTTGAACGACGCCGCCCAGACGCTGAACTCGTCGCGCCCGCGTACCGGCAGGCGGGTGGCGAGCAGCCCCTCGGTGAGCGCCCGAGCGGCCCGACTGGCCCGACCCACCGGCTCCAACGTGCGGCGGGCCAGCGCGTGACCCACCCCGGCGGCGAGCAACACCACGAGCACCCAGCCAGCCACCAGTGCGGTACGCAGCTGACCCAGGTCGGTGGCGACGTCGTCCTCCACGGTGAGCACGTACAGCTCGGCGGTCGAGCCGGGAATGCGCCCGCCGACCACCAACAGTCGAGGACGCTCCGTCGGCGCGGAGCGCTGGTAGCCGAGCTGCCCGCCCGCGACCGTGGCCCGCAATTCGGTGCCGAGCGCCGGCGCGTACGCGGGGTGCGAGGGACGGCTCGGGCCGTCGACGAGCACCACGTGCCGTCCGCTGGCCTCGAAGCTGGTGAGCAGATCGGTGCTGCGCTGCTCGGTCAGCGGGAGGAACTGTCCGGCGAGGACGAGTTGGTAGCGGGCGTCGGCGGCGGCCTCCTGTAGTGACGCGTCCAACCAGGACTGCCGTAGCAGCAGCCCGGTCCCGCCGGCGAGCAGGCCGGCCGAAACCCCGGCGACCAGGACGAACGCGATCGTCAGCCGGCGCCGCAGACGGCCCGGTGCCACCGCGCGTCCGGCCATCGCCGACCCTCCTGTCAGCCCATGGACAACTTGTAGCCGGCGCCGCGCACGGTACGGATCAGCCGTGGCTGCGCCGGGTCGTCCTCGATCTTGGCGCGCAGCCGCTGCATCGCGACGTCGACCAGTCGGGAGTCGCCGAGGAAGTTGTGGTTCCAGACCAGGTCCAGCAGCAGTTCCCGGGTGAAGACCTGGCCGGGTCGGCGGGCCAGCTCCAGCAACAGGCGGAACTCGGTGGAGGTCAGCGCGACCTCCCGACCATTTCGGCGGACCACGAAGCTGCCGGGGTCGATCTCCAGGGTCCCGACCTCGATCATGGTCGACGCGACCGGCGCGCTCGCCCTGCGCAGCACCGAGCGGACCCTCGCCACCAACTCGGGCAGGTCGAAGGGCTTACGCAGGTAGTCGTCCGCGCCGCACTCCAGCCCGACCACCACGTCGATCGTGTCGGTGCGCGCGGTCAACATCAGGATCGGCACCTGACTGGTACGCCGGATCTCCCGGCAGACCTCCAGACCGTCCAGACCGGGCAGCATGACGTCCAGCACGATCAGATCGACCGGGTGGGCTCGCCAGGCCACCAGGGCCTGCCGCCCGTCGACGGCGGTGTCGACCCGGAAGCCGGCGCGGCGCAGACCGAGGGCGGTGACCTCCCGGATGGAGGCGTCGTCCTCGACCACCAGCACGCGGCCCTCCATGGTGTGAGGGTAGACCCGCCGCCACGGTCCACAGACCTGGCAAAACGGTCGGTGTCGGCGGCCGGCCGGGCCACCGCCGCGCGCCGGGCATCCTGCAACGGCGGCAGGAGGTGCACTACCTTGCTCTCGACTTGGTCAGCTCACACGAGAGGCACGACGTGCAACGTTATGGCTGTGTGATCCGGCTCCGCCCGGACCAGCGGGAAACCTACCTGCGGTTACACGCCGCCGTCTGGCCGAGCGTCGAGCAGACGCTACGCGAGGCGAACTTCCGCAACTACACCATCTTCCTCCACGACGACCTGCTCGTCGGCTACTACGAGTACGTCGGTGACGACTACGACGCCGACCAGCGGCTCATCGCCGCGGACCCGCAGACGCAGGAGTGGTGGAAGCTGACCGACCCGTGTCAGGAGTCGCTCGCCGAACCCGGATCGGGGCACTGGTGGGCCCCGATGCGAGAGGTCTGGCACCTGGCGGACGAGTCGCCCGAAGAGGCACCCGACCAGGCACTGCAGGGCTCCCGGAGCTGAGGCTCGCCCGGCCGGACGGCAGCGAACCGTCCGGCCGTGCCCGCCCGGGGCGTGGTGTCGCCTCCGGACGGGCAGCCTGCTGCTCACTCCTGCCACTGGTGGGCCACGTCGAGCACGACCCGGCTGTGGGTGCCGGGGCCGGCCAGCACGATCACGCGGAACGGCAACCGAGCCCGTACGCCGACCGCGAAGGTGCTGTAGCCCTCGAAGCTGCCGCCGAAGACGACGTCGCGCAGCGTCGTGTAGCGCAGTACGTTCGCGACGTGCGCTCCGACCGCGTAGGGCACGGTGCCCTGGTGGGCGGCGTCGTACGCGGGGGCCCGCAGCGAGACCCGCAGCAGCGCGCCCCCGGCGGTGTACGGCGACAAAGCCAGCCCCTCGCCCTCGGTCCACGTCTCGCCGTAGCCGACCGCGTAACCGTCGACCGGGCCGGCGAACTCGAACACCACCCGGTCGTAGCAGTCGTGCCGGCCGGTCCGTACGTCGACCAGCGGGGCGTCGCTCAGCGTTCCGGCCGACTTCTCCGCGCTGCCCCAGGTGATCCCGCAGTACGCCGAACTGGTCGTGCTGCCCGCGGCGGTGCTGCTGCCCGCGCCGGCGACCAGCCCGGCGAGCACGACCGCCAACGCTGTCAGTGCACTCCTGATCCTCATGGTGGTTTCTCCGTTCGATGTTCGGGGCCACGTCGCGGCGGCGCTGCCGGTGACCCTCCGCTGCTGCCACCGTCGTCCTGCCTCGACACGGGTACTTCGCCGCGACGTAACCGCCACGTAACAGCGGATGAGGATCAATCGGCCGTGGGCGGCCGGTCCAGCGTGCGCAGCGGTGAGCAGAACACCGGGAGCCAGGTCATCGCGTTGGCGACCGCACCGGCCACCAGCGCGGTTCGGACGTCCACGTACTCACCGAGCACGCCGGCGAGCACCGCGCCGATGGTGAGCGACCCGGTGAGCAGGAACCGGAAGGTGGCGTTCATCCGCCCAAGCAGCGCGTCCGGGGTTGCGCCCTGGCGCAGACTGATCCCGATCACGTTGGCCACCCCCGTTCGCCAGGCCAGCGCCAGCCAGCCGCACGCCGCCACCCAGAGCATCGGCCCGGTATCAATCAGCGTGACCAACCCGCCGAGCGGTGCGACGAGCAGGCCGGGCAGCCAGAGCGCGCGACCGTGTCCGACCCGCTCCGCGAGTGGGCGGGCGGTCACCGCGCCGAGCAGGGCACCGATCCCGCCAGCGCCGAGGAAGAGGCCGAGGGCGGCGGCACCAAGCCCGAGCTCGCGCAGGAAGACCACCGGCAGCATGGTGGTGGTCAGCTGCATGGTCAGGTTGATGCTCGAGGTCGAGATGGCGAGCGGGCGGAGCAGCGGGTTGGTGGCCACATGCCGGACACCGGCAGCGAGTTGCCGGGCGAAACCGCCCGCCGCGCGTGGCGGACGTCGGCGGGGTGCGTCGGCACGGATGCGGGCCAGGATCACCCCGGAGACAACGAAGGTCACGGCGTCCAGCACGATCGCGACCGGTGCCGTGAGTGCCTGCACGACGAGCCCGCCGAGCCCTCGTCCGGCGATCTGCATGGTCGCGTTGGTGCTCATCAGGAGCGAGTTCGCCGCTACCAGCCGGCCCCGGCCGACCAGCTCCGGCAGATAGCTCTGCGCGGCGACGTCGGCGAAGACGGTGCCGACGCCGGTCAGTAGCACCACAAGGTAGAGCTGCGGGATGCTCAACCAGCCGGCCCACCAGGCCACCGGCACGGATGCGACCAGCGCCGCCCGGGTGAGATCGGCGGTGACCAGGACGGCGCGGCGCGGCAGCCGGTCGATCCAGACTCCGGCCGGTAGGCCGATCAGCAGGAACGCGGCGGTGCTCAGCGCACTGAGCAGCCCGACCTGACCGGGGCTTGCCGCCAGCAGGGACACGGCCAACACCGGCAGCGCCAACTGACCGATGTGGAAGCCGGCGCCGTCGATGAGAGCGGCGGTGTAGAGCAGGCGGAAGGAACTGGGCCAGGGGTCTGCCCGGTGCTCAGAAGTGGTCGTCGGGGTGGTGGTCATGGCATGTACGGTGCCGGGCCCGATGCTCGCGGCCGATAGATTTGACGTTCGCCGAATCCATCGGGGGGCACCAATGATGCTGGTGGGTCTGGACGCGCGGGACATGGCGATGATCCGATTCGCGGTGTCACCGCTGTGGGAGGCGGTGGCCAGTGTGCGGGTCGTCAAGCGGCCGCAGCAGTTTCCCGAGCATCTGGCCTGGTACGAGCGGGTCCGGCCGCGCCTGACCGGGGTGGACTGGCGACTCTTCGCCGACCTGGTGCAGGTGCCGACACCCATCATCCCGACCTTCGTCTGCCCGCCCCCAGCCACGTCGCAGCCCACCCTCGACGTCGAGTTGGCGACGCTCGTCGCTACCCCTCCCGAGGCGGTACGGTCCAGTCTCGACGCGCTACCCGGTCCGCGTTCGTCGTCTCTGACCGCGCTCTATGTCGACCCGTCAGCCGAGCTGAGGCGCCTCGCCGCGGCGATCCGGGCGTACACCGATGCGGTCATCGCTCCCTACTGGCCCAGGATGCGCACCCTGCTGGAGCGGGAAGTGCTGCTCGGCGCACGGCGAATGGCCAGCGACGGCGTGCACGGCCTGCTCAACCAACTCGACCCCTTCGTCCGGTTGGAGGCCGACACGCTGTCGGTGGAGCACGTCGTCCTGGCTGGCACGGTGCGACTCGACGGGCGGGGCCTGCTGCTCGTACCGTCGGTCTTCATCGGCCGCCGGGTGTGGTCGAACTTCGGGTCTCCGGGACAGCCGGTGCTGCGCTTCCCGGCGCGGGCGGTGGCCACGCTCTGGGAACGGGATCCGACCCCGCACGGGCGAGGGCTGGCCCGGGTGCTGGGTCGCACCCGGGCGGAGCTGTTGCATGAGCTGGCGGTCCCGACCTCGACCCTGGAACTTGCCAATCGATGCGGGCTCACGTCGGGCACCGTGTCACAGCATCTCGGCGCGCTGCGCGACGCCGGCCTGGTGGGCACCCATCGCGCCGGACGCTTCGTTCTCTACGCCCGCACAACGGCGGCCGAGACGCTCATCGCCGCTGGCGGTGCGGCTGCCATCTGAGGCCGGTCGGCGAGGCGCGACGCGAGGCCGCCACGGCGCTTGCGTGGTCTTCGGTATGAGGGTTCCGCTATGCCGGACATCGATCGTCGTGGCTTTAGCATTTACGTACATCGATGACCGGTGGCCGATGGTCGCCGGACGACCGCAGGGGAGTGCGTGATGTTCCGACGACAACTGAGACGTACGGTGCAGGCCGTGCTGGTGGCCGTGCTGGCCGCCGCCGGGGTGCAGCTCGCCACCGGCGCACCGGCCGCCGCCGTGCGGACCGTCTACTACGACGCGAGCCGGACCGGCGAGTTCCGCACCAACTTCGACCAGGCGGCGCAGATCTGGAATAGCCGGGTCAGCACCGTTCGGCTCCAGGCCGGCACCCCGGCCAGCATCACCATCACCGTCGACGACGGCTGGCCCCGGGCGCAGCCCACCGGCCTCGGCTCGGGCCGGATCTGGATGGGCCGCACGGCCGTCAACCAGGGCTACGACCGCAACCGGATCGCCGCCCACGAGATCGGCCACATCCTCGGCCTGCCGGACCGGCGCACCGGCCTCTGCACCGACCTGATGTCCGGCAGCAGCGCCCCGGTCTCCTGTCGCAACGCGAACCCCAGTTCGGCCGAGGCGAGCCGGGTGAACTCGCTGTTCGCCGGCACACTGGCCGCGCCCGCGGTCGGTGAGACGTACACCTGGAGCGGCGCCTCGGACATCGGCCCGACGGTGGTCGGCGGTCGGGCGGCCTCGGAGAACTACCCGTTCATGGTGTACGTCTCCGGCTGCACCGGCACGCTGATCAAGGCCAACTGGGCGGTCACCGCCAAGCACTGCTCGACGCCGTCGTCGGTGCGGGTGGGCAGCGTCAACCGCACCAGCGGCGGCACCGTCGTCGGGGTGACCCGTGCGGTCAACCACCCGAGCGTCGACGTCAAGCTGCTGCAACTGGCCAGCTCGGTCGCTTACGCCCCGGCCCCGATCCCGAGCACCTCCGGCGCGGTCGGCACCGCCACCCGGATCATCGGCTGGGGTCAGACCTGCGCGCCCCGGGGCTGCGGATCAGCCCCTGCGGTCGCCAACGAGCTGGACACGTCCATCGTGGCCGACACCCGCTGCTCCGGCATCAACGGCCCGTACGAGATCTGCACCAACAACACCAACGGCAACTCCGGCGCCTGCTACGGCGACTCGGGCGGGCCGCAGGTGCGCCGCGTCAACGGGGTGTGGAACCTGATCGGCGCGACCAGCCGGGCCGGCAACAACAACTCCACCTGCGCCACCGGCCCGTCCATCTACGTCGACCTGCCGTCGATCCGCTCCTGGATCTCCACCCAGGTCGGAGGTCTGCCCGTCTGACCATTGAGGACACTACGGGCGGGGACGTGCGCGACACGCGTCCCCGCCCCGACGCGGGTGTGTCACCACGCGCCGTCGCACTGGGGTACCGTGCCTGGCAGATCCTCACATCCGGGGTGGTCCATGCCTGCCGTCGTCGCCCTCGTGCTGACCCTCGCCCTCGTGCCCGCGCCGTCCCCGTCGACCACCTCGGGTCCGGTCGGCGACCTCCTCGGTGGCGTCGGCCGGATCGTCGACGACCTGCTCAGGGGTGGCAGCACGCCGAGCGCGGCTCCGACGCCGACCGCCACCCCGCCGTCCACGCCATCGGCCACCGACCTGCCCAGCCTGGCGGCGCCCCCCGCGCCCGCCAGGTCGTCGGCCGGTGTCCGACCCCCGGCGGCACCCGTCGCACCCGATCGCCCCGCCGGTGGCGAGGGCGCGGGCGCCCGCGAAGCCACCGTGCCACTGCCCAACAGTGACGCCCCCGCCCCGACTGGCCCGCCGACGCTCGCCTACCCCGCTCGCGACGGTTGGCCACCCGCGTACTACCTGCTGGTCGTGGCTGCCCTCGCGGTCCTGGCACTGCTGCTCCTGCACCGCCGCCCGGCGGTCGCCGCGCCAGGCCCCGCCGCCGCACCGGCGCCGGCCCCCGCTCCCGAGCCGGATCCCGGCCCCGTGCCGGACAATGTCAGCCGGCTCCCGACCAACCTCAACGCCATCTACGAGCTGGGCCGGCTGGACGAGCGGCTCGACCAGGAACGCCGCCGCCGAACCTGAGGGTCGTCGGCTCAGTGCGCCGAGTGGGCACCCGCGCGCCGCGGGATCTCATCGCGGTACGCCCCGACCGGCCCACGGTAGCGGACCTTGCCATCCGGGTACGGCCAGGCGCTGGCGGTGCAGCCATGAAGGCCCAGGGTCTGCTGCTGCATCACCGGCGCCGGCTGACCCCGCCTCGGGCACCGCTCGTGACCGAACCCGAGCCGGTGCCCCACCTCGTGGTTGACCATGTACTCCCGGTAGGTGGCGAGGTTCGCGCCGTAGCCCGGCACTCCCTGGACCCAGCGCGCCACGTTGAGCACCACCCGGTCACCGTTGCGGCACGAGGTGTAGCCGTCCGGCACGTCCTGGCAGAGTGTGTCGCGGGTGCCGGGGGTCGCCAGGTAGATGGTGAAGTCGGTCGGTTCGCCGGCACCCACCCGGCGCAGCCGCCACGTCCCGCCGGCCGTCCACCCGCGTCGGTCGTTCACCGTCGCGGAGATCGCCGTGGCGATGTCGTCCACCGGCAGGCCCCGGATGTCGCGCTCCACGGCGACCCGGTAGCGCAGCAGCCGACCGCCGGTCGCGCGTGCGGGTGCCGTCTCGGCGGGCGCCATCGACCAGCGGTTGCCGCCGGTGGCGGGGTAGCTGATGGGGACGGCAGGTACGACGGTGGGCGTCACACCGGCGACTCCGGTCGGCCGACCGGGAACGGTGGTCGCGGGTGGCCCGCCGGGCAACGGTCCGGCGGCGACGGGCTCGGTCGGGGGTTGCCCGGCGGCTGGCAGTTCGCATCCGGTGAGCAGCGCCAGCACCAGCAGCAACGCCGCTGAGGCGGAACGCCGCCGGCGGGTAACCTTCGTCGACATGTCTCTCCCCTCGCGCGCCAGTCGGCGGCTGCGCGGAGGAGAAGACGGGTGACCGTGGCGAAAAGTTGATGTTCCTCGGACTCAACCTTTTGCCCTCCTTCCCCGTCCATAGCGGTGTGGCACGGGGGAGGGTTCACGGTGGCGCGGGGTGACACGGAGTTCGTCGAGTTCGCGCGGGCGGCGTCCGCACGACTGGTGCATGCCGCGTTCCTGATGACCGGCGACCACCACCAGGCCGAGGACGCCGCGCAGACCGCTCTGGTCCGTACCTATGCCTCGTGGTCCCGGATCCACGACGACGACGCCTACGGGTACGCCCGCCGCACCCTGGTGAACCACCTGGTCGACGGGTGGCGGCGGCCGATACGGGAGTATCCGACCGAGGAGGTCCCCCCGCAGCGGCGCGACGACGTGGCCGACGAGGTGGCCACCCGGCGCTGGTTGATCACCATCCTCGGCGCGCTCAGCCCTCGCGAGCGAGCCATCGTCGTGCTGCGCTACTACTTCGACCTTCCGGAGGCGCAGGTGGCCCGGGAACTCGCCGTATCCGTGGGCACGGTCAAGAGCACCAGCTCCCGAGCTTTGGAGAAGCTGCGCACCGCCGCACCACGGGCGGCCGACGAGGAGGCGCGTCGATGAGCGAGCTGGACCGGCTCCGCCACGCCATGCGGGCGACCGAGCGCCCCGACGCCATGCTGGACCTGGCCACCGTCATGCGTGAGGGGCGGCGACTGCGTACCCGTCGGCGGGTCGCCGGAGCCGGGGCGGCGACGCTCGCGGCCGGGCTGGCCGCCGTCGTCGTCGTGGTGGCGGTCGGCGCCCGACCAGGCGATCCGCCGACGACCGAGCGTCCACCGCCGGTCGCCGTCGCTCCGCCACCGGCCGGTGTCTCGCCGATGGCGCCGAACTCGCTGGGGCCCACGCCACCGCCGACGATGGCCCCCGACGTGCCGCCCCCGAAGCCCCTGGGCCAGGTGATCGACAGTGGGGTGCGGCACGGCACCGACCAGCGGGTGTACTACGTCGTCAAGGTGTCGGTGCCCGGCCAGCCCAAGGTGTCCATCGGGCTGGCCGCCGGTCGCCGCGCCCCGGACGGCACGCTGACCACGGACATCCTGGTCAACGACGTCGAAGGAACTGACCGCGGGCCCGGCTTCCACGAGATCGGTTACGACGAGCGGGAATCGGCCGCGCCGGTGCCCACCTTCGGGTATTTCGTCGGCCCGGCCCAGCGGATCATCGGCACGGTGAATGGCCGGCAGGTCGATGCCCGGCTGACCCGCTGGAGTGCCGACAAGGAAGTGGTGATCTTCTGGTTCGACCCGGCCGAGCTGACCCCGGGGGAGCGGCTCGACGGCATCATCGCCCGCGACGGCAACGGCCGCCGACTCTGACGCGCTGGCGGCTGGTCGCTCAGGCCGGGTCGGTCAGCCGGCGCTCGATGGTCACCGTCGTCCCCGCGGCGGTGGAGACCAGCCGCACGTCGCCGTAGGCGTTCATCAGCAGCGCGCCCCGTCCCCGGTCCATCGCTGGTCGGCGGTCCCGCCAGGTGCCGAAGTCCCGCACCGAGATCCGGATCAGACCGCCGCCCACCTGGACCCGCAGCCGCACCTCCGGACGGCTGGGCCGCTGCGCGTGCTCGACAGCGTTGTTCATCGCCTCCGACGTGGCGAGTAGCAGATCCTCCAGCACGTCCGGGTCGACATCGAGGTCACCCAGCGTCAGCCGGACATCCCGACGCATCGCCGCGGCCGAGGTGGGTGCCGACGGGTACGTCCACCCGACGTCCAGGATCTCGCCCAGCCCGTCCCGGTCGGCCAGGACCTCCGCGACCACGGACGCGTCCGAGTCGGGTTCTCCGGTGGTGCCCGGGACGGCGTCGGCTGACGGCCCCTCGACCGGTGGTTCGTCGACCGCCGGGGCCGACGCGACGGCGCTGACCGCGGTGGGCCGTGCCGACGCCGGCGCGGCGCTGACTGTCGCTGTGCCGTTGGCGGCGGCCGGGTCGGCGCGGTCGCGGGCTCGACGAATGGCGGCCCGGATCCGGGCGATCAGCTCGGCCGCGGCGAACGGCTTCACCAGGTAGTCGTCGGCGCCCAGGCTCAGGCCCTCCACGCTGGCCTCCCCGCCGGCACGGGCGGAGAGCACCAGCACCGGCAACGCCCGGGTCGCCGGGTCCGCGCGCAGCCGGCGCACCAGGTCGAAGCCGTCCAGCACCGGCATCATCACATCGGTGAGGACCAGGTCCGGAAGTTCGCGGTGGACCTCGTCGAGGGCCTGCCGACCGTCGGTGACGGCCCGCACCCGCCAACCCTGCCCGCTGAGCAGCCGGCTGAGGTACGCCCGCATGTCGCTGTTGTCGTCGGCGACCAGGATCCGCGCCCCGGCCAGTTCGTCCACGGCCGTCCCGGGCGCACGGACGGGCTCCGTCAGACTGCCGCCCGGCTCGGCGAGCCAGCCCATCGCCTCCTCGACAGCGGCGCGGGCCGCGTCACCCCGTCCGTCCAGTGGCGGACTCGTCACCGCCGTGCGGCGCGCCGCCGACCAGGGCAGCGCCACGGTGAAGGTGCTGCCGACGCCCACTCGGCTCGTCACCCGAACCTCACCGCCCTCAAGCCGGGCCAACTCGTGCACCAGGGCCAGGCCGATGCCCGTGCCCCCGTGGCTGCGCGAGCGGGCGCCCTGCACCCGGTGGAAGCGTTCGAAGAGTTTCGGCAGGTCTCGTTCGGCGATGCCGATACCGGTGTCCGCGACGGTGAGGCGTACCTCCTCATCGTCGGCGTCCAGGGCGACCCGGATGCGGCCGATGAACGTGTACTTCAGGGCGTTGGACAGCAGGTTCGTGACGATGCGTTCCCAGTTGACCGGGTCGACCATGACCGGCCGGGGCAGCGGTGGACAGACCACTTCAAGAGTCAGCCCGGCCCGCTCGACGGCGGCCCGGAACACACCGGTGAGCTCGGCCGTGAGCGCGGCCAGGTCGACCACGCGCGCGTCGCTGCGGGCGCGCCCGGCCTCCAGGCTGGAGAAGGTGAGCAGGCTGTTGACCAGGGTCAACAGTCGGGTGGCGTTACGCCAGGCGGTCTCCGCCCGCTCCCGCTGCACCGGTGCCAGCAGGGCGTTGGCGTCGGTGAGGGCGTCGGTCAGCGGGCCGAGGATGAGGGTCAACGGGGTACGGAACTCGTGGCTGACGTTGGCGAAGAAGTCGGTCTTGACCCGGTCCAGTTCGGCCAATTCCTCGACTCGGCGCCGCTCCTCCTCGTACTCCTGTGCGTTGCGCAGCGCCACCGAGATCTGCTGGGCCAGGAGCTGGGTGAAGGCCCGGTACGCCTCGTCGAGCCCTCGGCTGGGGCTGACCCCCGCCAGCAGTACGCCGAGCGGCTGATCCTCGTCGCCCGAGGGCAGCGGCAGCGCCAGCGCGGTGCGGACCGGGTCGCCCCACGGGCCGGCGGGCAGTGGCAGCCGGTCGGCGACGCCGGTCACCTGGGCCGGTCGGCCCTCGGCGGCGTCCGGCAGCCCCCAGGCGGACGCGGCCGGACCCGGTGCGGCCAGCTCGACGGTGTCCGGCAGCGCTCCCGCGTGCCCCCGGCCGTCGCCGGCGATCCGCCGCAGCACCGCGCCGTCACGCACGTAGATCGCGGCGAACGGCACGTCCAGCGGATGGCCGTCGATCGCGTTGATCAGCCGGGCGCCAGTGGCGTCCACGTCGACGGTGCGTCCGTCGCCGAGAACGGACAGGTCGCGCAGCAGGCGCAGTCGGTGTTCGCCGACCACCTGCTCGGTGACCTCGCTGCACACGGCGAGCACGCCGACGGTGCGGCCGTCGTCGTCCCGGGCGGGGGCGTGCGAGACGCTGAAGTACGCCTCCTCGCGGTAGCCGGCCCGCTCCAGCAGCAGCCGCAGGGCGGGAACCCAGCTGGCCACTCCGGTTGCCATGGCCTGCTGGATCAGCGGGGCGAGCACGTCCCAGCCCTCGGCCAGGGTCACCCGCACGTCGTCGCCGAGCGCGGCCGGGTGCTTGTCGCCGATCAGCGCGGAGTACGCGTCGTTGTAGAGCTGGGAGTAGCTCTCACCCCAGAGCAGCAGCATGGGGTACCGGGAGGACAGCACCAGCTGGACCGCGGCACGCAGGCTCTGCGGCCATCCGGTCACCGGGCCGAGCGGCGTGCGGGCCCAGTCCAGCTCCGCCATCAACCTGCCGGTGTCACCGCCGCCGGTGAACAGGCCAGTGCTGGGTCGTGTCACGCTCGACCCGGCCCCATCGCAAGCCCCCGTTCCGGGCCCGACGACCCCTGCTGCGTTACCTACCCATCCTGGCATCTCTACTCACTTGTGCCGACGCCGGTACCCACCGTCGAACCGGTGGTGGTTCCGGACGAACGACCGATGTCCATGAGATCGATATCTGTAATTGTCTCGGGTATCTCTCCAACCCCGAGGAGCCCCCATGAGAGGCAGAACGCTGAGCGCGGGAGCCGCGCTTGCCGTGTTCGCCGGAATGACGGTGACGCTGGCCGCCCAGCCGGTGGCCGCGTCACCCACGCCCGTGACGACGGTGGCCCGGCCGATCGCCGCGCCCGCCGTCGCGTTGGCAGCACCGGACATCTCCGTCACCAACGTCCAGGCGCACCTGACCCAGTTCAACTCCATCGCCACCAGCAACGGCGGCAACCGGCGGGCCGGCTCGGCCGGCTACACCGCCTCGCTCAACTACGTGAAGAGCAAGCTCCAGGCGGCCGGCTACACCGTCAGCGAGCAGAACTGCTCCAGTTGCACGTACCCCTCGAACAACCTCATCGCCGAGTGGCCCGGCGGCCCGGCCGACCAGGTGGTCATGTTCGGCGCTCACCTGGACAGCGTCTCGGCCGGCCCGGGCATCAATGACAACGCCACCGGCTCGTCGACCCTGCTGGAGAACGCGCTGGTCCTCGCCGCGCAGAACCCGACCATGACCAAGCGGGTGCGGTTCGCCTGGTGGACCGACGAGGAGCAGGGGCTCAACGGCTCCCGGTTCTACGTCAACTCGCTCAACACCACCCAGCGGGGCTACATCAAGGGCTACTACAACTTCGACATGGTCGGCTCGGTCAACGGTGGCTACTTCATCAACCGGGTCACGTCCACCACGGCGGCGCCGCTGAAGGCGTACTGGGACTCGCTGGGGCTGCAACCCGAGGAGAACGTCGAGGGTCAGGGCCGCTCCGACGACTACTACTTCCAGCAGGCCGGCATCCTCACCTCGGGCTACGCCGCGGGCGCCAGTGCCCGCAAGACCAGCGCCCAGGCGGCCAAGTGGGGCGGCACCGCCAACGCCGCCTACGACCCGTGCTACCACCGGGCCTGCGACACCACCGCCAACGTCAGCGCCACCGTGCTGAACCGGGCCGCGGACGGCGTCGCGTACGCGCTGTGGCAGCTCGCCGTGGGCGGGGGCACCCCGACCAACGACTTCTCCGTCGCGGTCAACCCGACGGCGCGCACCGTCGCGCAGGGCACCAGCACCACCGCCACGGTGGCCACCGCCACCACCGCCGGTTCGGCCCAGTCGGTCAACCTCTCGGCCTCCGGTGCGCCCAGCGGGGTCAGCGTCTCCTTCAGCCCGTCCTCGGTGACCTCCGGCGGCTCGGCCACGATGACCCTGACCGCATCGGCCAGCGCGGCGACCGGCACCTTCACCGTCACGGTCACCGGCACCGGCTCGGTCACCCGCACCGCCAGCCTCACCCTCACCGTGACGGGCACCGGCGGCTGCGCAGGCGGTCAGGTGATCGGCAACGGCGGCTTCGAGAGCGGCAGCACGCCGTGGACCGCGTCCTCCGGCGTGATCACCAACTCCAGCAGCCAACCGGCCCGGACCGGGTCGTACAAGGCCTGGCTCAACGGGTACGGGAGCACCCGCACCGATACCCTGTCCCAGTCGGTGACCGTGCCGGCCGGGTGCGCCAGCTACACGCTGTCGTTCTGGCTGCACATCGACACCGCCGAGACCACCACCTCCACGGCCTACGACAAGCTCACCGTCCGGGTGGGCTCGACCACGCTGGCGACGTACTCGAACCTCAACGCCGCCACCGGCTACGTTCAGCGCACGCTCAACGTGGCCGCGTACGCCGGGCAGACGGTGACGCTGACGTTCACCGGCACCGAGGACTCCTCGCTGCAGACCAGCTTCGTGATCGACGACGTGACGCTGCAGGCAAGCTGACGGCGGGTCGCCGGGTCGAGGCGCCCCGTGCGCCTCCACCCGGCGGCCATGCCCGTCGCGCGTGGCCCGTCGCCCGACGCCCGCCATGCCCGTCGCGCGTCGCCCGACGCCCGACGCCCGCGCGCCATGCCCGTCGCCCGTCGATCTAGGGCAGATCGTTGTGAATGGAGATCGTCTAACGACGATTCGCCCTAGATCGACGGGCGACGGGCGACGGGCGACGGGCGCGGGCCCGGGGGGCGCGGGCCCGGCGGGCGCGGGCCCGGCGGGCGCGGGCCCGGGGGGGTTAGGGGAGTTGCGGGTAGAGCGCGGAGACCCCGCCCGCGAGCCCGGCCTGGACCTGGCGGCTGATGTCGTCGGTCACGATCTCGTACGCGTCGGCCTCGATGCCGTCCACCCCGATCCGGGCGATCACCGCCGGGTCGGATTTCGGGCCGGTGACCGTGGCGGCCATGTCGGTGTCCATGTAGCCGACGTGCAGGCCGGCGACCCGGATGCCCCGCTCGGCGAGTTGGAGGCGCAGCGCGTTGGTCATCGCCCACTCGGCCGACTTCGCGGCGCCGTAGGCCCCGTGCCTGGGGAAGTTCACCCAGGACAACACGGAGAGCACGTTGAGGATGGTCCCGCCGCCGTTGCCGGCGATGACCGGCGCGAACGCCCGGACCATCGACAGGTTGCCCACGTAGTGGGTCTCCAGTTCGAGCCGGACGAGGTCCAGGTCGCCTTCCAGTAGGTCGGTTCGGGAATCGATGCCGGCGTTGTTGATCAGCAGGTTGACGTCGCCGGCCAGCTTGGCGGCGGCGGTGATCGAGGCGGGGTCGGTGATGTCCAGCCGCACCGGCGTCACGCCGGGCAGGTCGACGGTGTCCGGGTTGCGGGCGCCGGCGTAGACGGTGGCGCCGCGGGCGAGGAGTTCGGCGGCCAGGTGCCGGCCGAAGCCGCGGTTGGCGCCGGTGACGAAGGCGGTACTTCCAGCGATCTTCATGGCGTCACGCTATCCGACCTGACTTCTGTCAGGCAAAGTCAGCCATGTCACGCGGGTGGTGCGCCCGGATCGGGAATATGACCCGGATGCGGCCGCCGCCCGGCCGGTGACGGCTCGTATCCTTTCCGCGAACCTCCGCACGAGCCGAGCAGGGAGACGGTGTGAGTAACCAGGCCGAGACGTTGGAGTTCCAGGCCGAGGCGCGTCAGCTCCTCCAGTTGGTGGTCCACTCGATCTATTCGAACAAGGACGTCTTCCTGCGGGAGATAATCTCCAACGCGTCCGACGCGCTGGACAAGCTGAGGCTGGCCACGCTGGTCGACAAGGACCTCGTCGCCGACACCGACGACCTGCACGTCGCACTCGAGGTCGACCGGGACGCCCGCACCCTGACCGTGCGGGACAACGGCATCGGGATGACCCGCGACGAGGTCGTCAAGCTGATCGGCACCATCGCCAAGTCCGGCACCGCCGAGCTGCTGCGCCAGCTGCGCGAATCCGCCGACGCCCACGCCTCGCAGGATCTGATCGGCCAGTTCGGCGTTGGCTTCTACGCCGCGTTCATGGTCGCCGACCGGGTCACCCTGCTGACCCGCAAGGCCGGCGAGACCGGCGGTACGCGGTGGGAGTCCGCCGGCGAGGGCACGTACTCGATCGAGACGGTCGACGAGGCGCCGCAGGGCACCACCGTGACGCTGCACCTCAAGCCGGTCGACACCGAGGACAACCTGCACGACTACACCGCCGAGTGGACCATCCGGGAGATCGTCAAGCGATACTCCGACTTCATCGCCTGGCCGATCCGGATGAGTGTCGAGCGTCCCGGCGCTGACGGCGCGGACGCCACCAGCGAGGTGCAGACCCTCAACTCGATGAAGGCGCTCTGGGCGCGGCCCCGCGACGAGGTCGACGCCGCCGAGTACAACGAGTTCTACAAGCACGTCAGCCACGACTGGGCCGACCCGCTCGAGGTCGTGCACATGAAGGGCGAGGGCACCTTCGAGTACGAGGCGCTGCTGTTCCTGCCCAGCCACGCCCCACTGGATCTGTTCTCCCCGCAGGGCCGCCGTGGCGTCCAGCTCTACGTCAAGCGCGTGTTCATCATGGACGACTGCGAGGCGCTGGTCCCCACGTACCTGCGCTTCGTCAAGGGCGTGGTCGACGCGCACGACCTGTCGCTGAACATTTCAAGGGAGATCCTTCAGCAGGACCGGCAGATCCAGATCGTCCGCCGCCGTCTGGTGAAGAAGATCCTCGCCACGGTCAAGGACCTGAAGGCCAACCACGCCGAGCGCTACCGCACCTTCTGGACCGAGTTTGGCGCGGTGGTCAAGGAAGGGCTGATCGACGACACGGACAACCGCGACACCCTGCTGGACATCCTGTCGGTGGCCTCCACAAACGACGCGACCGAGCCCACCGACCTGGCCGGCTACGTCGCGCGGATGAAGGACGGCCAGAGCGACATCTGGTACGCCACCGGCGACTCCCGGGCCGCCATCGAGAACTCCCCGCACCTGGAGGCGTTCCGGGCCAAGGGGCACGAGGTGCTGCTGCTCACCGACCAGGTCGACGAGGTGTGGGTCGAGCGGGTCGGCGCGTACGACGGCCGGCCGCTGCGTTCGATCGCCAAGGGCGAGATCGACCTGGACACCGATGAGGAGAAGCAGCAGGCCGAGGCCGAGCGCGAGCAGCAGCGACAGGAGTTCGCGGCGCTGCTCGACTGGTTGGGCACCACCCTTACCGACAGCGTCCGCGAGGTCCGCCTGTCGTCGCGGCTGACCACCTCACCGGCCTGCGTCGTCGGCGACGCCCACGACCTCACCCCGACCCTGGAGAAGATGTACCGGGCGATGGGGCACGAGGTTCCCCCGACCAAGCGGATTCTGGAGATCAATCCCGGTCACCCGCTGGTCGCCGGGCTGCGCAAGGCCCACGAGCAGGGCAGCGACTCCGTCGCCCTGACCGAGACCGCCGAGCTGCTGTACGGCCTGGCGGTGCTCGCCGAGGGCGGTGAGCTGACCGACCCGGCCCGCTTCACCCGGACGCTCGCCGACCGGCTGGCGCGCACCCTGTAGGAGGCGTACCCCTCCGGCCGGCGGGCCGCCCGATCAGAGGGCCCCCGCCGGCCGGTCACGGTCCGTCGGCGTCCGTGAGCCGACGACGGATGCGCTCCGCGTCCGGGTGCCCGAGGTCGTCGAGGATGCTCAACGCCGTCCGCCAGCTCCGGGCCGCCCCGGCCAGGTCGCCGGCCTCGGCCTGCGCCTCGGCCAGGTGCCCCAGCGTGTCCGCCTCGTAGTACCGGTCCCGGAACTCCCGGTACAGCTCCACCGCGTGCCGGTACGAGTCGACCGCCTCCGCCGGTCGCCCCGCGCGGTGCTGCGCGTACCCCAGTGTGTCCCAGGTCGGGGCCTCACCGTGGCGGTCGTCGAACTCCCGCAACAGCACCAAGCCCTGCCGACACGCCTCGATCGCGGCGTCGTGCTCACCCAGTTGGGCGCGGTACCAACCGATCGCGTTCAACGCCATCGCCTGCCCGTACCGGTGCCCGGCCGTGCGGTACAACGTCAGCGCCCCCTCCGCGTGCTGGACGACCTCTGCGCGCCGGCCCTGCCGGTCGGCCATCTCAGCCAGGTCCAGGCACGTGTGCCCCTGGTTGGCCGGGTCGTCGAGGGCCCGGAACAGCTCCAGTGCCCGCTGGAGCTGACCGGGTGCCTCGTCGAGCCGGCCCAGCCGGGCCTGGGCCCGGGCCAGACTGCGGTGCGCGTGTGCCTGCCCGGCCAAGTCGCCGCTGCGGTGCGCGGCGACCAGCGCCGTACGCTGCACCGCCAGCTGGTCGTGCCAGCTGCCCTGCCGGTCCAGGAAAATGGTCAAACTCCAGGCCAGCTGCCAGGCGTGCCGGTCGAACCCGCTGGCCGCGCACCGCTCGACCAGTGCGATCAGCACCTCACGCTCCCGGGCGAACCATGCCGTCGCCTCGCCGTGATCGCTGACCTTTTCGGGTCGGACCCCGGCGACGGCCGGCGGCAGCGCGATCGGGTCCCAGTGCGGGTGCAGCAGCACGGCAGCAGCGTGCGCGCTCTGCAGGTAGTGGTCGAAGAGTCGACCCCGCGCCACAGCCCGATCGCCGACCGGGTCCTGCTCGCCGGAGAGTTCGGCCGCGAAGGCCCGCAGCAGGTCGTGCATCCCGTACCGGTCCGGGCCCCGCTCCAGCACCAGGTGCGCGTCGGCGAGTTCGGCGAAGGCCGCCCGCACCTCGCGGTGCTCGACGCTGGCGAGGCTGGCTCCGGCCGCCGTACTGAGCGTCACGTCCGTGCTGCCGCCCACCAGCCGGAAGAGTCGGGCGGTCGGCCCGGTCAACAGGCGGTACGACCAAGACAGCGCCGTCCGCACGCTGCTGGCGTGGTCGCCCGCGTCCAGCCCGCCCAGCCCACCGTCGGTCCGCAACTGCGCGCCAAGCTCGGCCAGGGAGAGCTGAGGCCGGACAACCGCCCGGGCCGCCACCACGACCAGCGCCAACGGCAGCCGGTCGCAGAGCCCGACCAACTC
Organism: Micromonospora sp. NPDC005413; assembly: GCF_040606435.1. Classification (NCBI taxonomy): domain Bacteria; kingdom Bacillati; phylum Actinomycetota; class Actinomycetes; order Micromonosporales; family Micromonosporaceae; genus Micromonospora; species Micromonospora sp. NPDC005413. The sequence continues at coordinate 41,820 of NZ_JBEXEV010000030.1, forward strand.
GCCGACGGCGGCTCGTTCCATCGCGGCCCGCACCCCGATCCGTGCGTGCAGCAGTGCTTCCGCGTCCGCGGCGGTGAGCAGGTCCAGCACCAGCGGCTCGGCGCCCTCGGTGGCCACCAGGCCGGTCAGCCGGTCCCGGCTCGTCACCAGCACCAGGCAGTGGGCGGACCCGGGCAGCAGCGGCCGGACCTGCGCGGCGTCCCGGGCGTTGTCCAGCAATATCAGCATCCGTCGGCCGGCCAGCAGGCTACGGTACAGCGCTGTCTGCTCCTGCGGGTCGAACGGCAGCTCCCGGGGCGACACCCCGAGCGCCGTCAGAAAGCCGCGCACCACCTGCTCCGCGCTGCGCACCACGCCGCTGTGGCTGTAGCCCTGCAGGTTGGCGTAGAGCTGCCCATCGGGGAAATGCTCGACCACCCGGTGCGCCCAGTGCACGGCCAGCGCCGTCTTGCCCACCCCGGCCAGCCCGGAGATCACCGCCACCGGCACCGCACCCGGATGCGCCTCGGCAGCCGTCCGTAGCGCATCCAGTTGGGTCAGCTCCGCCGCCCGTCCGGCGAAGCCCCGGACGTCCGAGGGCAACTGCGCCGGGACCGGGTGTGCCTGGTCCAGCCGCGCGACGGGGCCGGCCGCAGTGTGCGTCGGGGTCGGCTCGGCGGGGGGTGTCGGCACGGTGATCTCGCCGCGCAGGATGGCCTGGTGCAGCTGGCGAAGCTCGGTGCTCGGGTCCGCGCCGAGCGCGTCGGCCAACTGGTCCCGTAAGCGGGCGTAGTACGCCAGCGCCTGTGCGCTCCGCCCGGCGGCGGCCAGCGCCTGCAGTAGCGCGGCGGCGACCGGTTCGTCGAGCGGGTCGTCGTCGGCGAGCCGGGTCAACGGGTCGATCACGGCCTCCGGCTCACCCCGGCGCAGCAGGCTGCGGGCCCACTGCACGACGGTTTCGGTGTGCCGGCGGTGCCAGTCCTGCCGGACCCGGGCTGCCCATTCGCCGGGCAACCCGGCCAGCGGCTCGCCGCGCCACAGCACCATTGCCCGGCGCAGCAGCGCTGCCCGCTCCGGGTCGTCGTCGGTTAGCTCGACGGCCCGCTGCCGTAGTGCGTCGAAGTGCTGTCCGTCGACCGTCTCCGGCGGTAGGTCCAGCAGGTATCCGCCGGAGCGGCGGACCAGCGCGTCCGGCGCCCCGGCAGCGGTCAGCACCCGGCGGATCCGAGCGAGGTAGACGTGCAGGTTGTGCCGGACCCGGGGAGGCGGGGAGTCACCCCAGACCCGATCCACCAGGGATTCAGCGCGAACCGGCCGGCCCACGTCGACCGCCAGCGCGGCGAGGACGGCGCGTTGCCGGGCCGCTCCCGCGTCGATCAGTTGGCCGTCCGACCACACCTCGACTGGTCCGAGGATTCGAATCTCCATGAATCGCCGCTCGCCCCCGTGCCGCCGGTCGGCCAACCCCGCCGGCACAGCCGGATTGAGGTTCCGGCAGGAATCCGTCGACCTTCCGCGCAGATCATCGTAGGCACAGCGACATCTCTCAATCCGATGTCGGCAATTCGACTCACGGCCGACGCGGTCGTGACGAGACCTGGAGGTCACTCACGTGCGAAGCATTCGGCGAAGGCTCACGTCCGCCCTGGTTGCCACGGTTGCCCTGACCGCCGCGTTCGGCGCCGCCCCGAGCCCGGCCCAGGCTGCCAACTACGCCTGCCCCTCGAACCTGCTCTGCCTCTACGCCGGGATCAACTTCTCCGGTGACGTCTTCTACCTCGACGGGCCGTACAACGGCTGTAACGACGTGACGCTGCCCTCGTACTTCCGCAACAGGGCCCAGTCGATCAAGAACAACCGGGCGTCCGGCACCGTCTCCACCTTCTGGGACAACGCCAACGCCACCGGCCTGCTCGGCTACCAGCACGCCTACGGCTACCGGGCGAACCTGGCGTACGACTCGGCCGCGATCGGCGGCACCTGGAACACGCGTATCGAGGCCGTACGGGTGTGCTGAGGGCCGGAGTCTCCGGTGCGGGGGAGGGACCGGAGACGCCACGACGGCGCCGGTCGGAATCCAACGGGGGATTCCGACCGGCGCCGTCGCGCGGGTCAGCCCGGGTAGTAGCAGACGTTCGGGATGACCGGGCCACCGTTGACCCCGAAGGTCGCGAAGCCCATCCACGCCCGGGTCTGCGGGCCGTACTCGCCGTCCTCGGCGATGTTCGCCCACGCCCAGGTGTCGTTGATCTTTCGCTGTGCGTACAAGACGGCGTTGCGGGTGTTGGTGCCGTACTGGCCGTCGAGCCGCAGCGACTGCGAGTAGCAGTTGTTCAGTGCCTCCTGCAACACCTTGACCGCGCTGTTGGAGTTGCCGTACTTCAGGTAGCAGGTCTTGTTACCGTCCTGCCAGCCGACGGTGGGCACGTGCATCTCACCCGGGTAACCACCGACCTTGTAGTAGGTCAGGCTGGTGCAGGTGGTGGCGGCCTGCGCGGCGGTCGGCGCGAGCGCGGCGAGTCCGGCGCTGGCCAGCACGGTCAGCAGGATGGCGGCGGCGCTGCGGCGCCCGGTGCGGTTCTGGTGGATCGGCATGATCTCCTCCTGAGCGGGCTTGGCTGCTCGGGTCAACCCGGCATGCCCAGAAGCATCGCGACCATCGATCTACCGTTTCTTGCTCGAACGTCAATTCGCCAACAGCGGTTCCAGCGGGGCGGTGACACACACCCGCTCGTCTCGGCACGCACCACCGGGACCGACGTCTGATCGGAAACGGTCCATGATGGTGACTGCACAGACGTCGATCGCTCGCAACCGCTGCGCGACCCGCCCCGCGTGGCCCGGTGAAGAAGTTCACAGGGGGTGGGCGACCGTCACCGAACGTGCCTAACGTCGGTCGGGTTCGCCATTGCGGACACCACGGCCGGCAACGCCAAATCCTGCCCCCGGTCGTCGGAACCCAGTCACCGGGCAGGAGCGGGGGACCCAACGTTCCTCGGTGCATGTCACCTCGGGGTGAAGCCGCCACCGTGCGGCCGGGCTCCTCGGCCCGAACCCGACAGCTCACCTCGCCGGCGTGGAGGAAGCTCACATGACGTCTGTCTACACCCCCCGTCATCGACGGGTCACCACCCGCCGTCTCGCCGTCGGCACCCTGGCCGTCGGTGCGGTCACCGGCGCCGTCGCCCTTTTCGGGCCGGCCGCCCCGGCTCAGGCCGCGGTCAACTGGGACGCGATCGCCCAGTGCGAGTCCGGCGGCAACTGGAAGATCAACACCGGCAACGGTTACTACGGCGGGTTGCAGTTCTCGCAGGGCACCTGGGCCGGTTACGGCGGCAAGAAGTACGCCGCCCGCGCTGACCTGGCCAGCCGCGGCGAGCAGATCGCCGTCGCCGAGAAGGTGCTCGACGGGCAGGGCATCGGCGCCTGGCCGACCTGCGGCAAGAAGGGCGGCTCCGCGACCAAGTCCACCGCGAAGCCGTCGACCAAGTCCACCGAGAAGTCATCGACGAAGTCGACCGGGAAGTCCACCAAGCCGCAGGAGCGGTCGTCGCGCGGCGAGCAGCCGGCGACCCGCAACCACGAGCGCACCGCGCCGACGGCGGGCGACCAGTACCTGGTCAAGCCGGGCGACACCCTGTCGGAGATCGCCGTCACCCACCGGGTGGCCGGCGGCTGGCAGGCCCTGTACGAGCACAACCGGCAGCTGGTCGGCGCCGACCCGGGTCTGATCTTCCCGGGCCAGCGGCTCAGCCTCTGACGGATGACACGCGAACGCTCGGCCGGGTCACCGGCCGAGCGTTCGCGTGTGTGGCGCTGAGCAGCGCCGCGTGTTCGTGGCGGTGCACCCCGCCGTCACGCCGCCGAGGCGGACGCCTTCGACCCGCGATGCGACGCCACCGGGTCGGCGTTGCGGGCCCATCGCTGGGCCGGTACCGCGCCCTTTCCGGGCCAGGCCGTGCCGACATCGTCACTGTCGTCGCCGTCCATGGGCATCTCGCCCGAGGCGGGCGTGCTGCGGGACACGCGCAGAGACTGCTCGGCGCCGGTGCGAGCCGTGCACGGCCAGGACTGCCCGGCGCACTGGAGGTTGCGGCACTGCCCCTCGTCGTCCGGCTCGTGGGCGCTCAGCACGTCGATCGCCAACTGCCAGAGCAGAGGGTCGGTCACGTCGTGCGGGCGCTCGGCGTGACGGCTCGGTCGGTTGCTGGTGTCGTCGGACATCGTGGGTCCCCCCTTGTCAGGCTGTACCCCACAAGGGTCACCCGTCAGCGGCTGGCTAAACCGCCGACCTGCTGTGATGTGTCTCCGGTCGCAGCTCGGTCGCCCGAACTCGGCCCGCAGACCGGTCAATCCGGCAGCAGCGGCATCTCGACGCCCGGATCCCGGCCGAGCAGCACCGCACGGGTGAGCGCCGCCGATCCGAACCGGTCACGGACCGCGTCCACCGCGGCGTCCAACTCCGCACCCGGTTCGCGGTGGAACGGCAGCTCCGGCTGTACCGGGTTGTCGTCCAGATTGCCCACCGAAACACCGACCAGGGTGACACCACGGCGATTGATCTCGGGCAGCGCGGCCCGTAGCAGCGCTCGCGCGGCGGTGAGCAGCGACGTCGTGTCCGCCGTCGCCTTGCCGATGGTGTGTGAGCGGGTCGCCCGGGTGTAGTCGCCGAAGCGCAGCCGCAGCACCACCGTGCGACCGGACCGCCCGGCCGCCCGCATCCGCCGGCTGACCCGATCGACCAGCCCGGCGAGGATGGCATCCAGCTCCTCAGGGGCATGCGGGGTACGGCCCAGCGCGTGCTGGGCGCCCATCGAGCCGCGCCGACGCCCCACCTGAACCGCCCGGGGGTCGCGATTGTGCGCGAGAGCGTGCAGGTGCCGACCGGCGCCCGCCCCGAGCATCGACACCAACGCGGCCTCGCCGAGTCGGGCCACCTCGCCGACGGTACGAATCCGTCGTTCCCGCAGCTTCGCGGCGGTGACCGGGCCGACGCCCCACAGCCGCTCCACGGGCAGCGGGTGCAGGAACGCCAACTCGGCGTCCGGCGCGACGACCAGCAGCCCGTCCGGCTTCGCCACCCCGCTGGCCACCTTCGCCAGGAACTTCGTGCGGGCCACGCCCACCGTGATCGGCAGGTGGACCCGTTCACTAACCTCCCGACGCAGCCGCTCGGCGATGTCGGCCGGTGGCCCCACCAGCCGCCGCAGGCCGCCCACGTCCAGGAACGCCTCGTCGATGGAGAGCCCTTCGACCAGCGGGGTGGTCTGCCGGAAGATCTCGAAGACCGCGCGGCTCGCCGCCGTGTACGCCGACATGCGGGGCGGCACCACGATCGCGTCCGGACACAGCCGGCGCGCCTGCTGGCCGCCCATCGCGCTGCGTACGCCCCGCGCCTTCGCCTCGTAGCTGGCCGCGAGGACCACGCCCCCACCGACGATCACCGGCCGCCCGCGGAGGCGCGGGTCGTCGCGTTGCTCGACCGACGCGTAGAACGCGTCCAGGTCGGCGTGCAGGATGCTGGCGCCGGGCGACACGTACACATGTTCGCATGGCGTCCGACCATTACGGCAGTGAGCTGGGCGAACGCGCGGTCAGTCGAGGCAGAACTCGTTGCCCTCGGGGTCGGCCATGATGAGGTGACCGGCGCCCAGCGGGGGAGCGGGCTCGTGACGACTGAGCCGGGTGGCGCCGTGCGAGACGAGCCGTTCGGCCTCTGCCTCCAGGGCCGCCATCCGCTCGTCACCCGCGAGCCCCGGAGCGGCTCGCACATCGATGTGTACGCGGTTCTTCGCCTGCTTGTGCTCCGGCACCCGTTGGAAGAACAGCCGCGGCCTGGAGCCCTCGGGGTCGACCACCGCTGAGGCGTCGTTACGGTTCTCCGGCGGCACCCCCATCGCCTCCAGTGCCTGCTCCCACGACTCGAAGTCTCCGGGCGGGGCCTGCACCTGGTAGCCGAGCGCCTCAACCCAGAACGCCGCCAACGCGGCCGGGTCGGCGCAGTCGAACGTGATCTGCATGTCGCGGGCCATGTCAGCTCCCTGATTCCTGATCTGGTCGGTCATGATCCCAGCCTCCCGCACCTAGCGGACAGGGTCGTTCCGCAATTCGTGCAACGATCGGCACATGACCGTCGAGGCGACGACCGAGCGGGTGCTGCGTCTGTTGGCGCTGTTGCAACGGCGACCGTCCTGGACGGCCGCTGAGCTCGCCGCCGAACTGGGGGTCACCGACCGCTGCGTGCGCCGCGACGTGCAGCGACTGCGGACGCTCGGCTATCCCGTGCACGCGGCGGCGGGTGTCGGCGGCGGCTATCAACTCGGCGCGGGCACCCGGCTGCCGCCGTTGCTCCTCGACGACGAGGAGGCGATCGCGACGGCGGTCTCTCTGCGGCTCGCCTCGGGCGGCACGGTCGCCGGGGCGGGCGAGGCGGCGCTGCGGGCACTCGCGAAGCTCGATCAGGTGATGCCGTCGCGGCTGCGCGCCGAGGTGCGGGCGGTGCACGGCTCCACGGAGACCCTCATCGGCCCGGTGGCCGAGATCGACGCGGAGCTGCTGATGACACTCGCGCGGGCCTGTCGAGACGCGGTGCGGGTCCGGTTCACCTACGCCGGCCGCGACGGTGGGGAGCGCGAACGGACGGTCGAGCCGATCCGGATGGTCACGACCGGCCGCCGCTGGTATCTGATGGCCTGGGACGTCGACCGCGACGACTGGCGCACGTTCCGCCTGGACCGGATGCGGGCGGCGGTGGCGACGACCTGGCGTTTCCGGGCGCGCGAGCACCCGGACCCGGTCGCCTTTGTACAGCGGTCCGTGACCGAGGCGCCATACCGGTATCTCGCCCGGGTGCGGGTGCACGCTCCGGCCGACCGGGTGCGGGCGTTGGTGCCGCCTCAGGTGGGGCGTGTCGAGGACGACCGCGACGGGTGGTGTGTGCTGGTCGTCGGCGGGGAGAGCCTGGACTGGGTCGCCGCGCACGTCGCCCGCCTGAGTTACGAGGTGGAGGTGCTGGAGCCTCCGGAGCTGCGCGAGGCCGCCGCCCTGCTCGCCCGCCGCCTCTCGGCGATGGCTGGTGCGGCGTCGGAGCGCAGCGTGTAGTGGCGCAGCGGGACCGGGCTGCCGTCGGGCGCGGTCCAGGACGCCGTGCTGGTGCCGGTGCACCGCCATCCGGTGCGCTCGTAGAGGGCAGCGGCCGCAGCATCACTGGAGGCCACGTCGAGCACCAGGTCGGTCCCGCGCGCACTCGCCCACTGGCGGGCCCGGGCCAGCAGCGCGCTGCCCAGCGCCCACCCCCGGGCGGCCGGCGACACGAAGAGACGAGCCACCTCGGCCGTCGGCCGGGTGGGTGGCCCGTCCGCCGGGTCGGGCACCCGGTGCACCGCGACGTGCCCGACGATCGCCGCGTCCGCGTCGACGGCGACCCAGGCGCGCGCCGGGTGCGGCTCGCGTAACCAACGGTGCGGTTCGGCGGGCCAGTTCAGCGGGTACCGATCGACCCGGTGAACCTCCGCGAGCGCCGCGACGCAGCCGTCGAGATCGGTGGCGCGGCGGCGGCGGATGTTTGCGGGGATCACAGCTTTTCGAAAGGGCGGGCGTAGCGGAACTCCCCGCGGATCGACTCCCGCCACGCGCTCATCGGGCGAGCCTGGAAGTATTGCGGGCCCCACGGCTGCGGCGGGGTGACGCCCAGCTCCACGGCCGGCCGGAACCCGAACCGCGGGTAGTAGTCGGGGTGCCCGAGCAGCACCACCAGCGGCTCGTCGTGAGCGTCGGCCGCGCCGAGCACCGCGTGCATCAACGCCGTGCCGACGCCGCGCCGCTGCCAGTCGGGCAGCACGCCGAGCGGTCCCAGCCCGAGCGCCACCGGCTGGCCGGCCACCCGACCGCGGGTGGCCACCACGTGCCCCACCACCTGGTCGTCCAGGTCGGTCGCCACCAGGGAGTACGCGGGCAGCCAGCCCTCGTCGGCGCGCAGCGCGTCGATCAGGGTCGCCTCGACCGGTACACCATCGCCGTCGGCCTTGGCGAAGGCGGCGGAGTGCACCGCCCGGATGGCATCGGCATCGGCGGGCGTCTCGCGTCTGATCAGCACCGCGCCACCATAGAGTGCCCCCGGGCGACGGCTCCACACGTTTATCGCGCGTCGACTGGCATCCCTGGGGACTGGGGCACCTAACGCATCCGACGGCTCGGCGCGGAGAGCGCCACAACACGCCCTCAACCGACGGCGGTGGCCGACGGCGGGGCACTACCGCCCCGCGGTGCCTCCGGTGCCATCAGCCGGACGATCTCGGCGCGGTCGGCCGCCGAGGGCAGCCCCCATTCCGGGCGGTAGCCGTACACCTCGTGCAGTGGGGTGGAGCTGGTGCGGCCGTCCAGGATCTCCACGGCGTCCGTGTCGATCAGGCCGGGATGCTCCACGCCGCAGGCCTCCGCGACCTTCGTGAGGTCGCGGCGCAGCGTCCGCAGATAGTTGGCCGCCCGGACCGACTTCGACGCCGGGTCCAGGCCTCGGGTGAGCCACGCGTTCTGTGTCGCGACGCCGGTGGGGCAGGTGTCGGTGTGGCACTTCTGCGCCTGGATGCAGCCGATCGACAGCATCGCCTCGCGGCCGACGTTGACCATGTCGCAGCCGAGCGCGAAGGCCACGATGGCGTTGTCCGGCAGGCCGAGCTTGCCGGCGCCGACGAAGACCACCTGCTCGTGCAGGTCGTGCTCGGCGAAGACCTTGTACACCCGGGAGAAGCCCTGTTGGAACGGGAGCGACACCGAGTCGGTGAAGATCAGCGGCGCGGCGCCGGTGCCGCCCTCGCCGCCGTCGATCGTCACGAAGTCGACGCCCCGGCCGGTGTCGCGCATCAGGGTGGCCAGCTCCTGCCAGAAGTCCAGGTCGCCGACCGCCGACTTGATGCCGACCGGCAGTCCCGTCTCGGCGGCCAGCAGCTCCACCCAGTCGAGCAGGCTGTCGCAGTCGGAAAACTCGGCGTGCCGGGACGGGCTGACGCAGTCCTGTCCGGCCGGGATGCCCCGGGTGGCGGCGATCTCGGCGGACACCTTCGCCCCGGGCAGCAGCCCACCGAGGCTGGGCTTGGCGCCCTGGCTCAGCTTGATCTCCAATGCCTTCACCGGTGCGCCGGCGACCAGGTCCTTCAGCCGGTCGAGGCTGAACCGGCCATGCTCGTCGCGGCAACCGAAATACGCCGTACCGAGCTGGAAGACCAGGTCACCACCGTTGCGGTGGTACGGCGACAGGCCGCCCTCGCCGGTGTTCTGCAGGCAACCGGCGAGCGCCGCCCCCTTGTTCAGCGCGGTAATGGCGTTGCCGGACAGTGAACCGAAGCTCATCCCGGAGATGTTGACCACCGACTCCGGTCGGAACGCGCGGGCCCGCCCCCGGGCCGCCCCGAGCACCTTCGCGCAGGGCAGCCGCACGTCGTGCCCGGCGGTCGGGGTCGACGGCGGCACGGCCCGGCCGAACGTGCGGTGCTTGATGATCGGGTACCCGGAGGTGTACTCGATGTCGTTGTCCGTGCCGAAGCCGAAGTAGTTGTTCTCCTGCTTCGCCGACGCGTACACCCAGCGGCGCTGGTCGCGGGTGAACGGTCGCTCCTCGTTGTTGCCGGCGACGATGTACTGCCGAAGCTCCGGCCCGATCGCCTCCAACAGGTACCGGGCGCGGCCGAGCACCGGGAAGTTGCGCAGCAACGCGTGGTCGCGCTGGAACAGATCTCGCGCGGCGAGCGCCGCGACGGCGGCGGTGACAGCGGGTACGGCTCGACGGGCCCATCTCATGACCGGCAGTTTCTCCGCCCGTGCCACGAGCCAAACCGGCTCGTCGCTGGTCAGGCCTGTGGCTGCGTGATGTTGACCATCCAGTTGATGCCGTACCGGTCGACGCACTGGCCGTACTCGTCGCCCCACATCTGCTTCTCCAGTGCGACGGTCACCGTGCCGCTCCCGGAGAGTTGCTCCCAGTAGCCGCGCAGCTCGTCGGCGTTGTCGCCGCTGAGGCTGATCGCGATGCTGGTGCCGGGCACGTGGTTCATCCCGGGTGCGGTGTCCGAGGCCATCAGCGTGACACCGTTGGGCGCCTCCAGCATCGCGTGCATGATCTGGTTCTGCAGGCCCGGCTCCGTGCTGCCGAACTCGCCGAAGGTGTTCATCTTCAGCTCACCGCCGAAGACCTGGTGATAGAACTCCATCGCCTCGCGGGCGGTGCCGGGGAAGTTGAGGTACGGGTTGAGTCGCGTCTGCACAGCACCCTCCTTGGTCCTGGTCGGCGTCATCGTCGCAGACCGATGGAGGGTGGACAACGAGGCGCGCCCGTGTTTGTGCTGGTGGTGCGCCTGGCGGCGGTGCGGGTAGGCCCCGCACCGCCGCTGCCGGATCAGCGGTGCCGCAACGACTGGCGGACCGTCCCGCCGACGATCGCGCACCACGTGCTCGTGCTGAGCTTGCCGTTGCGGGGCAGGCCGTGCAGCGCCTGCAGGTCCTGCACGGCCGCCCGGGTGGCGTGGTCGTACGCCCCGGTGACGGTGACCGCGTACCCCTTGGTGGCGAGGATTTCCTGCACCGCCGTGACCGGCGCGCCGGTGGCGTGCTGGTTCAGTTCCGGCGCCAGCGTCTCCCAGGTTGGTGTGGTGAGGGTGGCGTCCACGTCCACTCCGATGCCGTTGCGGGCCTGCCAGTCCTGCACGGCTGCCACGGTCGCGGCGTCGAACAGGCCGCTGACCGTCACCGCGTAGCCCCGGTAGGCGAGCAGGTGCTGCACCACCCGGACCGAGGGGGAGTTGACGAAGCGCCACAGGTCCGGCCAGCGGCGCGCCGGAACCTCACCCAGCTTGGTGCCGAGGGCGGCGTGGACCCGCCGACGCAGCTCCGGGAACTGCCGGTAGAAGGCGGCGCCCGGGCACGCGGTGGTGCGGAAGTCCCAGTGGCCGAAGATGTCGTGCGCGTGCAGCCCGTACTGCCGGCAGACGGCGACGCAGAGCTTGACCAGCGAGTCGGTCAGTGCCTTCGGTGGCGTCTCGGTGACGTAGGTGCCCTCGTTCTCGATGCCGATGGCCCGGCCGTTCTCGCCCGGGCAGTGCGCCGAGATCATCTGCCGGTCGCCGGCTTCGAGGCGTTCCAGGCTGCCCCGGCGACCCTCCAGCACGTAGCCACCGCGGCTCACCGTGAAGTGCTGGCCGGTGTCGGACCAGCCGTTGCCGTCGATGTGCAGGTCCTGGCAGTCGTGGGCCAGTTTGACCGCCTGTTCGCGGGAGTAGTCGGTCACGTTCGGGAACGCCATGTGGTGCACGATGATCTTGTTGGTGGCGATGGCGCTGACCGACAGCGGGTCCTTCGGTGGGCGGGCATCCCACTCGTCACAGCTGATGATCCAGTCCAGGTCGGTGCCCGGGGCGGCCTGGGCCGTGCCCGGGAAGGCGAGTTCGCTCCCGACGACGGCGACCGTGGCGGCGCCGAGACCGGCCCGCAGCAGCGTCCGGCGATCCACTTCGGAATGGTCGACGTGCATGACATCTCCTCCTGCGGCCGACGGCGAGGGATGAAAAGTAGCTCCAGTGGCCGCACGTGCCCCGAAGGATATTGTCAGACCTCACCCGCGCGCCAGACCCCGCCCAACAGTGGGCAGCGGTGGGCGGTCGGCGTTTCCGCGTGGGGCAGCGGGGGTAGGTCGGGGTCGACGTCCCGGCTGCGCACGTGTGGAGGAATGACCCGATGAGTGACAACGTCAGCGACGCGGTGGGTGACGCGCTCCGCTCGGTGATGCTCTTCCTGCCCAAGGCCGTCGCCTTCCTGGCGATCCTGGTGGCCGGTTGGCTGATCGCCAAGGCCGTGTTGAAGATCGTGGAGAAGGTCCTGGAGCGGGTGGGCTTCGACCGCGCCGTCGAACGCGGCGGCATCCGTCGTGCGTTGAGTCGCTCCCGGTACGACGCCAGCGACATCGTCGCGAAGCTCGTCTACTACGCGGTGCTGCTGTTCACCCTCCAGCTCGCCTTCGGCATCTGGGGGCCGAACCCGATCTCCGACCTGCTCGCCGCGGTGATCTCGTGGCTGCCCCGCGCCTTCGTCGCGATCGTCATCGTCGTGGTCGCCGCCGCCATCGCCAACGCCGTCAAGGACATCATCAGCGGTGCGCTCGGCGGCCTGTCGTACGGCCGGGTGCTGGCCAACATCGCCTCGGTGTTCATCCTCGGCCTCGGCGTCATCGCTGCGCTGAACCAGATCGGTGTGGCCACCGCGGTCACCACGCCCGTGCTGATCGCCGTGCTGGCCACCGTCGGCGGGATCCTCGTCGTCGGGGTCGGCGGTGGCCTGATCCGGCCGATGCAGAGCCGGTGGGAGGGATGGCTGACCCGTGCGGAGCAGGAGTCGCAGCTGATCGCCACGCACGCCCGCGCCTACCGGGCCGGCCGCCGCGACGCGGAGGCCGAGTTGGCCCGACCGTCAACCGTGACCAGCGACCCGGAAGCCACCCAGGTGGTGACCCGGCCGGTCAACCCGGACGCCACGCAGGTGGTGGGTGCCCCCGCCGACCCGGACGCCACCGGAGTGGTACGTCCGTCCGCCGACCCGGAGGCCACCCAGGTGGTGACCCGGCCCCACGGTGATGCCGACACGACCCAGGTGGTGACCCCGGCCCGCGGCGATGCCGACACGACCCAGGTGGTGACCCCGGCCCGCGGCGATGCCGACACGACCCAGGTGGTGAGCACCGGTGCCGGCGGTGCGGTGCCCGGCCAGCGCACCAGCGACGACAGCGAGTCCACCACGGTCATCCCGCCGGTCGACCCGAACTGGCGCTGACACGCGGCGGCACGCGGCGGGGCGGGATCCCTTCGGGGTCCCGCCCCGCTTCCCGTTGTCCGGCACGCCGAAAGCGTTGGTCGGTGCAGCGATGCGCGTCTAGCATCGCGAGCATGACCTGGCGACATTGATCCAGCAGCGTAGGCCGAACCCGTGGGCCACCACGGGCACCGCACGTCCGGTGTCCGTCTCCACTCCCACGGGAAGGTCCCATGATCCGCATCGCCTCGCGCGTGCCCGACCCGGCGGTCCGCCGGCTCACGACAACCCTCTACGGGTACGCGTTCCTCAGTGACCTCGTCCTGCTCTACCCGCTGTACGTGGTGCTCCTCGCCGACACCGGGCTGTCGGTGGGGCAGATCTCGTCGCTCTTCGTCATCTGGTCGGCTGCCGGCATCCTGTTCGAGGTGCCCTCCGGCGCGTGGGCCGACGTGGTGTCCCGCCGGCTGCTGCTGTGCCTTGCCCCGCTGGTGACCGCCGCCGGGTATGCGATCTGGGTGCTGGTGCCGTCGTACCCGGCATTCGCGGTCGGTTTCCTGCTCTGGGGCGCCGGTGGAGCGTTGGTCTCTGGCGCACTGGAGGCGCTGGTCTGGACCGAGCTGGACCGGCTCGGCGCGGTCGGCCGGTACGCGCGGGTGCTCGGGCGTGCGCGGACGGCGGGTGTGCTGGGCGTGGTGGCCTCCGGAGTGCTCGCCGGCCCGGTGCTCGCCGTCGGCGGGTACCCGGCGGTCGGCGTGGCCAGCGTGCTCGCCTGCCTGCTCGCCGCGGCGGTCGCCGCCCGGTTTCCGGAGCACCGCCCACCGACCGCCGCGCCCGTTCCGGCCGGCGAGCGCGAACCAGCCAACCTGGATGACGACGGTGACCTGGGTTGGTGGGACACGCTGCGAGCCGGGGTGGCGCAGGTCCGCACGCGCCCGCCGGTACGGGCAGCCGTGCTGCTGGTCGCCGTGGTCGCCGCCGACTGGGGCGCCCTGGATGAGTACACCCCGCTGCTTGCCCTGGACACCGGCGTCGGGACGCAGGCCGTGCCGCTGCTGCTCCTGCTGCTCTGGGCAGGGGTGACCATCGGCGGGCTGCTCGCCCCGGCGGGGGAGCGGCTGGGCCACCGGGGTTACGCCGCTCTGCTGGGCCTGGTTGGTGTCGCGCTGGCCGGGGGTGCCCTCACCGGGCATCCGGGCGGCTTCGTGCTGCTCGCGGTGGCGTTCGGGGCGGCGCAACTGGCCACCGTCCTGGCCGACGCACGGCTCCAGGCTCGGATCACCGGCAGCAGCCGGGCCACCGTCACGTCACTGGCCGGGATGGCCACCGACGTGCTGATCATCGGGACGTACGCCTGCTATGGCCTCGTCGCCACGGTGGCCGGCAACGCGGTGGCGTTCGCGGTGACGGCCGGGCCGTACCTCATCGTGGCCCTGGTGCTGCTGAACCGCCGCCAGCGCCCCGCGGCCGTGCCCACCAGCGTCATCGCGACCGCCGCGCGCAGTCGGGACTGAGCGGGGGCCGGCGGCGGTTGACATGGCCGCCGCCGGACCTCCGCTCAGCTGGCCATGTGCAGGAACGACCACTGGTGGCCCTCAAGGTCCCGGAAGCCGCGCATGTACATCGGCCCGTTGGTCATCCCCGGCCCGAGCGCCTCCCCACCGGCGACCGCCGCCCGGTCGACCAGCTCGTCGACCTGCTCCCGGCTCTGCGCCGACAGCCCCACAATGACCTCCCGGCTGGTGGCCGTGTCGGTGGCGGCGACCCCGGTGTACGCCTCGAAGGCCGAGTGCAGGTGCAGCATCAGCCGGGTGTTGTCGGAGATGGTGAGCATCATGCTGTCCCCGTCCAGTTCCGCCTGGTCACCGGTGAAACCGAGTGCCCGGTAGAACTCGGCGGCGGTGGCCAGGTCGCGCACCGGCAGGTTGATGAATGTCATGGTCATCGGTGGTCTCCGTTCGACTCGAGCAGTACCTTCAACGCGGCGACGGCAGGCCTTGGTATGGCTCTCGCCGGTCTTCTCCATCCGGCTACGCCCCAACCGGCCATCGGCGCAGCCGTCAGGGCTGGTCGCCGTCGAGGTAGACCCATCGGCCGCCCTCGCGGGCGAACCGGCTGTGCTCGGTCATCGTGCCGGGCCCGCCCGCGCCCCGGTAGTGGGCGTGGAACGCCACGGTGCCGGTGGTGTCGAGCAGGCCGCCCCGCTCGGTCTCGACGATCTCCAGTCGGGTCCACCGCTGCCCAGGGTCGAGTTCCAGGAGGGCGGGCCGGGTCGAGGAGTGCCAGCTGCGCAGCAGGTAGCCGGTGTCGCCGAGGGCGAAGGCGCTGAACCGGGAGCGCATCAACGCCTCGGCCGTCGGCGCCTCTGCGTCGCCGCCGTGCACCGGGGCGCAGCAGTCCGCGTACGCCCGGCCGGAGCCGCACGGGCAGGCCCGTCCCGTCGTCATGTTCGCCCGTCGCCGCGCCGCACCCTTACCCACGTCGCCATCCTGCCCCACCGCCGACCGGCCCCGGACCCCGACCGGCCATGACCGCCCCACCCCCCTCACTCCCGCGATCTTGCACTTTCTGTCGCCGCATAAAGAACAAAAGCCGCAGAACAACGACACAAACCGCAAGATCGCGGGAGTGAGGGGCGCCGGGGCGTGGGGGCGGGGGTGGGGGTGGGGTGGTTCAGAGCCAGCCGGAGCGGCGGAACAGGCGGTGCAGGGCCAGGGCGACCACGGCCATCAGGGTCAGTGCGCCGGCGTAGCCGTAGCGCCAGGCCAACTCCGGCATGTGGTCGAAGTTCATGCCGTAGACGCCGGCGATGCCGGTCTGGGTGGCCGCGATGGCCGCCCACGCGGCGATCTTGCGCATGTCGTTGTTCTGCTCGACGGTGAGCTGCGTCAACCGGGACTGGACGATCGAGGTGAGCAGATCGTCGTACGCGGCCACCCGGTCGACCGCCCGGCTCAGCCGGCCGTCCACGTCGACGAACCAGCGGTGCAGGGCGCGTGGCGGGCCGTCGGGGTCGGGGCCGAGCAGCGTACGCATGGGTGCCTGCAACGGCAGGACCGCCCGCTTGAACTCCACCACCTCGCGCTTGAGCTGGTAGATGTGCTGGATGTCGACGGAACGATCGCGGGCGAACACCGCCTCCTCGACCCTTTCCAGGTCCCGCTCCACGTGCCCGGCCACCTCCAGGTAGGAGTCGACCATCCGGGCGCAGACCGCGTACGCCACCGCCCACGGGCCGGCGGCCAGCAGCGCGGGACGGCGCTCGATGTCGGCGCGGACGCTGCGTAGCGCCCCGGCGGCGCCATGCCGCACCGTGATGGCGAACCGGTCACCGAGCAGCACCATCACGTCTCCGGTGTCGATCACCTCGGAGGTGTCCGTCAGCTCGGCATGTTCCACGTACCCGGCGGTGCGCAGCACCAGCAGAGTGACCGGCCCGTGCCGCTGCACGGTGGGCCGGTGCCCGTCGGCGAGCGCCTGTTCGACGGTCAGCTCGTCGAGGCCGAAGGTCCGGCCCACCGCGGCGAGCACGGCCGGACCCGGTTCGTGCAGGCCCAGCCACACGAAGGCGTCGCGGCCGTGCCGGGCGCGGGCGTACGCGTCGGCGTAGTGCGGCTGGCCGGGCTCCCGGCGACCGTTGACATAGACGGCGCAGTCGACCACGGCGTCCGGGTTGGACCGGCGTGGGGTGGGGGACTCTCCCTCGACCCGGCCGAGCAGTCGACGGGCCAGGGCGCGTACGCCTCGACCGGGCCGGTCCCGTACCTGTCGCTGATCCACCGTGTGCCTCCCCGTCGCCGACGCACCGCCCCGACCACGGTGTTCGCTGGGGATGGTGCCACCGCATTCTGCCGAGCGGGGTCCGGCTCCCGACAGGCGGGCAGCTCGGCTCAGGCGGTGCGGGTGGCGAATACGACGACGTTGTCGACGTAGTTGCCGGTCGTGGCATCGAACCGGCCGCCGCAGGTGATCAGCCGCAGCCCGGCGACGTCCGCCGGGCCGTAGACGAGCGTGGTGGGAAAGTGCTCCTTGGGGTACGCGCGAACGTCATCCACGGTGAACGTGGTGACCTGCGCGTCGGCGCGGGTGATCCGAATCTGCTGGCCGGCGCGTAGCCGGCCGAGGTCGAAGAAGACCGCCGGGCCGGCCGGGGAGTCGACGTGTCCCACCAGGACGGCGTTGCCGGTCTCGCCGGGGCTGACCCCGTGCCGGTACCAGCCGGCGAGGGTGGGCCGATCCAGTGGTGGCACCTCCAGCACCCCGGCGGCGTCCGCGCCGACGGGGACGACCTCCGCGCGTACGCCGATGGCGGGGATCTGCACCCGGACCGGTGCGGCGCGGGACAGCGGCGCGAGGTCCGGTGCGGGGTGGGTGCGGTTCGGCGCGTCGGCCGGCGGTCGCGGTGGCCGCGCCGGGTCGGCGGTGAGGCCGACGGTGATCAGCCCCAGCCCGGTCACGCCGAGCAGAGCGACCACGGCCGGTAGGGTCCGCCGCCACCACACGTGGGCACCTCCGTACGGGATCGTCCGGGTGCCCGCGCCGGTGTCACCGGCGCGGGCACCCGTCCTCAGGGATGGAGCGGTCGCCGATCAGGCGACAGTGGACACCGGACGGCGCCGGCGGATCAGGATCACCGCGCCGGCGACGGCGGTGCCGAGCAGCGTGCCGCCAGCGGCCAGAGCGCCGGTGTCGCGGCTGTCGCCGCCGGAGCCGGCCGGTGCGCCGCCGATCGGGGTGACGGCGAACGTGGCGCTGCCGGCCGAGCTGCCGTCGCCGCAGGTCGCCGCCACCGTGTACGTACCCAGGGTGAACCCGGCGGTGAAGAGTTCGGCGCTCAGTCCGCCGCCGGCCGCGGCCGTGGTGGATCGGACGTTCTGGTCGCGGTTGGGGCCGGTGACCCGGAAGATGGCGTCTCCCGACTTCGGGTTGCAGGTCGTCGCGGTGAGCACGACGGTCCCACCGACCGGGGTGGTGGCCGGTGACACGGTGGTGTCGGCCAGTGCGGCGCCTGGCAGCAGGAGCGTGCCGAGGCCCACGCCGAGCGCCGCCGAGCAGAGTGCTGTTGAGACCTTCATACGCGTCTTCCCTCACATTTCGTCCGCTGACTGCGTGGGACGTCGTTCGGGTGGCCAACTCCGTGACTAGCACCGGTGTGCCCAACACTAGGTGGGTTGGGTCCACGATCAGGTGAAAATGAGAAATCCTCGTTGCCGTCACGTGTCCACCCGAAGGCGGGGCGAGCTGCGGAAAGGCCCCGACGGCCCGACCGGCACCGGTGCTCCGGTCGATGTCTCCTCCGGCCGGGCTGTCGCCGCTGGGCCGATGGTGAGGTATTGCCGACGACGGCGGAAATGCGCCGCCTGCTCACGGGCTTCTGCCGGCGAGATAAATCGCGGTGCGGCCAGGGGAGACGCTGGTAGGTTCCGTGCCCGTGAAACAGGAAAGGGTCGCCGGCCTGGGAACAGGGTTCGCCTGGCTGTGGGCGGCCAGCACCCTCTCCGCCCTGGGCAGCGGCCTGGCCACCGTCGCCGCGCCGCTCTTCGTCGCGTCGCGTACCGACGACCCGCTCGTGGTGGCCGCGGCGTCCGCGGTGGCCTGGCTGCCCTGGTTGCTCTTCGCCCTGCCCGGCGGTGTGCTGGTCGACCGGATGGACCGGCGCCGACTGATGATCATCATCGATCTCGTGCGGGTGGTGGCGCTGGCCGTGCTGGCTGCGGCGATCGTGACCGGGACCGCCGGGGTGGCGCTGCTGTACGTGGTGCTGTTCGTGGTCAACACCGGTGAGATCGTGTTCCGCTCGGCCAGCCAGGCCATGCTGCCGACGGTGGTGCCCCGACACCGTCTGGAGCGCGCCAACGGCTGGCTCGGCGGGGGCACCACCCTCATGCACGGCATGCTCGCCGGGCCGCTGGGCGGTTTCCTGTTCGTGCTCTCGGCGGGCAGCCCGTTCGTGGTCAACGCCGTCACGTACGCCCTCAGCGCGGTGCTGGTGGCACTGATCGGCGGCGACTTCCGGGCCGCTGCCACCGACGCGCACACCACTCGGACCCGCTCGATGCGCGGGGAGATCGTCGAAGGGCTGCGCTGGCTGGCCCACCAGCGGTTGCTCCGGACGATGGCAGTGCTGATCGGCCTGCTCAACGTGACCCTGACCGCCGCGCTGGCGGTGCTGGTGCTGCTCGCCGAGGAGCGGCTACGACTCGGGTCCGTCGGCTACGGGCTGCTCTTCACCTGCATGGCCTGCGGCGGGGTGCTCGGCGCGCTCCTCGGCGATCGGCTCATCGCCTGGATCAGCCCCACCTGGACGATCCGGATCGGCCTGCTGATCGAGGCGGGGCTGCACCTGGCGTTGGCCGGGTCCCGCAGCACTGTCGTGGTCGGGGTCGCGCTCTTCGCCTTCGGTGTGCACAGCGCACTGTGGAACATCGTGGCGAACTCGCTGCGCCAACGGCTCACCCCACCGGCGTTGCAGGGCCGCGTGGCCAGCACCACGCTCTTCGTGGCGGCCGGCGGCAACTGCGTCGGCGCACTGCTCGGCGGGCTGCTCGCCGCCCGGTTCGGCATCACCGCTCCGTACTGGGTCGGGCTCGCGGTGGCGATCGGCGTCTCCGCCGCCACCTGGCGGGTCTTCAACCGCGCGGTGGTGGCCCGCGCCTACGCCGACCCGCCGCCGGCCATACCCGAGCCCGCCCCGGCGAGCTGACCATGCGCCGCGTCGGGTGGCGGCGCGCGACGCCCGTGGGCGGTGTGGCAGCGTGATGCGGTGACCACATCCGCGCCGCTCGACGTCGACCTCGCGCTGCTCGGTGGCGGCGGCGCCGCGTCGTTGCTGCTCGCCGCGCTGGACCGGCACGGCGTCCGCGACCTGCGGATCGCCATCGTCGACCCGGTGCGCCGGCGCGGTCAGGACCGCACCTGGGCGTTCTGGGGTCACCCGGACACCGACCTGGACCCGCTGCTCAGCGCGAGCTGGCAGCAGGTCGAGGTGGCCACGCCGTCCCGGCGCCGTGTCCTGGACCTGACCCCGCTCCGGTACGCCATGCTCCGCTCCGGCCCGGTCTACGACCGGGCGGCCGAAGCCGTGCGCCGGCTGGACGCCACCCGGATCGTCGCGCCGGCCGAGACGGTGACCGACGATGGCACCCGTGTGCTGGTGCGTACCGGCGACGGGCGCACCGTACGGGCCGGCTGGGTGCTCGACTCCCGCCCCCGCCCACCGGCGAGACCCGGGCGGACCACCTGGTTGCAGCACTTCCGCGGCTGGTGGCTGGAGGCCGACCGGCCGACGTTCGACCCGGCGCGCGCGGTGCTGATGGACTTCCGCACCCCGCAGCCGTCCCGAGGCGTCTCCTTCGGGTACGTGCTGCCGGTGAGCGACCGTTACGCCCTGGTCGAATACACCGAGTTCTCGCCGGGCCTGCTCACCGACGCCGGGTACGACGCGGCGCTGGCCGGCTACCGGGACCTGCTCGGGCTGGATCCGGCCGGGCTGCGGGTGCGTGAGGTGGAGAACGGGGTGATCCCGATGACCGACGCGCCGTTCCCGGCCCGACCCTCACCCCGGGTGGTCCGCCTCGGCACGGCCGGCGGCGCGACCCGCCCCTCCACCGGCTTCACCTTCTCCGCCATGTACCGCCAGGCCGACCAGGTGGCCCGCGCCCTCGCCGCCGGTCAACCGCCGGTGCCCGCGGCGGCGTACCCGCGCCGGCACCGCTGGATGGACGCGGTGGCGCTGCGCGCCCTGGACCGGGGTGGGGTGGGCGGCCCGGAGTTCTTCGACCGGCTCTTCGACCGCAACCCGGCCGAGCGGGTGCTGCGCTTCCTCGACGGCGTCACCACCCCGGCCGAGGAGGTCGCGATCATGAACTCCACCCGGCTGCTGCCGATGATCGCCGCCACCGCTGGTGACGCGGCGCACCGCGTCCGCGACCGGCTGCGCCCCACCCGGCCCGTGCCGGCCATCCCGGCCGCCGTCGTCGGCGCCCCGACGGCCGGCTCCGCACCGGGCGGTGGCGCACCACCCGGTTGACGGTGCGGCGCGGCGGCCCCCCGAGCGGGGAGTACGCGGTCACCGCCCGGTAGGTTGCCGGGCATGGTGGACGCGGCGGCCGGCAGAGGCGTACAGATCTGGACCGACGGGGCGTGCAGTGGCAACCCCGGGCCGGGCGGCTGGGGTGCGTTGCTGCGCTACGGCGACCACGAGCGGGAGTTGTGCGGTGGCGAGGCCACGCCCACCACCAACAACCGGATGGAGCTGATGGCGGCCATCCAGGCGCTGGAGAGCCTGAACCGGCCGATCACCGTGGAGCTGCACACCGACAGCACCTACGTACGCAACGGCATCACCAGTTGGCTGGCGTCCTGGAAGCGCAACGGTTGGCTGACCGCCGCGAAGCAGCCGGTGAAGAACGCCGACCTGTGGCAGCGCCTGGAAGCGGCCTGCGAGCGGCACGAGGTCACCTGGCTGTGGGTCAAGGGGCACAACGGGCACCCGGAGAACGAGCGGGCCGACGGCCTGGCCAACAAGGGCATGACCGAGGCTCGGGCGGCTGCGCTGACCTCGCGCTGAGCCCGCGTCAGCGGGTCGCGTCCGGATGCCCGGGCATGCTCGACCCGCCGCCGCTGCTGCCGGAGGATCCGCCGGTCATACCCGAACTGTTGTCCTCGGTCACGATGTCCGGCGGCACATCGGTGTCGTCCGGGGGCGGGACCTTGGTGTCCGCCTCGACCTGCACCAACGGGACCTGGCCGGCCTCGTCCTCGCTGTGCTGCGGGTCGCCCGGCAGCTCACCGTCGCGCTTTCGGTAGCCCACGCCGTGCCCCCCGTCGATGCCGGTCCGCGTCGGCGCTGGCTACCCGGCGTCGTCGTGGCCGAAACCTCGCGCTCAGCGGCGCCGGCTCCGGCGGGCGGGGGAGTTGGACCGTGACGGCTGGCGGACCGGGGTGAGCGGCAGCGCCGTCCAGTGCGTTGGCCGGGTGAGCGTCGTCGGCAACCCGGTACGTACGTCACCCCGGGCGGCGTCCAGCTGGGCCTGGTGCAGGAAGAGAGTGGTCCGCAGGTCCGCACCCCTGAGGTCGGCGCCGCGCAGGTCCGCGCCCGTGAGGTCGGCCAGACTCAGGTCGGTGCCACGGAGGTCGGCGCCGATCAGTAGCGCCCCGCGCAGGTTGGCCCGGCGTAGGTCGGCGCCGCGCAGGTCCGCACCGAGCAGTGGGGCGCCCCGGTGGTCGGCGCCCCCTGGAGAGCGGGCCGCGTCGCTGACCCGGGACAACAGGGGGTTGAACCGGTCGCGATGTGCGACGACGTCCACCGCGCGTAGGCGCGTGGGGTCGCCCTCGGTGAGCGCGGCGATGTCGGTGCGGGCGCGCTCCAGCTCGTGACGAAGGTCGGCCGGCGGCCGTAACGCCACCGCCTCGGTGAGGTACCAGAGCAGTTCGTGCAGCGGTCGCAGCACGGCGAACGCCTCGGCCATGGCCGGCAGCGTCTCCGGCGCGTCCCGCCAGTCCCGCCCGCCGAAGGTGACCTGGGCGACCTGCTGACCGGCACCGAAGCAGTCGAACACCGTACAGCCGGGGAACCCGCGTTGCCGCAGCTCGGTGTGGATGCCGCAGCGGTGATCGGGGCGCAGGTTGGGGCAGGGCTGACCGGCCGGCTTGTCGATGGCGAAGTCCGCCGACCGGGCGAACGCGGGCACCACGCAGCACAGCCCGAAGCAGCGCTCGCAGTCGGCGCGTAGCTGCGCCGACCCGGGCGGCGGTGCGGGGCTGATCGACAAGGGGGTGGTCCTCCTGGCGCTCGGGCGCGACGGCTCGCGGTGGCCACCATTGTCCCGCGCGTCGACCCGACCCGGCGGGCCGGGGGTCACCGTCCGTGCGCGTCACCGGCCGAGCGAGGCGCCGGGGTACGGGAACCTACCGGTGGCGGCACCAGACGACGGATCTCCCGCTCCCCGTCGCCGTGCCCGTACTTCTGGTCGAAGTGCCGTGTCACGACGGCGGTCGGGGTGCGGTCCCCGTCGGCCGGCTCCGCCAGCGCGAACACCGCAGGGGTCGCCCCGGGTGCGCGGGGTGGCAGCACGGCTCGCACGGTCAGCGGCCCGGTCACCCGGAACCCGCGGCAGTCGACGTAGTGCTGCCCGTCCACCGTCACGTAGGGCACCCGCACCTCGACCACGTCCGAGTCGTCGTGGCGCAGCGTGACCGTGACTGACCAGTACTGCTCCAGGTCCAGGGTGGCCTGCTCGTGCTCCCACAGCTCCTCGAACCGGGCGTGCACGAACCCGCCCCACGGGCTGTCCATGTCCACCTCGAGCTGGGGCACGTTGAACGACAGCTTCCCGATCGGGAAGAACGAGATCAGCGCCCGCCCGTCCCACTGGTAGAGCTGGATCGACGGGGACGCGTCGTAGAGCCGAACCTGCAACCGGTGTCGCAGCCGGGGGTCGAGCGCGTCGGAGAAGGCGGCCAGGTGGCGCAGGTTGCTGCGGATCTGCCGGGGCACGTCCACCCGCTGCCGCTCCAGCTCCTCGGAGCGCTGCTGGGCGGCGGTGCAGTCCGGGTCGAGCAGGAGCAACTGCACCTGGGCGCCGTGGGCGAGCGCCGCCCGTACCGCGGTCAGGGTCTCCTCGCGGTGCCGCTGCTCCAGCAGGATCGTCCAGGTGTCGAGGATGCGCACCCGGCGACCGGAGCGGTGCAGCCGCGCCACGAACGCCTGCTGGTCGAAGCTCAGGTGCTCCTGCACCCGAGCCTTGCGGGCCTCCTCGAACAGCGGGTCGAAGATGACGTACGAGATGGCCGCGAGCACCACGCTGGCACCGAGGTTGAGCAGCAGGTCGCTGAGGAAGCCGGTGCTGCGCCAGGCGGCCAGCAGCATGACCACGGCGATCCCGAGCAAGGCCCCACCGACGACGAAGGCGCGTCGTTGCCGGCCACCCCGACCAGCCCACTCGGGCATCCGGTCCCCTTTCGCCGTCGGCCGACCCCACCGCCGCCCGCTGATCACCGGAATGCGGAGGATACGTGCCCGCTTTGCCGCTCGCTGTCCCGTTCGCGACCGTCGGGATCGGGCTCGGCTTCGTGGCCAGCAACGACAAGCTGGTCCGGCCCTATCTGGGGGCGGTGCTGCCGACCCTGGTGATCATCGGGGCGCTGACCTTTCTGCGGCTGGTCGAGACGACAGTGGAGAACTCGTTGGACCTGTGGCGGATTCAGCGCATCCGCGCCTACTACCACCACCGTCCGCGGCCCGGCAGGACTGACCGGCGCTCAGACCGAACGCCAGTCGTTCGACGTCAGGGAGTTGGCCTGCGGGCCCATCAGCAGCATGCCGCCGTCGACCGGCCAGGACGCCCCGGTGACGTAGCTGGCGGCGGGGGAGGCGAGCAACGCGACAACGGCCGCGACCTCCCGGGCGTCGCCCGGCCGCCCCACCGGCACGCCGGGCCGCTCCTGGGTGAACGGGTCGACGTCCTCCTGACCGGTCATCGGCGTGGCGATCTCGCCCGGGGCGACGGCGTTGACGGTGATCCCGTCGGGGGCCAACTCCTGCGCCATCACCCGGGTCAGCAGGCCCAGCCCGCCCTTGGCGGCGCAGTACGCGGCGGCGCCCACCCGGGGCGCGTGCTCGTGCACGCTGGTGATGTTGATGATTCGCCCGCCGGCACCGGTGGCCCGCATCCGTCGCGCGGCCCGCTGCGCACACAAAAACGGCGCGTCCAGGTCGACCGACAGCACCTCGCGCCACTGCTCCCACCCGGTGTCGACGAACGGCGTAGAGGCGCCGGTACCAGCGTTGTTGACCAGCACCCCGATGCCGCCCAGCCGGTCGGCGAGCTCGTCCACCACTGTGGCCGCGTCCGGCAGCCGGGTCAGGTCCACCTCGGCGACCTCGCAGCGCCGACCGGTGGCGCGGACCTCGGTGGCCGTCCGGTCGGCACCATCGGGGTCGCCGTACCAGGTGATGCCGATCTCGAAGCCGGCCTCGGCCAGGGCGACCGCACAGGCCTTGCCGATGCCGGAATCCGCGCCGGTGACCACGGCGATCCTCGGGTAGTTCGCGTATCGCTGGGGCATGCGGGTGCAGTACCCCGACCGGGCGCGGCGTACCGTCGCCGGATGCGGATCACCCGATTCACCCACTCGTGCGTGCGCGTCGAGCACGACGGCGGGGTGTTGGTCGTCGACCCGGGGACGTGGAGCGAGCCGCGTGCCCTGGTGGGTGCGGACGCAGTGCTGGTCACCCACGAGCACACCGACCACGTGGACGTGTTGCGGCTCGCGCGCCTCGGCGTCCCCGTGTACGCCCCCGAGGGCGCCCGACTGCCGGATCTCGCCCCGCTGCCGGTGACCCGGGTCCGGGCGGGGCAGCGCTTCACGGCGGCCGGCATCGCGGTCAGCGCGCACGGCGGCCGGCACGCCGCGATCCACGAGGGACAGCCCGACTGCCCCAACCTGGGCTACCTGATCGGCGACCAGCTCTATCACCCGGGCGACTCACTGCACGTGCCGGACGAGCCGGTGCACACCCTGCTCGTCCCGGCCCAGGGGTCCTGGCTGCGCCTCGACGAGGCGATCCGGTTCGCCAGAGCCGTGGGCGCGGCGGCGGCGTACCCGATCCACGACGCGCAGCTCAACGAGCGTGGCCTGGCCAGTGTCGCCGGTTGGTTCGCCGAGACGATCCCCGGCTACCGCCACCTCGTTCCGGGCGACACCGCCTGACCGCTGTCGCCGCCGGTCGTCGGGGTGCGGAAACGGGGTGCGGCGGCGGTGAGCACCGCGGCGGCTGTCGGGACGGACCACCCGTCGGTCAGCTCCGTGACCAGGCTGGCGACCAGCCGGGTCACGGCCGGCTCGGCCCCCGCGTGCAGCGCCTCGGCGACGATCAGCACCGACGAGGTGCCGGCCCGCACGGCGGACCAGCCGCTCTGCCGGTTCGTCCAACGCCGGGCGTGCGCCCGCCCGGCGGAGTCGGTGAAGGTCACCTCGCCCGGGTCGGGATGTTCGGTGTCTCCGGCGAAGCTCAGGTAGACCTCGTCGCCGTGTGCCGGCCGGACCACCAGGTCGCCGTCGACCCGGTCCAGGTCGAGCACCGCGACCGGGATGGCGTGGGCGGCCGAGACGGCGTTGCAGAGGTCGACCAGCGGGTGCACGCGAGGCAGATCGCCGTCCAGGCGCAGCCGGCGCAGCAGTGCCTCGGCGGCGCACCGGTACTTCGTGGGCCGCAACCCCATGGCCGCGTACGCCCGCCGCCAGGCCTGGATCTCCGGGAACCCGCTCTCGGCCCCGCCGGCCAGCCGCCGCCGGGCCTCGGCGACATAGCCGGCCGTGCGTCCCGCCACGTCAGCGGTGGCGGTGATCCCGGAAACCTGCACCACACCGGCGACCAGATCGGGGTACGCGTCGCGAAGCTGTGTCGAATGTTCGAACTGCACGGTGTTCCTATCGTTCGGTGAGGGCGAGCGTCACGCCGAGCGCGACGAACGTGCCGGCGGCGGATCGGCGCAGCCAGTCGGTGACCCGGGGCCGGGTCAGCACCCGGTCGCGGATCCGGGCCGCGAAGACGCCGTAGCCGCTGAACACCACGAAGGTGAGCAGCATGAACACCCCGCCGTAGGCGAGCATCGCCCGGGTCGAGCCCGGCGCGGCGGTGTCCACGAACTGCGGCAGGAACGCGACGAAGAACAGCGTCGGCTTCGGATTCAGCAGGTTGACCAGCACCCCGGAGACGATCACCCGGATCGCCGAGTGGGGCGGGCTGTCGGTCGTCACCGCGAAGGCGCTGCGATCCCGCGCGATGGACCAGGCCAGGTAGAGCAGGTAGCCGACGCCGAGGTACCGGACGGTTTCGAACGCCGCGGCGCTCGTCTGCAACAGCGCGGCCAGCCCGGTCATCGCCGCCAGCAGGTGCGGCAGCGTCGCCAGCGTGCAGGCGAACGCGGCCAGCACCCCGGCTCGGGCACCCCGGGACAGGCCGGCGGAGAGGGTGAAGATCACCCCGGTGCCGGGGGTGACCACCACGATCAGCGTGGTGATCAGGAACGGAATGGTCACGATCGTCCTCCGGCGGAGTTGGCAGGTCTGGCTCCTGCTCACTCTGCTGCCACAATGGCCCGATGGGCAGAGCCAAACCAACGGCACCTGAGAGGTCCATAACGGCCGGGTCCGACTTTCTGCACCTGACCATCGCCGACGCGTCGCCGGGCGGGCGTGCCGACTGGCTGACCGACCGGCTGCGGCAGGCCATCGCCGAGGGGCGGGTGCCGATCGGTGGTCGGCTGCCCCCGACCCGGGTGCTCGCCGCCGACCTCGGTGTCTCCCGGGGCGTGGTCACCGAGGCGTACCAACGCCTGACCGAGGAGGGGCACGTCACCGGTCGGGGGCGGGCCGGAACGGTGGTCGTCGCCGCGCCGGCCGCGCCCACACCCGCTCCGAGCGCCGCGCCGGCACCGGTCGCGCTCTTCACGCCGGCACCAGGCACCGACATCTTCGAGGCGGTACGCGCGGCGAGCGCGACGATCGACCTGACGCCCGGCGTACCCGACCTGACCGCCTTTCCCCGCGCGGACTGGCTGCGCGCCGAACGGACCGTGCTGCGCCGCCTCGCCGCGGCCGACCTCGGCTACGGCGACCCGTGTGGTGCGCCCGCGCTGCGACAGGCCGTCGCCGCCTGGTTGGCCCGCAACCGCGGCATCAGCGTCGACCCCGTCGAGGTGATCATCGTGGCCGGCGTCTCCCAGGCGCTCGGGCTGCTCGCCCAGGCATTCGCCGCAGCCGGCATCGACCGGATCGCGGTCGAGGACCCGGGGTCGCTCGGCGTGCGGCAGCACCTGAACAACTGGCGGATGGACACCCCGCCGATCACCGTGGACGACGCCGGGCTGCGGGTCGACGAGCTGGCCGCCAGTGGCGTACCCGCCGTGATGCTCACCCCCGCGCACCAGTTCCCGACCGGCGTGGTGCTCGACGGCGACCGTCGCCGCCAGCTCATCGCCTGGGCGCGGGCCGGCGGCCTGATCATCGAGGACGACTACGACGCCGAGCACCGCTACGACCGTCCCCCGGTGCCGGCGCTGCGTGGCCTGTTGCCCGAGCAGGTCTGCTACGCCGGCAGCGTCTCCAAACTGCTCGCCCCCGCGCTGCGGGTCGGCTGGCTGCTCGTGCCGCCGCGACTGCGGGAGGCGGTGGTGGCCGCCAAGCGCAACGCCGACCTGGGCAACGCTGTCCTGCCGCAACTGGTGCTGGCGGAGCTGATGACCTCCGGCGCCTTCGAGAGGCATCTGCGGCTGCTCCGCCGCCGGCACATCCGTCGACGGGACGCGATGATCGCCGCGCTCGCCCGGGAACTGCCGACCGCGACGGTGCACGGCGCCGCCGCCGGGCTGCACCTGATGATCACGTTGGACGAGGTCATGCCGGACACCGACCTGGCCGCCGCGGCGCTGGCGCGGGGCGTCAAGGTGCAGCCGCTCTCCTGGCACTGCCAGCGCCCGTACCGATCGGGCCTCGTGCTCGGCTACGCGGCCCGTACGGTCACCGAGATCGAGGACGGCGTCGCCGAGATCGCCGCCGTGCTCCGCCACCCGCGACGACGTGCCCCGGGCGGCTGAGCGCGGTCAGCCCAGGAACAGCTGGACGAGGACCAGGACGGCGAGCAGCGCCGGCCCGCGTGAGCCCTGGCGCAGCAGGTCGACCGGGACCATCCCGAACGGCGTGTTGACCGTCGCGCCGCCGTAGTCGATCGGCGGGCGGGTGCCGGCCCGAAACGCGGCGAGCACCACTCCGAGCGCCAGCGTCGGCGCCAGCCAGGCCGGCCCCGGGTCGACGGTCGGCAGGGTCAGCAACCACCACAGGGCCGCCCCGACCGCCGGCACCACCACGTGGATGCCGCGCAGCACGGTGTCGCTGCCGCCGAGCGCCCGACGTAGCCCGGGTGAGCGGCTGACCGATCGCAGACCACCGGTCAACCGGTCGACGGCGAGGTAGGCGAACACCACCTGCGCCGCCCCGGCCAGCCCGGGCAGGGCGAGCGCGGCAGCGTACTGGACTCCGATCAGCGCCGCCCAGATCAGCACGGCGCTCGGGTGGCGGCGCAGTCGGCGTACGTCGGCCTGCAGCAGCGCCCACCAGGCGGGGCCGGGCAGGAACCGGCTGCTGCGAACCCGGCCGATCCGGCGCCAGCGCCGGCTCTCCACCAGGCTGGCGAGCAGGCTCGGGTCCAGCAGGATCGTGGCCGTGGCGGCGGCGTTGGCGAACTGGGCGCCGGTGGTCAGCGTGGCCCGGTCGACCCGGGGCAGGGCGCGTACCGCCAGGATCGTGCCCACGACCGCGAGGGGCACCGCGACGGCGAACAGCGCGATGGTCGGCGTCGCCGCCGGCCGGGGCAGCCCGTCGCCCAGGCGACCGACGAGCACCACCAGGGCGGTGATGACGGCCGCTGCCAGCATCGGCGCCGCCCCGGCCAGGGTCGGCCACCGTCGGCCCGAACGGCTGCTCTGGGCCACGACGCTGAGCGCCAGCGCGGCCGCACCCCACCCCGCGCCGGCCGCGGCCGCCCAGCCCAGGGCAGCCGGGTCGCTGACACCGCCGAGCGCCGCCACGGCCACCCCGAGCGCCGCGGTGCCGGCGGCGGCGCCCACCAGCAGGATGGCGAAGCGTGGCGCCAGCCAGGCCCGCCGGTCGACCGGCGCGCTGGTCGCCCAGCTCTGCGTGGCCGGGGTGACCAGCAGAGGGCCGAGCGCACGCAGGCCACGCCAGGCGAGCCCGGCGCCGGCCAGCAGCGCGGCCACCGCCAACCACCACCGCACACCCGGCTCGGCCTGCCCCACCGTGGGGGAATCCAGCAGGTCGCGGCTGGCGCTGATCGCGAACCAGCCGTACATGCCCACGAACAGGACCATGACGTACGCATCGCCCAGCACGTCGCCGAGGGAGTGGTCGTGGTGTCGGCTGCGGGCCCGGCGCAGGTGCGTACGCAGTTGTCGGGCGGTGGGCACCCCGGTCGGCGCGTCGGCGATCGTGGCCGTCGGGGCGGTCACCGGCCGATCTCGATGCGCTCGTCGACCACCGCGTCGATCAGCTCCGGGTCGTGCGAGGCCAGCAGCACGGCGGTGCCGGCGTCCCGTTCCCGGCGCAGCCGGTCGGCCAGCCATTGCCGGCCGCGCACGTCCAGCCGCTGCTCCGGTTCGTCCAGGATCAACACCCGGCGTGGCCGCACGAAACACGACGCCAGCGCCAGCCGGCGACGCTGCCCGCTGGACAGGGTCACCGGCAGCTGGTCGCGGGCCGGCTCCAGACCCAGCTCGGCGAGGACCTCCTCGACCGGCTCGGCGTTACCCCCGTGGGCATACGCGACCAGCTCCAGGTGCTCGACCACGGACAGGTCGGGGAAGAAGTCGATGTCGTCCAGGGCGGCCGCCACCAGCGCCCGCACCTGAGGGTCGGTCTCGTCGGCCCGGAGGCCCTGCACCCGCACCTCGCCCGCGTCCGGCCGGTCGGCGCCGACGACACACCGCAGCAGGGTGGTCTTGCCGCTGCCGTTGGGGCCCAGCACCACCGCGATCCGGCCCGCCTGGAGCGTGAAGCTCACGTCGTCGAGCACGACCAGGTTGCCGAAGTTGCGGCTAAGTCCCCGTACCGAGAGCGCATCCACGATCACAGAGTCTCCCAGACCCGTGCCAGCGGCCAACCTGCGCGACCTACGTCACGCGGTCGGTGGCGTTGTCCTCAAGTCGGGCGTCGGCGGCGCGAAGCGCCTGATTGTCGGCGACCTCCTCGGCCACCGCCGCCGCGTCCGCCCAGTGCCGCCGTGCGTCGGCTCGGTCGCCCAGCGCGGCGGAAGCGTCACCCAGGTACAGCAGGGTACGCGCCAACCCCGCGGTGGGCCGTGTCTCTTCGCGCAGTCGGCGGCTCTCGGCCAGCAGCTCGTACGCCGTACGCGCCTGACCGGGCGTGCTGCTCAACAGTGTCGCCCCGGCGTTGAGCAGTGCCGTCGCCCGGCTGGTCGGGTCGTTGATCGACTCGTACTCGCGAAGCGCGGCCCGCCACGCCTGTGCGGCGTCCAGGTGCTCGCCGAGCGCCGCGTGAACCAGCACCAGGTTGGTCAGCGCCGCCGCGTACCCGCGCGGGTCACCCACCGACCGGAAGGTGTTTGCCGCCCGCACCAGGTGGTGGTGCGCGGTGTCCAGCTCGCCCCGGGCCAGCTGCGCCGCACCGAGGCCCAGGTCGGTGAGGGCGTGCCCGGCGCGGTCGGCCCCGGAGCGGTGCCGCCGGGACATCTCGAGGTGCTCCACCGCGTCATCGAGCTGCCCCAGGTCGAGCAGGGCCAGGCCGAGGTTCAACCGAGCCTGGGCGGTGCCTCCGCGCCCGCGTTCGTTCACCGCGAGGGTGAGCGCGGCCGCCGCGCCCTGCGGGTCGTGCCGGCGCCGGCGAAGCACACCCAGCTCGTTGTGCGCCCACCCGGCGATCTCCGGTCGGTCGTCGGCGGTCGGGGTGGCCAGCACGGTGCGGCAGACCTGCTCCCACTCGTCGAGCCGCTCGACGTACGCCAGCCATCCGCACAGTGCCACGGCCAGCCGGAACCACCACCGGCGTACCCGGCGGGGCAGGGTCTCGGCCGCGCCGGCCGGGACCCGCACCACCGCCAGCAGCAGCTCCTGGTGCAGGTCGAACCAGGCGTACGGATCGTCGTCCAGTGGCAGCGACCACTCTCGGTCCGGTGGGGATCCGAGCACGGCCAGGTTGGCCGCGTGCCGTTCCGCCCGGCGGGCCAGGTGCCGCGTCAGCCGGGCCTGTGCGGCGACCCGGGCCCGGGCCGGATCCGCGTCCCGCAGATGCAGTCGGGCACTGCCGGCGAGCAGCGGTCGGACCTCGAACCGGTCGCCGGGCGCGCCCACCACGAACGCCGCGGCGGCCAACTGGTCGAGCAGCGCGGTTACCAGGTCGAGGTGCCGCCCGGCGAGCGCGGCGATGGTCGGCCGGTCCACGGGAGCGGGGACCAGCGACATCACCCTGTACAACCGTCGGGCCTGGCGGGTCAACGCCCAGTAGGCGATGTCCCGTTCGGTGACCAGACGGGCCGCTGGCGAGATGGCGAGCCGCTGGTGCGGTGGCGTCTGCACCGCGCGGCGCAGCGCGTCCAGCACGTCGGAGTGCCGCCAGCCGTGCTGCGCGGTGCGGTAGCCGAGCGCGCGGACGGTACGCGGCTGCCGCCCGCAGAGGTCGACGATCTCGCGTACCGCCGGGTCGGTGCGCGGGTCGGCACGGCGGACCCGGGCGGCGGGCGCGGCCCCGCCCGCGGTCGCGAACAGCTCCACCGCCTCGGACGTGCCCGGTTCGGCGATCCAGTGCGCGACCACACCGTCCAGGCCGACCAGCGCCGGGCCTCCGGCGAGCAGCAGGCGGCAGGTGCGTGCGGTGGGTGGCAGCAGCGGTCGGACCTGGTCGGGACGGTCGACGTTGTCCAGTACCAGCAGGATCCTGCGACCGTCGAGCTGACCGCGCAACGCGTCGGCGGCGGCGGCGAGCGCATCCGGCCGGCCGGACGCCGGCGGCGCGGTGCCCAGGATCCGGGCCAGCGCGGTGAGCACCTGCCGGGCCGAGCGGGGTCGGCCCCGCCGCCGCAGGTCCAGGTAGTACTGCCCGTCCGGGAAGTCCTCCCGGCACCGGTTGGCGGCCTGCACGGCGCAGGCGGAGGTGCCCACCGCGCGACGGCCCAGGACCGCCACCGCGTGCTCCCGGGCGAGCAGCCCGAGGACCGCCTCGACGTGCTCGCCACGACCGGTGAACTCGGCCGTGTAGGGCAGGGTCGGCGCCCCGGCGGTCGGCGTGGTGAGCACATCCGTTGGTTCGGGGTCGGCCTCCCGGCCGGCCCGGCGGCGGCGTACCTCGTACACCACGTAGCCGACGAAGCCGAGGCCGCCGACGACGGCAAGGGCGATGCTCGCCGGCCCGAGCACGCTGGCCGCCAGCTCGGAGAGCAGGTTGCTGGCCAGGTTGCTGGCCAGGTTGGCGAGGACGCCGCCCACCAATCCGCCGATCCCGACCAGCGCCGGCCAGCGCGGGCTGCGGCGGGCGCGGCCCGGCCCGGTCACCGGACGCCCCCGGAGACGAGCCCGGCGACCAGGTGCCGCCGTGAGAGCACGACGAGCACCACCGGCAGCACGGAGGCGAGCACCGAGCTGGCGGCCAGCGCGCCACTGTTGCTCACGAAGCTGCGGGTCTGCTCGGCCAGGAACGGCCCGAGCGGCGACGCCTCCGGCCCGCTGAACAGCCGGCCCACCACCAGGTCGTTCCAGACCTGGACGAACTCCAACACGGAGACCGCCACGACCGCGGACAGGTTGTGCCGGGCCAACCGGCGCAGGGTGTGCCACCACCGGCGCCCGCCCAGCCGGGCGTCTCGTACCTGCTCGACGGGCAGGTCGGCGAACGCGTTGCGCAGCACCAGCACCGCGAACGGCACACCCAACGCGACGTGCACCAGGGCCAGGCCCTGGGCCGTACCGGAGGAGAGCACCAGGCCCAGCACCTCGTTGACCGGCCCGGCGATGACCTGGACCGGAACGACGCTGGCCGCCAGCAGCAGCAGCCCGGTGGCCTGCGCGGCCGGCCCGGTCAACCAGGCCAGCGGGTACGCGGCCAGCAGCGCGATCACCAGCACCGTGGCGGTCACCGCGGTGGCCAGGAGCAGCGTGAAGCCCAGCGTCCGCCACAGTTCGGTGCCGGTGACGATGTCGCGGTAGGACTCGACAGCCAGTGGTGCTGACCACCAGCCGTGCGCGGCGGCGTCCACCCTTCCATGTGCCGACGTGGCGACCAACACCACCAGCGGCACCAGCCACGCGATTGCGGCACCGGCCGCGAGCAGCCGGAACAGCCGTCGGGGAGGGGCGACGGGACCGGGCTCCGGGGTTGCCTCGGGGCGCGGCGGCGGCCAGGACTGCCGGACGAAGAGCGCGGCCACCATGATCCCGCCGAAGACCGCCACCAGCCACACCACGCCGAGCGCGGCGCCCTCGCCGGTGGTGGTGCCGCCCGACGTCTGCCAGATCCGCAGCGCGAGCACGGAGGCCTCGTCGCGGACCGAGCCGGGGGTCATCACCAGGATCAGGTCGAACGTGCGGCTGGTGCCGACCGCCACCAACGCGAAGACCACGGCGGTCGTTCGCAGCAGCAGTGGCCGCCACTGCGCATCCCACAGCACGTGCCGGCGCCCCCCGCCGTAGGCGCGGACCGCGTCGGCGAGACTCGGCGGCACCGCGTCCAGCGCGGACCGGAAGACCAGCACGGCCAATCCCACCCAGGCCCAGACGAACGCCGACATCAACGCGACGGTGACCAGCCCGGGCCCGAGCAGCTGTGGCGTGTCGTCGGCCGAGCTGCCGGTCAGCCGGGCCGCGACCAGGGTGGCAAGCCCACGGCTCGGATCCGGGTCGTACATCAGCCGGAAGGTGACCCCGGTGACGACCAACGGCAGCGCCACCGGCACCAGGAGGATCAATCGGACCAGGCCGCCCTCCTGGGAGCGGCGGGACGCGGCGGCGAGCAGATAACCGAGTGCCGTCACCACCGCCGGCACCAGCAGCGCCCAGAGGACCGTCCGGCCGACCACCGCGCCGGTGTCCGGTGCGTCGAGCGCGGTCCGGAAGTGCGTAGCGCCGACCCAGCGGCCGTCGGTGGTGACGCTGGCGTGGATGGTGCGGAGCACCGGCCACAGCACCAGCCCGCCGAGCAGCACCGCAGCCGGCAGCAGCAGCGCCGAGGTCGCCCCCGCCGCCGGATACGCCCGGCCCCGCCGGGGAGGCCCGACGTCGTCGAGCACCGCCAGCTCGCCGAGAACCTGGACCCGGCTCATCGGCCGCCACTCGCGCTGCGGGCCGCCGCGGCGAGCTGACCGGTGGCGCGGCGGATCGCCTCGCCGGCGCGGACCCCGTCGGTGACGTCGGCGAAGAAGCCCTGCATGATCCGCCAGATGCCGACGCCGTCGGAGCCGGTGAACGCGCCGGGCAACTGGTCGGAGAGATCGAAACGCAGCGTGCCGGGAGCCCGCATCTCCTCGGCGAGACGCTGGCCCACGCTGTCGGTGTAGCTGTTGATCGAGACGTTGGTGTTGGGCGAGAGGTAGCCGCCGGCGCGCAGCCAGGGCCGGAACGAGTCGGCCTTGGTCAGCCACTCGACCAGCTCGACCCCGCCCCGGGCGTCGGCGAACGCCACGGCCGCGTCCCCGCCGACGATCAGTGGGCCGCCGCCCGGTTGGGCGCCCGGGAACCGGAACGTGGCCGGTGCCTCCGGGCCGCGCTGGAACGGGCCGACGACGTCAGCGGTGAAGTCGGCCCCGACGAGCATCACCGCCCGTCGAGCGTGCACCACCTGGATCACCGACTCCTCGTACTGGGTGAGCAGGGCGCGACGGCCGCCGCCGAGGAACGCGCCGTCGACGCTCCAGAGCCCGGCGAGCCGGTCCAGGGCGTCGCGCACCGGCTTGCCCTGCCAGTCCGCGTCCGGCCTGGCGAGGGTGGTGTAGCCCTCGGGTGCCACGTCGGCCAGGACGTTCTCGAACCAGTCGGTGAGCACCCAGCCGTCCGCCGCACCGAGGGCGAGGGGCGCCGGGCCGTCGTTGCGCCGAGCGAGCGCGCCGAGCTCCCGGGTCCGTTCGACCAGCTCGTCCCAGCTGGTCGGTGGGTTGGGCAGCATGGACGGCAGGTGCCAGACCAGCGACTTGTGGGCCGCCTTCACCCAGACGCCGTAGCGCTGGCCCTCGGTGGTCAGCAGCTTGCTCAGCTCGTCGGGCACGGCGTACTCGGCGGACGGGCGCACCGGGCTCAGCCAACCCCGCTGGGCGTACTCGGTGACCAGGCCGGGGCGGGGCAGGATCGCCACGTCCGGGCTGGTGCCGGCGAGGTGCCGAGCCCGCAGGAACGCGTCGATGTCGTTGCCGGCGCTGACCACCTGCACCGGGGCGGGGTAGCCGGCGACGACCTGGCGGAACCGGTCCAACTCGCTGGTGCTCCACACCACCACGACCTGCACCGACCGGGTCCCGCCGGAGCAGCCGGCGGCCAGGGCGGTGACGCCCGCGGCGGCGGCGCGCAGCAAAGTACGCCGACTCGGTCGGACGCTCGTCGTCATCGGGTCGCCTCGCTCGGCTCGGTGACCAGCTCGTGTCGCAGCGGAATCTCGGCCAGGGTGCCCGGATCGGCGGTGCAGACCAGCACCGCCACCCCGGGGGCGTCCGGTGGGGAGAGCCGAGGCATCAGGTCACCGAGGCGGCTGTCGCCCGCCGAACCGGCCGGCAGGTCGACCACGAGCACCTCGGGCAGGCAGGCCGCCGCCCGGGCCAGCGCCACCCGGAACCGCTGGGCGGCGGAGATCTGGTGCGGTAGCAGGGTGAGGGAGAGCGCCAACTCGAGCCGGTCGACCACCGTGGTCGTCCAGTCGTCGGCCACCTCGTGCACCCGTTCGCGCTTGCGCTGGCCGTACTCGATGTTGCGGCGCACGGTGAGTTGGGGGAGCAGAGCGCCACCGGCGGGCACGTAGCCGATCTGCCGGCGCGGCGGCGGCAGGGCGGTGACGTCCCGGTCGCCGACCAGGATGCGGCCGGTCACCGGGGCGGCGAGCCCGGCCAGCACCCGGGCGACCGCGGTGCCGAAGCGGGGCGGCGCCACCAGGGCGGCGAGTGTGCCGGCGGGAACGTCGATGGTCACCGGCCCGGTGCCGGGGACGGCGACCAGTGCGCGTAGCCGTAGCGTGACCCTCACCTCCGGTGCCTGCTGGTGACCGTCCCAGGGTGGCACACCACGCCCACAATCGATGTCCCTCCGATCTCCACTGTGGCGAGGCAGGAGTGGCTCAACCTGGGGCGTAGAGCGCGGCAAGTCCGGCCGCCGTGGCGGCCAGGCGTTCGCGCAGTGCGACGGGAGTCAGCACCTCGACGTCGGCACCGAGGCGCAGCAGATCACCGTGGGCATGGGTGAGCGACTCGATCGGCAGCACCGCGGTCACCCAGCCCCGCGCGTCCGGTGGCCCGGCGCTGGCGTCCACCGCGGTCACCACCGGATCGCTGCCGATCTCCCGCAGCCGCTCCCGCCCGCCGGGGGAGAGCCGGACCGTGGCCTCGTCGCGGTGCAGTCGGGCCCGGAACTGGACCACGTGCGCCCGCCACCAGGCCGGCAGGTCGAAATCGGCGGGTTGGTCGAACTCCTGCGTCAGCGGGGTCAGCGCGAGGATCTGGTTGACCCGGTAGGTCGCCGGCGCGCCCCGGCCAGGCTGGTCGGCCACCACGTACCACCGGCCACCCTTGAGCACCAGGCCGTACGGCTCCAGCACCCGCGTCACCTCGCCGCTCCAGCTGCGGTAGCGCACCTCGATGCGGTGCTGCCGCCAGACCGCCTCGGCCGTCCGGGCCAACTCGGGGGAGGCGTCGCCGTCGGCGTACCAGCCGGGTGTGTCCAGGTGGAAGCGTTGCTGGAGCTGGGTCGCCCGGTCGCGCAGCGGTGCGGGGAGCGCGGCGTGCAGCTTGAGTTGTAGCGCGGCCACCACGTCGCCGTAGCCCAGCTCGTCGGCGGGGCCGGGCAGCCCGGCCAGGAAGAGCCGGTCGGCCTCCTCGGCGGTCAGCCCGGTCAGTCGGGTCCGCCAGCCGTCGACCAGTTGGTAGCCGCCAGCGTGCCCGGCCTCTCCGTACAGCGGAATGCCGGCGGCGTGCAGCGAGTCCACGTCCCGATAGATGGTGCGGGGGGAGACGGCCAACCGCTCGGCGAGCTGCGCGGCGGTCAGCCGACCGTGCGACTGGAGCAACAGCAGGACGGAGAGAAGTCGACTGGCCCGCACTTCACTGACACTAGCTGTCAGGGGATCGGTCGTACCGTCCCGGCATGCCTTTTCGCGACAAGGATCTGAGAACGCCGGGACCGATCGTGGTGGACGGTCGACAGCTCAAGCGCTACCACATCGACCAGCCGGATCGGCCGATCGAACCGGAGGTGGAGAAGGCCGCGTACGACCTGCTGCCCGCGCTGCTGGCCGACGTCGCCGACGACGGCACCCCGGCCGCCGGCTGGGTGGTGCTGCACCGGGGCGCGGACACCGGCGCGTACCTGCTGGCGTACACCTGGGTGTGGGACAACGCGCTGGAGGTGCGCGTGGCGGCGGCCGGGCAGCCCGCACTGGACTGCCCCGACGATGATCCGGCACACTTCGTCGCACTGCGCCGGCCCGCTGTGGGCTGCGTCTGGGAGTTGGCGGTGCTGGAGCACGAGCGCGCCGCCTGGGTGCGGCACCTGCTGGCGCCGGAGCACCCCGACCTGGCCGGTTACCTGCGCGACACGCGAGCGGAAGGGCCGGTGGGCCACTGATGGGCGACTTCGACTTTTTCAAGGGCACCTGGAACGTCGTGAACCGGCGGCTGCGCAAGCGGCTGGTCGGCTCCGATGAGTGGGAGGAGTTTCCGGGGGTGTCGGTCGCGCACGGCTTCTTCGCCGGCGGCGGCCACTTCGACGAGATCACGTTCCCGACCAAGGGTTCCTCCGGTGCCACGATCAGGATCTTCGACCCGGCCCGGCAGGAGTGGTCGATCTACTGGATGAACAGCGACAGCGGGGTGCTGGAGCAGCCGCCGATGGTGGGCCGCTTCGTCGACGGGGTGGGCCGCTTCTACGCGGACGACCAGCACGAGGGGCGACCGGTTCGGTGCCGGTTCATCTGGTCGGACATCAGCGCGACGACCGCCCGCTGGGAGCAGGCGTTCTCCACCGACGGCGAGCAGACCTGGGAGACCAACTGGGTCATGACCTTCACCCGGGCTTCCGACTAGGGGTTGTCGCGGTGGTTTCCGCCATCCGGTCGCGGTGTTAGTGTCCGTCCACCGCCCCGGATGGAGGAACGCCGATGGCCTCCGACCACGTCGACGTGCTCATCATCGGTGCTGGCCTGTCCGGCATCGGCGCTGCCTGCCATGTGCGCCGTGACTGCCCGGACAAGACGTTCGCGGTGCTGGAGGCGCGCGA
This sequence comes from Micromonospora sp. NPDC005413, assembly GCF_040606435.1. Taxonomy (NCBI): domain Bacteria; kingdom Bacillati; phylum Actinomycetota; class Actinomycetes; order Micromonosporales; family Micromonosporaceae; genus Micromonospora; species Micromonospora sp. NPDC005413. The sequence goes on from NZ_JBEXEV010000030.1 coordinate 80,585, forward strand.
CGCCATCGGCGGCACCTGGGACCTGTTCCGCTACCCGGGCATCCGGTCCGACTCGGACATGTTCACCCTCGGCTACTCCTTCAAGCCGTGGACCGACCCGAAGGCCATCGCCGACGGCGCGGCCATCCGGAAGTACGTGCGGGAAACCGCCCGCGAGTACGACGTGCAGCCGCACATCCGCTTCCGCCACCGGGTGCTGCACGCCGAGTGGCACAGCGACAGCGCCCGCTGGACGGTGCACGCCCAGCGCACCGACACCGCCGAGACCGTGGTGCTGACCTGCTCGTTCCTGTTCGCGTGCTCTGGCTACTACCGCTACGACGAGGGCTACACCCCGCCCCTGCCCGGTGTCGAGGCGTACGCCGGGCGGCTGGTGCACCCGCAGCACTGGCCCGACGACCTCGATTACACCGGCAAGCGGGTGGTGGTGATCGGCAGCGGCGCCACCGCGGTCACCCTGGTGCCGGCCATGGCGCAGCGGGCCGCCCACGTGACGATGCTCCAGCGCTCACCCACGTACGTCATGGCGTTGCCCTCACACGACCGCCTGGCCGACGCGCTGCGGCGCTGGCTGCCGGCGAAGGCCGCGTATCCGGTGGTGCGCTGGAAGAACGTGCTGCTGTCCACCGTCAACTTCCAGCTCAGCCGGCGTGCGCCCAACCTGGTGAAGCGGATGCTGCGCCGGGCCGCGAGTGGCCGGCTCCCGGTGGGGTACGACGTCGACCGGCACTTCTCGCCCCGCTACGACCCGTGGGACCAGCGGCTCTGCGTGGCACCCGACGGTGACCTGTTCACGGCCGTGCAACAGGGCACGGCGTCGGTGGTCACCGACACCGTCGACACGTTCACCGCGCACGGCGTTCGACTGACCTCCGGCGACGAGTTGCCCGCCGACATCGTGGTCACCGCGACAGGCCTCAACCTGCTCGCCCTCGGTGGCCTGACGCTGCGCGTCGACGGCACCGACGTCGACCTCGCGAGCACCGTCGCCTACAAGGGCACGATGCTCTCCGGCGTGCCGAACTTCGCGCTGACCATCGGCTACACCAACGCCTCGTGGACGCTCAAGGCCGACCTGGTCGCCGGTTACGTCTGCCGGCTGCTGCGCCACCTGGACCGCACCGGCCAGCAGGTCGTCACCCCGCTCCCGCCGCCCGACGACGAGCGGGTGCCGCTCATCGACCTGCGTTCCAGCTACGTGCTGCGTGCCGTCGACGCGCTGCCCAAGCAGGGTGCGAGAGCGCCGTGGCGGCTGCACCAGAACTACCCCCGCGACGTGCTGCTGATGCGGCACGGCCGGCTCACCGACGAGGGCGTGCGGTTCTCCCGCGTCGGCGAGGTGGCCGCGTCCGCCAACCCCCAGCGTCCCGTCTCATTCGATCGTCGGTAACCGCGAGGAGAGGAGCACCGATCGTGCAGAGGTTCGACTTCGCCGGCGCTACAGCTGTGGTCACCGGCGCGGCCAGTGGCATCGGTGCGGCGCTGGCGCACGCGCTGGCCAGCCGAGGCAGCAACCTGGTCCTGTTGGACCGCGACGCCGAGCGGCTGGACGCGGTCGTCGCCGCCATCCGCGCCGACCACCCGGACCGTCAGGTGCACACCTACGTGGTGGACCTCGCCGACGCGGCGGGCATCGCCCGGGTGGCCGTGGAGATCGGCCAGCGGCACCCGCGCATCCGGTTGCTGGTGAACAACGCCGGTGTCGGCCTCGGCGGTCGGTTCGACCAGGTGACGTTCGACGAGTTCAGCTGGGTGATCGACATCAACTTCCGGGCCGTGGCGCAGTTGACCCACGCGCTGCTGCCCGCTCTCCAGGCGGAGCCGGGTGCGCATCTGGTCAACGTCTCCAGCCTGTTCGGGCTGATCGCCCCGGCCGGGCAGGCCGCCTACTCGGCGAGCAAGTTCGCCGTACGCGGCCTCACCGAGGCGCTGCGACACGAGCTGGTCGACGACGGCATCGGGGTGACCTCGGTGCACCCCGGCGGGATCCGCACCCGCATCACCGAGAACGCCAGGATCGGCAGCGGCGTGTCGATCGAGGAGTACACCGCCGGTCGGGCGCAGTTCGAGAAGCTGCTCACCATCGCGCCGGAACGGGCCGCCGAGGTGATCCTGCGCGGCGTCGAGCGGCGTCGGGGCCGGGTGCTGATCGGCTGGTCGGCGAAGGTGCCCGATCTGCTGGCCCGGGTCCTGCCGGCCTCGTACAACCGGCTGCTCGTCACCGGCCTCAACCGGGGCGTCGCCCGCCCGGCGCCGCCCGCCCCCGGTGTGCCCGCGCAACGCCCCGCCGACGCCGCCGTCGATCCCGCCCGTGAGGTGGCGTGACCGGTTACCCGGTCACTTCTCTCCGCGCGGCGCGTAGTCAGGCCGGGGCGGTCCGGGCCGCCGTCGCGCTCGGCCCGACGTCGCGGCGGCGCAACAGCACGGTCACCGCCACGAGGGCGACCAGCAGCCCCGCGAGCACGTAGACCGGGGCCGGGCCGAGCGGCGCGAGCAGCGCCAGCAGCGCGACGACCGGGAAGGCCACGACCACCGCGCCGTGCTGCTGCTGGCGTACGTGCAGCACCCAGACCGTGAGCAGGAAGACGGCGATCGGGACGGCCACCGCGTACCCCGCGGTGATTTCGGAGACGTGCGCGAGGTGCCGCTTGAGGTCCACCGACACGCCCAGGCCGGCACCGACCGCGGCGACCGCGGCGAAGATCAGGTAATGGCCATAGCCCCAGATCAGGGAGTACGGCAGCCGGTCGGGCGCCTCGTTCGGCCGGTCGAAGTAGAGCCACCAGAGCGCGAACACGATGACCGCGCCGGCCGCCGCGAGCGACCAGAGGCCGTGCTCCCCGGCGTCGAGCCCGGTCTGGATCGCCACCGAGATGGCCAGGACCGTCTCGCCAAGCACGATCAGGGTGAACAGCCCGTACCGCTCGGCGATGTGCCGGGGGTGCCACGGGGTCATGCCGGGGCGTTCGGCCACCGCCGGCACCAGCAGATCGGCCAGCCCCAGCAGCACGAACGACGCGACACCCCACTCGGCGGGCAGCAACAGCCGCAGCAGCCAGCCGAGCTGCACGACGGTCACGCCGATCGCGTAGCGGCGCGCCGCCGCACGGTGCGTCGGGTCGCCGGCGGCCGCTCGGCTCCACTGAACGACGGCGGCCAGACGCATCACCACGTACCCGTACGTGATGACGGTGAAATCGCCGTCGGCGAAGGCGCGCGGCACCCCGGCCGCCAGGATCAACGCTCCGGAGATCTGCACCAGGGTGGTGATCCGGTAGACGTCGTCGTCGGTGTCGTAGGCCGAGGCGAACCAGGTGAAGTTCATCCACGACCACCAGATCGCGAAGAACACCATGACGTAGCTGGTCGCCGCGTGGCCGAGGTGGCCCTCGGCGACGTCGTGGTGCAGGCTGCTGGCCGCCTGCGCCACCGCCACCACGAAACAGAGGTCGAAGAAGAGTTCCAGCGGGGTGGCCGCGCGGTGCGGCTCGTCGCGGCGACGAGGCCTCATCGGCCGGTAGAACGGCCGCACCTCACGACGCTGGGTCACCGCAGTCCTCAGGCCGCCCGCCGGGTCAGTGGTGCCGACGACCGTGGGTCAGCCCCTCCAACACCAGCGTCAGTCCGGCCCCGACCAGCCAGACGTCCTTGGCGAGCCCCGCGCCCTGCTGCGTCGGGCGTACGCTGCCGGGCTCCCGCATCCCCGGCGTCTTCAGATACAGCTGCACCAGGCCCGCGCCGAACGCGGTCAGGCCGAGCCCGACCAGGGGCGCCGGGACGAACGGCGCGAGCAGCGCGGCCCCGAGCGCGATCTCCGAGTACGACAACAGCTTGGCGAAGCGTGCCGGCTCCAGTTGGCCGAACTGGGGCATGGCGGCGACCGCCATCCCGTGCATGCCCTCCGCAGCGGCGCCCTCCAGATTCCGCTTGCCCAGACCCGAGTTGAGAAAGTACGCGCCGATGCTGAGCCTCAGCGGCAGGTGCGCGAGCTTCATGGTCACTCCCGATGGCCGTGGTCGAATGCGGCCCGCGTACCCGACGCGGGGCGCGATAACCGCCGGGTGGGCTGGGCCGGCCGTGGTGGTCGCGGTAGGTTCGCCAGGGGCCCACCGCCGAGCCCGTGGCACACCCGCCTGCCCGGCACCGGACCCCGCCGCAGACCACCAGCAGGAGGCGAAGTGAGCCAGGAAGTCCGGGGAGTCATCTCCCGCAGCAAGGGCGCGCCGGTCGAGGTCACCACCATCGTGGTGCCCGATCCCGGGCCTGGTGAGGCGATTGTCCGGATCCAGTCCTGCGGCGTCTGCCACACCGACCTGCACTACCGCGAGGGCGGCATCAACGACGACTACCCGTTCCTGCTCGGCCACGAGGCGGCGGGCATCGTCGAGCAGGTCGGTGAGGGCGTCACCGACGTCGCCCCGGGTGACTTCGTGGTGCTCAACTGGCGTGCGGTCTGCGGGGTCTGCCGCGCCTGCCGCCGGGGTCGCCCCTGGTACTGCTTCAACACCCACAACGCCACGCAGCGGATGACCCTGACCGACGGCACCGAGCTCGCCCCGGCGCTGGGCATCGGCGCGTTCGCCGAAAAGACCCTGGTGCACGCCGGCCAGTGCACGAAGGTCGACCCGGCCGCCCGACCCGCCGCCGTGGGTCTGCTCGGCTGCGGCGTGATGGCCGGGCTGGGCGCGGCCATGAACACCGGCAACGTCACCCGCGGCGACTCGGTCGCGGTGATCGGCTGCGGCGGCGTCGGAGACGCGGCGGTCGCCGGTGCGGCACTGGCCGGCGCCACGACGATCGTCGCGGTGGACACCGACAGCCGTAAGTTGGAATGGGCCCGCAAGTTCGGCGCCACGCACACCGTGAACGCCTCCGAGACCGACCCGGTCGAGGCGATCCGTGCCGCCACCGGTGGCTTCGGCGCCGACGTGGTGATCGACGCGGTGGGCCGACCGGAGACCTGGAAGCAGGCGTTCTACGCCCGCGACCTGGCCGGCACGGTGGTGCTGGTCGGCGTCCCGACCCCGCAGATGCAGATCGAGCTGCCGCTGCTGGACGTCTTCGGGCGTGGCGGCGCCCTCAAGTCCAGCTGGTACGGCGACTGCCTGCCCAGCCGGGACTTCCCGATGCTCACCGAGCTGTACCTGCAGGGCCGGCTCGACCTGGACGCGTTCGTCACCGAGGAGATCGCGCTCGACCAGGTCGAGAACGCGTTCGAACGGATGCACCACGGTGACGTGCTCCGTTCGGTGGTGGTGTTCCCGTGACCGCCCGGGTCGACCGCGCGGTCACCGCCGGCACGTTCTCCCTGGACGGGCAGACGTTCGACGTGGACAACAACGTCTGGGTGATCGGCGACGACAGCGAGTGTGTCGTCCTGGACGCGCCGCACGACGTGGCCGCGATCCTCGCCCTGGTGGGTGACCGGCAGGTCACGGCGATCCTGGCGACCCACGCCCACGACGATCACGTCCGGGTGGCACCCGAGCTGGCCGAGGCCACCGGCGCGCCCGTGCTGCTGCACGCCGCCGACCGGGTCCTCTGGGACATGGTCCACCCGCACCTGCCGCCGCATGGCGAGCTGCACGACGGGCAGAGCATCGAGGTGGCCGGCACCACGCTGCGGGTGCTGCACACCCCCGGGCACAGCCCCGGCGCGTGCAGCTTCCACGCCCCGGACCTGGGCGTGGTGTTCACCGGCGACACGCTCTTCGCCGGCGGTCCGGGTGCGACCGGCCGCTCGTACAGCGACTTCGACACCATCGTCCGGTCGATCCGTACCCGCCTGCTCACCCTGCCGGCGGAGACGATCGTGCACACCGGTCACGGCGACGACACCACGATCGGCGCGGAGGCTCCGCACCTGGAAGAGTGGCTGGCCAGGGGCCACTGAACCCTGGCCGGCACGCGCGCGGTCGACGGCTCAGCGCTCGTCGACCGCGCCCAGCAACGGCTTGATGTCCAGGACCGGGGTGCCGTCGAGGGCCTCCAGGTCGGCCACCTCGACGCGCAGCCCGTCCACCGCCAGGACCCGCACCCGGTGCAGCCCGATCGGATTGGGCCGGTGCGGGGCGCGGGTGCTGAACACTCCTGTTTCCGGCCGGCTCTCGTCGCCGCGCGGGTGCACCGCCAGCACATCGCGCCGGGCGCGGTCCAACCAGGTCAGCACCAGCAGCTCCGCCCCCACCCGCAGGTCGCGCAGGGCCCGGCCGACCCGCGGGTCGAAGACCAGCCACGCCGTCGGCGCGCCCTCGTCGCCCTGGCGTGGCGCCTCCGCCATGTCCGTCAGCGGCGAGACGACCCGGCCGACCGGGCGCAGCAGGTACGAGTCATCGCTGGCTTCCTCGACCACGGGCGCTCCCCTCTGGACGCTCTCAATCTAGTCTCACCGCGACGCTAGGATCCCGCTCATGGTCGCCGACTCTCCCGTACCCGTTGTCCGTCAGCTGCGCCTCGTGGTGGAGGCCGCCGACTACGAGGCCGCCGTCGCGTTCTACCGCGATGCGCTCGGCCTGCCCGAGGAGGCGGCGTTCAGCGGCGACGGGGACGCGCAAGTGATGATTCTGGAGGCCGGACGCGCCACCCTGGAGATCGCCAACCCGGCGCAGAAACGCATGATCGACGAGGTCGAGGTGGGTCGGCAGGTCGCGCCCCGCATCCGGGTGGCCTTCGAGGTGGACGACGCCGAGGCGACCACCACCCGACTGGTCGCCGCCGGGGCGAGCGAGATCGCGCCCCCCACGCGCACGCCTTGGCAGTCCCTCAACTCCCGTCTCGACGCGCCCGCCGACCTGCAGATCACCGTCTTCGAGGAGCTGCGTACGCCCGACGAGCGGGCCGGGACGGACGGCTTCGGACGTGACGGCGACCGCTGAGTCGGGCAGGTTGCGCGCCGAGGCTCTCCCCACGGCGCAGACGGCGGCGCTGGCGTACGTGCGGTCGCTCGCCGTGGCCGAGCGTCCCGCCGCCCTCGCCGCCATTGCCCGGGAACTCACCACCGCTGGCGTCCGTCACCGGCCGGAGCAGTTGCTGGCCGAGGTCCTCCAGTTCGGCCGGCTCACGGTCAACTTCCACCCCGACCGTTTGTGCGTCGACGGGCGGACAGTCGCCGCCGCGCTGGCCGACGACGGGGCGTACCGCAGTCAGTTCGTCACCGGGATCTCCAACGGCGGCCTCACCGCGTACCCCGGCGGCGATCGGGACCGCTGGGAGCAACGGATGTTCGACGGCGCGTACCAGCGGCCGGAGGTGACACGGGAGCAGCGACCCACATACGGCGGAATCAACCTGCTCGACCACGCGGACGGCGCCTGCCCCCGTTTCGGCTCCTGTCATCTGCGGCTGCGCCCGGAGGTGCTGACCCGGGCGACCTTCTGCCTCGGCGACAGCCACCTTGACCCGCGTACGGTGGGCACCGGCGATGCCTTCGAGGCGGTGCTCGCCGGGCTCCTGACCGGCACCGCCGCCACCGGTGAATGCCTGGGGCGCACCGGCCTGGACGTCGCCACCCTGGTCCGGACACTGCTCGCCGGGCCGACCACTGCGCCCACCGCCGGTCGCGCGCTGGACGACTACGTGGAGGCCCAGATCCACGGCGTCCTCGACCTCGCTCAGGACGTCGAGGAACTGGTGGTGGATCCGTCCTTCGCCGGCACCGAGAACGGCGCGACGCTGGCATTGCTCGCTCAGCGCTACGGTTTTCCGCTGCGGTGGCACCCCGGCTTCGCGCTGGCGGTCAACCGGGTCGACCCGGATTTCCGGGGCCCAGCGATCCCGGTGCTGGCGGAGCGTCTGCACCGGGAGTTCGCCCGACCGGGTGATCCGGTGGACGCGGCCCTGATCGGTCGTGGCGCGGTGTCGGTGGTCACCGAGCCGACACGCTGGGCGGACCGGGGCTCGGCCACGGAGACCCTGCAGCACCTCAAACAGCTCTGGCACGTCCTCGTCCGGTACGGCACCCCACACGTCGCTTGACGGCAGATCACCCGGTTGTCCAGTTCCGGGCGGCTCGTTCCGGGCCGGCTCGGTCCGGTCGGCTCGCTCGGGTCGGGCGGCTCGCTCCGGCCGGCGGGAGATCGACTCCACATCCCCGATACGGGGGCATCCGGCCGCCGCGACACCACCAGATCGCCGACGTGGAGTGGATCACGCCCGTCCGGGCGGAAACGCGTCGATCCGACGGCGCGGCTGAGCCGACTGTCCGATTCCCGGGGGTGACCGGGACCGCACCTTGGCGGTGCACCGGCATTTCCGGAATGCCCGACACCTGAACCCGGTTGTGTCCCCCGTACCGCCGGAGCCCAAACCCTTTCCGCGGTCATCTCCCGAGGAGTGTTCACCCCGGAGCACTCCGCACGATCGAAAGGGCAACCATCGTGAAGGCCGACTTCACTCGATGGCTCCCCGCCATCGCTAAGGACTCGTACCGCAAGACCGCGCTGAGCGTTGCGGGTGTTGCCGCCCTCGGCGGCCTGGCGCTCGCACCGACTGCCGCCGCGGCCCCGGTCACCTCCGGGCCGCACGAGGGCGCTGTCGCCGCCATCGACCTCGCCACCGGCAACGCCGCCACCTCCGCACGTCAGGAGGACCAGCCCGTCGAGTCCGGCCTGACCACCGGCTCCGCCACCGGCAAGCCGCCGGCCGGCAAGCCGAGCCGCGCCGAACTGATCCCGCACGGCATCGAAGGTGCCCAGTCGCGCATCCCGCTCGACGACGCACAGCTCGACAACGCGCGGGCAATCGTCGACGTGGCGAAGAAGACCGGCGTCGGCGACCGTGGCGCGGTGATCGGCGTCGCCACCTCGCTGCAGGAGTCGAAGCTCTACAACCTCGGCCACCTCGGCGCGTACAACGACCACGACTCGCAGGGCCTGTTCCAGCAGCGCCCGTCGTCCGGTTGGGGCACGCCCGAGCAGATCACCGACCCGGAGTACTCCGCCACGGCGTTCTTCAGCGCACTCAAGAACGTCGGCGGCTGGGAGGATCTGCCGCTGACCGCCGCCGCGCAGACCGTCCAGGTCTCCGCCTTTCCCTACGCGTACGCGCAGTGGGAGGAGCAGGCGGCGGACGTCGTCCAGCAGCTCTGGTGACACCCGCACATCCGACCACCGGCCGGCACCCGTTCAGGGGGCCGGCCGGTGTCGTCGTGTCCGGGTACCTCAGCAGGCGGCGTAGAGGCGGCGGGTGCCGACGCCGGCGGCGTACGCGGCCCGATCGCTGAACCGGCAGCCATAGTCGGGCCGGGCCACCACCGCCGGGTCGGTCACGGTGTCGCCGGCCGGGCGCTTGCCGGTGCGTATCCAGGACATCAGATCGTCCCAGGCGGCGCCGGCCTCGGTCGGGGTGAACTCGCAGTGCTGCGTGGCCCGGATGGCCCGCTGGACCACCAACTTGCTGCGACCGTGCCGCGCCACGTCGGTGGCGTACGCCTGCTCCATGCTGAACGGCACGAACAGGTCACCGAGGCCGTGCAGGCTGAGCACCGGCGCGGTGGGTCGACCGGCGATCCGCGGCACCTCGGTCAGCGTCGGCAGGAGCCGCTGCACGACGTTCTCCGGGGCGACCCGTTGCACGGTCGCGTTGACGTTGACCGGGCTGTTCGGGGTGTAGCGGGTGAAAAGATTGGTGGAAAGCTGCCCGGGCCGCTGCCCGGGGGTGACACCGCCGCTGGTCACGCTGATCGAGAAGAGGAAGTCCTTCCACACCGCGAACGCCGCGTCGGCACCCGGCCGCGGCCCGCCCGAACGGTTCACCGTGATCGCCCGCAACTGCTTGCCCCGGTCGGTGGTGGTGTCCGGCCCAGTGGGGGTCAGCCCGGCCAGGCCGAGCGCCACCTGGATGCGGGGCACCGCGTTGGTCAGGTAGTCGGCCGGCGTGGGATACGCCGGCACCCCGCTGAGGGTCTGCGCAACCAGGTTGTAGTCCAGGTAGAAGTCGAGCAGGGTCTGGTCGCCGAGCACCCCGCACATCGGCAGCGCCCCGTCGTAATAGCCGGGATACTGCTCCAGCGAGCGACCGATGACGTACCCACCCATCGACACCCCCGCGAGATAGGTGTGATGGGGCCGCCGGACCGTCCGCCCGAAGTGGTCGGCGAGATCCTTGGTGCCCAGCACCCCGGAACGGATGTCGAAGCCGTTGCGGTCGTACGAGGATGACGCCCACGCGTACCCCTGCTCCAGCAGACGCTGCCGCAACCCGAAGCCCGGCGCCTCCGGCGAAAGCACCGTGCCCTGGCCGCGGTAGCCGTGCGCCCACAGCACCAGGTCACCGTTCCACCGGGCGGGAACCTCGATGATGTACCCGGCGTGGCGGTGCACGCCCTGGCGTACCGTCGTCGGTTTGCCACCCACCACCAGCGGAGCCAGGGGCGGATTCTCGATGGTGTACCCGGGCAGCGGCTGGCCACCCCCCGGGTCGCGACCGGTGGCGCTGGCCGGCGCAGCGCCGACCAGCCCGACCGCAAGGGTCAGCGTCGCGGTGGCGGCGAGCAGACGGCGGAGGGTACGAACGGGTACGGACAGCATCGATGCTCCCCATCGGACGGATGTCGCCCGGGGGCGACGAGGCGGGACGGTTGCCTACGGGCCGGTAGCGCCCTGAACCTAGGACCGCCTTAGACCAGTGTCAATGGCTGCGCTGATCGGCCGGTCAAGCACGGCTGTCCGGCTGATCAGACCAGTCCGTACGCCTGGACGGGTGGCCCGGGGTCTTTCCGCAGCCGCTGCTCCGACCGGGGTGCTGCCGACCCTTCTCGTCGGCCGGGTGGCTTCTCGTCGGCGCCGCTTGTCGGGGGCTGGGGACGTGCCGGGGCCCGCACGATCGGAGGCCTGCAGGTGCCCGGAGGTCAGCACGTGTCGGGAGCCTGCTTGTGTCGGGAGCCTGCTTGTGTCGGGAGCCTGCTTGTGTCGGGAGCCTGCTTGTGTCGGGAGCCTGCTTGTGTCGGGAGCCTGCTTGTGTCGGAGGCCTGCTTGTGTCGGGAGGCCCGCTTGTGTCGGAGGCCAGCACTTTGTCGGAGGCCTGCGCGTGTCGGAGGCTGGCATGGCACCGCCGTACCCGGTTGCGCGGGCGGTGGGGCGGTCGGGTTGACTGGGCGCCGTGGACGAGTCGATCTGGGAGGCGGCCCGAGCGTCGCGCAGCTGGTTGGACGCGGCGAACGGTACCGGGCAGACGGAACTTACCTGCCGCATCCTCAAGTTGACCGAGGAAGCGGGGGAGGCGTCGGCCGCCTGGATCGGTCTGCTCGGGCAGAATCCGCGCAAGGGCGTCACCCACACCCGCGACGACGTCGCGGCGGAGTTGGCCGACGTCGCCTTTACGGCCTTGGTGGCCATAGAGAGCCTGGGACTGGACGCACAGACGGTCCTGGACGCCTGCGCCGCGAAGGTCCGGTCCCGCCTCCCCGAGTGAGGGTGGCCCCGTCGCACCGGACCGCCTGGCCCACCCGGCCGCTCGGCCACCCACGCCGCGCTGGCCACCGACGCCCCTCTGGCCCACCCCGGCGGTCGCCCACGCGTCGCCGTCGGTGGCCGGGCACGGGCCTCCCGGATGATCGGCAGCACGCAAGCCGCTCTGGCCCACCCGCGCCGCTCTGGCCACCCAACGCCGTTACGGCCGCGCACGCCGTTACGGCCGCGCACGCCGTTACGGCCGCGCACGCCGTTACGGCCGCGCACGCCGTTACGGCCGCGCACGCCGTTACGGCCGCGCAGGCCGCTCGGCCCGCTCTGGACACCCCCACGCCGCTCGGCCGCGCAGGCCGCTCGGCCACCCCGGCCACGGGCGGTTGCCGGGCCACCCGATCGTCTGGCGAGGTCTCCGGCCCAGCACCTGCAACCTGTCACCCACCCACACGGTCGGTTGACTCAGAGTCGAAAAGGGCCTTTTGTTCGTTCCCGTGCACGACGGCCTGACCGGCATATCCATGATCGACACGACATCGCCGATGTGGGGGTGTCCGGGGCGTGTGATGCCCCGACATCGGCGATATGGAGTGGATCATGCCCGTGGTCGGTGTCTGAGGCGCCGCCCGGTGGGCTATCTGGGTGGTTTGTCCGGTCCCGGCCGCCTCTGGGTTGTGACCGGTCGCACCCGTGGCCTGGAATCATGGCCGGCCCGGGGTCGTTACATACCCTGACGATCGCAGCACCACGGCCCGCCACCCCGCGCCTCGGGGTTGGAACGCCGACCCCCCGGGTTGGAGCGCTGAGCCCTCGCGGTTGGAGCGCCGGGCCCCCGGGGTTGGGATGCCAGGCCCCGCCCGGTCGTTGCAGCCACCTGCGAACGGCCGCCCGGTCATCGCTTCCTTGTGGGTGCCGGTGGATGGGCCGCCCCCGGAATGACCCCGGCCCGCCGGTCGTTACACCTGGACCCGGCGCCATGAGCACTCCGCTCGTAGGCCGCCGACCCCGGCGCCCCAAGCCACCCCCGGCCCGTAGGCGCCGAACCCTCAAAGACTTTCCCCCCTGATTTTTGATGCGCCCGGACGAGGTGCTCACACCCCGCACGCCGGTTCCCCCTTTTGTGGCGGCTGGGTGTCCTTACCCCCGAAGGAGCT